>CAYZIX010000039.1:0-31679 GCA_964478395.1 uncultured Candidatus Solibacter sp.
GGCGCTTTCCGGAGCCGCGCATTTGGACTGGAATTCGGGGCTCGCCCAGACGCCGAGAACGCGCCGGACGGCGGCGGCGCGGTTGGGCGTGAAGTCGCTGTCGCGGCGGACTTGATCGCAGGTGCGCAGGAACGGGTCGGTGATATTCGTCAGCTCAGTGATGGACGCGAGCGGCGTGATGGAAGCGACCGTGGCGATGGCTTCGGCGTTCTGCTGGAGGAGCGCGGCGCGCTGCGTCTGAAGCTCGCGGAGGGCCTTCACGGCGCGGTCGTAGGCGTGCTCCAACTCGCGGCGATAGCGCGTGAGCAGGCGGAGTTCGGGGTCGGCGGCGGGGTTGCGGCCGGCCTCGGCGGCGTCGAGCGAGAGCTGGGTTTCCGAGAGCCGGATGCGGACGAGATTCCAGCCGTGGAGCATGAGGCGGTTGAAATACTCGTTCTCAATGGCGCCTTCCGGGTGAGTATCCGCGATTAAATCGCGGCGATAGGCCTCGAATTCAGCACGTAAATGATCGGGCACGTGGAGGGTTTTCGCGCAATAACCGGTTTTCAGGCCGTTGGCTGAGGAGCGAGCTTTGCCCTCGGCGGTGCGGGGGCCAGTGGAATGCTGGGCGTTGAGTCGGTTGGCCGTGATTTGGGCGGCGGTGGCCATGGTGAGAAACTCCCGTGAAAATAGTAAAGGCAGAGCCGCCCGGGAGGACGGATCTGCCTTTCTACTTCGAGGATAGCAGGCGTATAGAGCAAGGGTTTGGACGGAGGCCACTGATAACACAGCAGATATTGGTTGTTATCGACCTTCTGGACGAGGGCGAAAACAGGCGGAGATGCCGGGCGGACAAATGCGGAGCGAGCTTGGCTTCCGGATCGCTGACCACACGACCAAGGCAATCCCCAGCGGAACGAATCATGCCCCCCAGTCCTGTGATTTTCTCCCAGCTCTATCGAACGCTCGGTTAGACTCGTCAAGGTAGATGCCATGTACCTATTGGATTTTCTAAGATCCGCCGCAAATACGAGCACTGGAAACGTCCGCGTCGAACATCGCTTGCTGTGCAGCGGCGAGCTATACAATCGTCGTGTTATCGCTTGCGACTGGCGTAAGAGCGACGTCACGCGCGTCCTGCTTCGTGAGCCCTTTGAGCTGTTTGTCGCTAGCCAACCTTTCGAGGCCTATCCGCAGGAACTCTGTATCAGGTTGGCGTTGCCCTTCGTGACGGAGCAAGAATCGGAGGGGCAGTTCTCTTGCTTGAGGAGGTTTCTGCCGGACGACGAGGTGGTCGAGGATTTGTGTTCGATTTTGAGCCTGCTGGCTCGGCGGCTTGTTGTGCCCTACGTCAAGACGCGAGAGCAATATTCCGAAGTGCCTGGAGACCGGGACGCGTGCGGTTCCTATTTGTCGGATGTGCCGGCGCCCATCGCGTCAGATTGGCGCGGGTCAGCGTGGAAATCGCGCCCAGCGACAGTCATAACCTCATTTGAAGGACAAAAGGTGATCGATAACGCTCCACCACCAGTCGGCGTGGATGATGCGGCGCTCGGCGAATTCCTTACGAAGCTTCCAACGGCAGCCGCCGCCAGAGCTATCGTATCCGCGAGCCGTCTCTATCGGACCGCACTGGAGCTCATTGAGACTCGTGCGGATATTGCCTACCAACTGCTGATCTCAACCGTTGAGACGCTCGCCAGTGCGGCGCTTGAGACCTTCGAACCGGATGATGCCGAAAAGCTGGCTGTGAAAGCCGAGGTCCAGCGGCAGGCGAAGACATATGGGCTGGACGACATTCAAGCGAATCGCCTCGCGCTTCTCGCCTGCAAGGGCATGGCGTGGACGAAGCGCAAATTCACCAAATTCCTGATGGATCGCGTCAGTCCGGCAGACCTCGCCGCAAAGGATGCGGTATTCATGCTGCCCCAGCACTTCTGCCCATCGGTGGAGGAAACGGAGAAGAAGCTCGGCCTTATCTACACTGCGCGATCCGGAAACCTGCATGGCGGACTGGGCTTTCCCGCAAGCGTTGCGGTTGGCACCAGCCCCAATATTCGCTTCGGTCAGATGCTATTGAATCCCTTGAAACCGCCGGAGGTTCCACCTGTGCCATGGTTTGACCGCATCGTTTCACTTGCGGCCCAGAAGTTCGTCTTGGAACAGACGGGTCTATCAGCGGTCCCATTTGTTGCGTGCGGATCGGCAACTGATGATGGGTGCGATTCCCTCACGTAGCCGACTGTAACATCGCCCCGTGTCTCGTTGCGCGAGGCGCGATCTGTATTCGTTTTGGACTAGAAACGGGAGGCCGGCGTGCATCCGCCGATTACGCCCGGTTTGCGGGTCACTTGGAAGTCAGAAGGATGCCGGTGTGGCCAGTCAACAGCCGATTACGATATTCAACGGCGGCAGTGACCGCAGGATCGAGTTCATTTCGCGAGCGGCAATGAGGAGGTGCGCAGGAAGGCGTTGGGAAGCCTGCGGCTAACGCCGCAGGTCAAAAGCGTTGCCCACGCAACCGCTCCCTGACGGTCGCGGCTCGTTGCCGCAACGAACAGCGAACAAGAGCGCGATCGAGGGCGGCCAAGCAGGCAATGCCGAAGGCGTAGGCGAGCAGATCGAGCACGCTGAACAAGACCGGGACTTGTCTTCGGGATCGTGGTCAAGGCCGCCTCTGAATGGGACGCAATCCGGAGGGATCAAGCGGACCTAGGCGTACTGTCCGGCACCCCCTCTTTGCGCCATCGGCGGCACGCCCAAACCTGAGAAGTGTGGTCGGCCTCAAAGTGAGCAGCGGTGACGTTCGTAATCAGTAACTGAGATGAACGGCCATGCTGCCTCTGTGCCGATCACAAGCATTTGCGTCAGCCTCTGCTCCTCGCGTTTTTGTATTGCTCGATCCAGAAAAGTAGAGAGCCCGAGTGTCAGGATTCGCCCGAAAATTCCAAGTCCGCCGATGCCGATGAAGTTATCATACGGCCACTCATACTCGAGATCCGTTCGCAAAAACAAAGCGCAGCGATCAAAGAGTTCGTGCAGTTCGGGACTCAGTTGGTGCCCCTCTTCAGTAAGAGTATGCTCGTGGACGTCGCTGTAGGATCGCCACAGCATTGTCTGAACTGCCTTCAGACCACGGTCCCGCCTGTCATAGTGTGGCCAGGATTCGTCAAAGTCAAAATTCGTTATGTGACCGTCCCGAAATCGGATGATTAGGTCGGCTGCTTTCATTCGGGGTTCAGAGTCCACCATTTTGAACCATTAAACCGCGATCGACGTGCTGTGGTAGTGCCGGCCATGGCAGGCTGTGGTCGATGCGCATTCAGATCCGCACTATCCTATTCCTGATACGTGGTCTTGAAGTGTTGCTACCTGAAGCACCGAATTCCGGATTGTTCCTGACGCGCCACTTGGAAGTCAGAAGGATGACAGGGGCGAATTAACGGCCTAATTGCGAGGTCAACTGCGGTTGTAACCGTGGGGCCGAATTCATTTCGCGAGCGGCAACGAGGATGTGCGCGGGAAGGCACTGGGGAGCCTGCGGCTGAAGCCGCAGGTCAAAAGCCTTGCCCGTGCGGCTCGCTGTGATGCCGAACGCGGAGAAGCCACAGGGCGGAGGCTGGAACGGAGCGCAAAGAGGCGCGGGTCCGCTTGCTGACGCGCGCGGCTCGTTGGAGGACGGAAGAACGCTGGAGTTCAGGTATTTCGCAGTCGCCCGCTCAGCCGCCCCAGGCGCTTGGAGCGGGCGATTTCTTTGCCGTCATCCTCAATCCGTAGTCCGGCGCGGTCGTAGCTGATGGTCAGGCTATGGCCTTTGTAGGGAATTCGCTCCAAACAAAACCAGCTCCACGTGTTTTCGGGTAACAGCGGGTGTACTTCCACCACGTCATCCGTGCGCGGACGCAGGCCAATGAGGCCGCTGATCACCAGGTCGCAGTAGGTGGAGTGGTTGTAGTGCTGGCCGCGCTCTTTGGTATCACCCTTGCGCCGCTTCAACTCGCGCGCCCACCAGACGCCCGTGTCGGGGTGAAGATTCTCGTCGATCCATGGCACCACGCGCCCGTCGTCGAGCTTCAATCGTTGCGAGCGTGTGTAGGCCATGAATGTGGCGTAGTAGTCGCGCGCGCTCACAACATTCTGTCGGTAATCGCGGATGACGTTGGCCAGCGCGTTCAGCGTGATGGACGTCGCAAACGGCCAGCTTGGGCCGTTCCACTGGCAATCATCGCCCTTGCTGAAAATGCCGAAACGAGGATGCCGGCGCTCGGCCGTGGTTGGGCCGTAGTCACCCCAGAAGCACTGGCGGTCGCGCAACTGGCGCCACGCCGCTTCATAGCCACGCCCAGGGGCGGGCAGGTGAAACATCCAGGGGGTGAAGCCGATCGCTTCGCGAACATTGGCCGAGGGTCCTGTTTCAAGCAAAGTTTCGAAGAATTGTTGATCCTTGTTCCAGAGCCGCTCTTCCACCAAAGCGCGCAGCTTGGCGGCTTTGTCGTGGAATTCCACCGCCATGTTGATGTGATCGGGCCGGTCGACCGAAGCCGAAATCCAATTCAGTGCGAGCGCGTTGCCGTACATGTAGCTGTTGATGGACGGACGGCGGTTGCGCACCTTGCGGCCGCCGCTGATGGATTCCTCCATACCGTCGCGCACGTCGTACTGCCAGAACAAGCCGTCATCGGCCAGACGGTCCTTCTCCCACAGGTGGTAGCTGGCCACCAGCGCGCCGTAGTGCTCCTTCAACTGCTCACGCCGGCCGTCCACCTTGTAGCGGTCGAGCACAGCCGCCGCCGCCCAGCCGCTGTATTGGTGAAAGGCGCGTTGCAGTCCGCCATTTTCCCCGCCGTGCAGCCAGAAGTTCAGATAGCCGTCCAGATAGCGAGGGTCCTTGAGCCAACGCGCCTCGGCCACGTGATGGCCCAACGCGCAACTGATGGCGTTGTAATCTGTCGCGTGTTTCACGGGACGGAGAAATTCAGTGAAGATGTAGCCTTGGGGCGTTTGGCGGATGTGCTTGCGCAGGGTCCACCAGCGGTAATAGTAGGTCTTTTCGACTTCCTTGTCCGGGCAGGACAAAAGCGGCACGTTCTGTTTTAACCATTCCCCGGCCTTTTCGTCGGGGATGGCGGAGACCACGTCCGGCGTGGGTACGGCGCTGAAACCGGGCAGGTATTGTGTAAACGACTCATGCCGGGCCACAACGGCCGCAGCCAGAAGGTCGCGCCGCGTTATTTCGTGCGCGCCCATTCGCCGTACCACTCTTTGATCAGCGCCGGATCACCGGCGCCCGGGTGGACCACCACGCGGTAGCGAAACGTCATTGTCTTCCCCGCATCGAGCGTCAGCGAGCCGTCGCGCGTCTTATCCTTCATAAAATCGTGCTCGCCGAAGGGATTGGCCGCACATAGCCCGTAGCCACGCGCGTGCCAGAAGGTGGGATGCTTCGGATTCGCCGGATGATCGAAGATTGCGACGCCCAGCGCCTGATCCTCCACCTTCGACGAATAGTCCACCCACGCGGCGCGTTGGCCCCAGACCTTGCGCGTGCCGCTAGCGCCTTCAGAGTTGATGATGGCCGTGCCACGATCTTCACGGAACTCGTCGCGCAACCGGATGCCGAGCGCGCCCTCTTCCGTGTCGCCGAACTTGAGCGCCGTTTTGTGGTCAGCGTTGATGGTGATCTGAACGTCGATGATCCGCAGTGCGCCATGCACCGCGAAGTGAAATGCCTGCTCCACCGTGCCCAGTGTCTCGCCGGCGGGCGTGACGAGATCGTAGAGCCCGGAGATGGCGTCCCGCTTGATCTTGAGTTTTCCGTGGAGGACGATGCGCCCGGTGGTTTGTGCGCCCTTGTCGCGCCAGAAATCGACCCCGTTGATGTCGCCGTGGGCCCACCAGAGGCCGTGGTGCCAGTGGTGATCGATGCTTTCGCCGGGTGTCTGCTCCACCGGGTAGGCGCGCGTCACCGTCTGGCCCGTGGAGGCCCGTAACCCATGCAGGAAGGGCTGCGGCCAGCCGTGGCCGTCGTAGAAAGTGGCGAACGGGCGGCCGGCGGCCGTGACGTCAATGTGCCCGGGCGCGGCCTCGAAGCCGATCTTCTCGCCGGCCCCGGCAACGCCTACCAGGATCATCGCCAGCATAAAAACGCGATACATCATCTTCTCCTGCCTGTGACGCTACCATCGTTTTATGCGGCGCGGCAACGCACCGGGTCTATTATGGGGTGGGACCGCTATGCCGTTAGCTCCGCTTGAGGCGCCAGCCGCGGCTGGCGCATTGTGTGAAACGCTGGCCGACGGCCGCATACGCTGCACCGCCTGTGCGCATTTATGCTCGCTGTCTGCGGGCGCGGCGGGAATCTGCCAATTGCGCTGGAACCACGGGGGCACGCTAATGGTTCCACGCGGCTACGTGAACGGCGCGCACTGCGACCCCATTGAGAAAAAGCCCTTCTATCACGCGTTGCCCGCCAGCGGCGCCATGAGCTTCGGCATGCTGGGCTGCAACTTCCACTGCGCCTTCTGCCAGAACTGGTACTCGTCGCAAGCGCCGCGCCGGTCGAGCCACACCGACGATATCACCCGGATTGAGCCCGCCGAATTGGTTCACCTGGCCGTCGAACGCGGCGCGCGATCGATGATCAGCACCTATAACGAGCCACTGATCACGGCGGAGTGGGCCGTGGAGGTATTCCGTGCGGCGCGGCAGGCGGGCCTGGCCACGGGCATGGTGTCGAACGGTTTTGCCACGCCGCAGGCGCTCGACTATCTGCGGCCGCACATGGATCTGCTCAAGATCGATCTGAAGGCCTTCGACGACGAGCGGTACCGGGAACTGGGCGGACGGCGGCAGCCCGTGCTCGACACCATTCAAGGGGCGGTTGAACGCGGCTTCTGGGTGGAAGTGGTGACGCTAGTGGTGCCAGAGTTCAACGACTCCGACGGCGAGCTTGGCCGCATGGCCGAATTTCTGGCCGGCGTCTCGCCCGACATCCCCTGGCACGTGACGGCTTTTCATCCCGACCACGAGATGCGGGACCGGCCGGCGACGCCGACCGACCAGCTTCGCCGCGCCGTCGACATCGGCCGGCGGTCCGGGCTGCGCTACGTCTATGCCGGCAACCTGGCCCAGGGCGACGCGGGGCTCGAAAACACACACTGCCCGAAATGTTTTGAGCCGCTGATTGAGCGGCGCGGCTTTCATGTCGTGGCCAATCGCCTGGCGCGAGGGCGCTGCCCGCGCTGCCAGCAGGCGATTGCGGGTTTCTGGGGATGAACTGCGATGACGATTGAGCATCACTCGACGTTTGCGGGCATGTGGTATCCGGGGCGGCCGGATGAACTCGACAAGCTGATTGAACGCCTGTTTGCGCAGTCCCGCCAACGCTGTGGCGCGATGACGCCGGCGCGTGCTCGCGCCTACGTGGTTCCACACGCCGGGCTGGAGTATTCCGGCACGGTGGCATCGGCTGTGTACCGCGCGCTGAAGGCGGCGCCGCCGCAGCGCATTTTCGTCCTTGGTTTCCTGCACTCGGGCGGCTGGGAGGGCATTACGAGTCCCGCCGTGGACGCCTACGTCACGCCTTCCGGAAAGATCACGGTGGATCGCGCCACCGCCTCCGCGTTGGGCGTCGAGCGCGAAGCGTTTGACCACTCCATTGAAATTCAGTTGCCGCTGCTGCGCGCCTCCGTGCCCGATGTGCCGATTGTGCCGCTGTACGCCGGGCGCATGAGCGTGGATGAGCGGTCGCGCGCCGCCACAGCGCTGGCCGGTCGTCTGGAGCCGGGCGATGTGCTGCTGGTTTCCACCGATCTCACCCATTACGGCCCCTCGTTCGGCTACCTGCCGTTCCCACACGACCGTTCCACGCGGGGGGAACTCCGCGCGCTGGACGACGAGCTCATTGAAGCTATTTCGAGCCTGGATGCACGGCTGTTCATCGGGACGCTGCGTGCGCGCCGGGCTACTCTGTGCGGCGTGGAGCCGGTGGCGCTGGCGCTGGAGACGCTGGCTCAACTCGGTGGTGAGGAGCTGTTCGCCGAGTGCTTGGACGCCCAGCACTCCGGCGAGATCACGGGTGACTTTCGCAACTCGGTGGGCTACGGCGCAATCGCCATCCGTCCGGAGAGCGCGTTCTACCCGGCGCCGGAAGCCCTGCGGGCGCTGCTCGAAAGCGCCTGTGACACCGTACGCAACCTGCGTGAGACTGGCGAGGAGCACCGCATTGAAACCATGGCGCAGGGCACGGAGCGGCGCGCCGGAGTCTTTGTGAGCCTGCACGCGGGCGGGGAACTGCTGGGGTGCCTGGGGCGCCTGGACCGCACGGCGCCGCTCGGGCGTAGCGTTCCGGAACTGGCGCTGGATGCCGCGCTGCGCGATCCGCGCTTTGAGCACGACCGCCCGCTGCCGGAGCGCATCGAGGTGGAAGTCTCCGTGTTAACGCCGTTCAAGCGGATTGCGGACGAAAGCCGTTTCAGGCTGGGCGAGCACGGCGCGCTGCTCGATTACGCTGGCCGCCGTGCGTTGCTGCTGCCGCAGGTGGCGCGCGAGCACAGCTGTACAGCGGAGTGGTTTCTCGAAGCGCTGTCGCGTAAGGCGGGCCTTGCGCCCGGTGCGTACCACAATGCCGATGCCCGGCTTTCGGTGTTCCGCGCCCGTATCTCTTCGAGCTTCGATACGATGGAAGTCGAAACACCGTGAAGATTCCATTCAACCCCGCCGTTTATGAACATGCCGCGCGCTTTGTCGGCCGTACCCCGTGGGAGGTTTCGCGCGATGCGGAGCTGATTTTCCGCGGTCACCGCGACGCCTGGCTGGAATACCGCCACACGCCGATTGTTGTCGGCATCGACATTTACAACCTGGAAGCGGAAGCCTACGGCGCGCACATCGAGGTGCCCGGTGGCGTGGGCACGCCAGCCGTGCTGCATCCGCTGTTTGCCACGCTGGAAGAGGCGCTGGAGATAGCCCCGTTCGACGTCCAGCGCGACGGCCGGTTGGCGATGATTATTGACGTTGGCCGCCGTCTAAAGGACGCTTTGCCCGAGGCGGATGTGCGCATTCCGGTGGCCGGTCCGTTCTCCATCGCCTTCAATTTACGCGGCATCAGTCATCTTTGCGAGGACGCCGCCACGCGTCCGGAAGACGTCGCGCGCTGGTTGATGCAACTGGCCGAGAACCAGTGCGCCTTTACGCGCGCCATTGCCGCCGCTGGTCTGGACGTGGCGTTCTTTGAGTCGGCCGCCGCGCCGCCGCTGCTGTCGCCGCGCCAGTTCCACAACGTGGAGCTGCCCGCGCTGCGCCACATTCTGGAGCTTACCGCCGGCATCGTCGGCCACGCCGTGCCGTGCATCATGGGCGGCAACACCTTCAAAATCCTTGACGATATCCTGTCCACTGGCACCAGCTATGTGGTGTCGAACGTGGAAACCGACCAGCAGAAGTTCGTCGACCGCCTGTGCACCACGCATCCGCACGTCAACGTGCGCATCAACATGGATCCGGGCATTGTCGCCTGTGATGACACGCAGCGGATCTATGCCGAGGTGGACCGCATCCTGGCCATCGCCGACGGCCGCAAAAACTGCCTGCTGGGTACCGGCTGCCTGCCGCTGGAAACGCCGCCCGAGAACGTGCGGCTGATTCGGGAATACGTGGCCTAGCCTTCACCCATATTAGAGCGGTATCCCGGGCGTAATATTAACCGCATTCCCTATGTGGATTATCTATGGCCGGGCGGTGTGCAGAGCCGGGGTCACCTATAACTTGTTGGTCCTGGGCCCGCTTGAGGTATGCCCGGCCGGCCACGACGATGAGTCTCAGAATTTTTCTGGGAATTGGTGCAGCGCCAGAGAATCAAGGCGCAACGGCGTGCCCAAAAAGGGCCGGTGACAGCGTCAAAAAAGAAATATTCCGTCTGTAATCAGTCGTTTATGGTAATACTCCCGATACGGTGAGGGGGGCACGGTAGGCTGTGTGCGGGTCGGGGATTCGTCCCAGACCCGAGGTGAACATGGACAGCTTGCCCATTATTATCATTCTGCCGACTGTGAACTTCTGAGAGGAATCTTAGGAGGCTGAACTACTTATCGTGCGGACCACAGCGCACGCATCGATCTGAAAGCAGGAATCTGCTTCTCCCTTAGGGGAACGTCTGTTATGCTATCTAGGAGTACTAAAGGTATTAGTACTCCTAGAGCTAGAATGCCTGAAGTGGCGGGCCGGAGTGGGTTTTAGGATGAGCCCAAGGCTGAACTCCGTCGTACAACAAGGGACGGCTTGCGTCTTTCTGGCGGGCGTTTGCTTGTGCGCTCAGACTCGCCCGGCGTGCGATGCCGAGGCCCTCGTCCAAGAGGGTAATCAATGGATATCCAAACAGCACTACGCCGAATCTGAAAGAGCCTACCGCCTGGCTGCCAATTGCGCGAGCGATTCGCACCGGGCGATTCGCGCATGGAATAACGCCGGGGCGGCCAACCTTCTCATGCTGCGTTATGCGCCGGCGTTGGAGTGTTTTGTACACGCGCGCGACGCGGCCCGGAACTGCGGAGAACGTGAATTCCAGGCGGTTGCGGCGTTGAACGTGGCTTCGGTGTACACGTTGCTGGGCGCCGGTGACGCGGCCGAGGAATCGTTGCGCGAGGCTGTTTCAGCCTTACCCGCGGAAAGTCCGTATGCCGCCAAGCTCTATGCACAACGCGTCAGCCTTGCTATGCGGCGCGGTAATCCGGAGCAGGCGCTAGGGCTCTGGGATGAAGCCATGGCGGTGGCGCAGCGGTCAGTAGACCGCAGTGCGGAACGGCATCTTTGGGACGACTTAAGCCTGCTGTGCTCAGCCGGTAGAAATGCTGCCTGCGCTGAGATGGCGCTCAACAACGAGTTTCGGATAGTTACGCTCTACCGGTTACCGCACCGGGATCATCTGTACATGCGCGTCGGGCGGCTTCGTATGGAGCAGGGGCGGGCGGAGGAAGCGCTGGAGTGGTTTGAACGTGCCGCGCAGCAGCGGCGCGCGGCGCCAAGCCCGGTGCCGCCGTGGATGATTGAACAGGACAAAGCCCAGGCGCTGGCGGCGTTGAACCGGCCGGACGAGACCCTGGCGACGTTGCGACGGGCCTGGCGTCTGGCGCTTGCGTGGCGTCAGGACGTGCTGCCGTCGGATTCAGCGGAAGTGGCGGCCGATGTGTCGCTCTGGACTCTGGCCGAGGATTTTGCCGGCGCCGCGGTGCGCGCCGCCGCAGCACGGAATGATCAAGGCTTGATGTTGGAAGCCTGGGCAGCGGTGGAGCAGGGACGCGCCGTCAGCCTACGTCACTTGCTGGCCAGCCGCCAGGGGATTCGCGAGCGTCTGGGCGGCGAGTATGCGCGCCTGCTGTCTGATTGGCGTGCGGAGGTGGCCGCAAATCTGGATCAAAGGCCCAGCCGGAAGCGTGCTGCACTAACGGCGCGGTTAACCGAAATGGAGCTGCGCGCCGGTGGAGGCGAGTTGGAAGACCTGTCCAATCTGCCGCCGGACGCGTTGCTGCGGCGAGTGCAGGTTTCGCTGAAACCCGAACAGGCCGTACTGAGTTTTCTATTGTCCGAGCCCCATTCCTATGTCTGGAGTCTGACGGCGAAGGGACTGCATGCCAGTGCGCTGCCCGGCCGGACGGAGTTGAATCAAAGTCTGGAGGAGTTCCGCCAAGCTGTACATACGAATGCGCCGGATGCACGGAAGTTGGGCGCGGACCTTTACCGGACGATGTTCGGCGGTCTTGGCCGTGAGGCCCTGGGAAGTTCGGAGTGGCTGATCTCGGCAGACCAGGCGTTACTGCGAGCGCCTTTGGCGGCGCTATGTGAGACGGCCGGGAGCCGTTATCTGGTCGAGCAAAGGGCACTACTACTCGTGCCGACAGCAGTGTGGCTTAGTCATCCGCCATCGGGTATACAGCGTGCCGGTCTGCTGGCCGTCGGCGATGCCATTCACAATCGTGCCGATGGACGCTTTGCCAGACGCACGACAAGTTCCCGCGGGCTGCTTTCATTCTGGATACTGCCCACACTGGTGCCTGATCCGCAGCCGGAGCCGAGCTTTGAGTTGCCTCGTCTGGTAGGAAGCGGTGGCGAAGTGAGACGGATTTCGGCGCAATGGCGCCAGGCCGGGGCCGAGGTGCGTGAGTTGACCGGCCCGGCGGCCAGCGGGCGGGCCGTGGAGGAGGCGCTGAGGCAGCCTGTCGCGGCAGTTCATTTCGCCACACACGTGGTCCAGCTGCAACGCGGGGACAACCAGTTTCTGCTGCGCCAGCACACTGGCAATGGACCCGGTTTTCTGGCGGTGCCGCGGCCGGACGATGCATTTCTGGCGCTGTCATTACGCGCCGACGGCGTTCATGACGGCATTAATACGGATCTTGTCTCCACGTTCCAGGTACCGGGAAGTCTGGTGGTGTTGAGCGGCTGTAATTCCGGTCTTGGCACGATTCAGCCGGGGGCGGGGTTGATGGGTTTGACACGCGCCTGGCTGGCCGCCGGGGCGCGTTCGGTGGTGGCCAGCCTTTGGCCGGTCACGGACGACAGTGGTGTGCTATTCAGCAGTTTTTACCAAGCCATTCTCACTGGGGAGGCGCCGGCTGTGTCGTTGCGTGAAGCTCAATTGGCCATGCTGCGGAACGGCGGCTGGCGGGCGGAACCGCGCTATTGGGCGACTTATTTTGCGATCGGTAAGGAGTAGACCAGGATGAACTCCGCTTCGAATGAACCGTTTGACAGCGCGCCGATGGAAGGCGGCTCACCGGAGTCCGGGCAGCGGCCTGGCAGCGGGGCGGAACGCAGCACCGATACGCAAGGCGACTTTGGAGCAGAACGCTGGTCGTCTCTGGTAGAACGGATCAAGACGAACGAACAGGCCGCACTTGAGGAGCTGTACCGTGTTTTTTCGCGCGGTATCCGCTACTACCTGTGCCGCCATTTGGGGCCGCAGGAACTGGACGATAAGGTTCACGATACTTTTCTGATTGTTGTTCAGGCGATCCAGAACGGGGGATTGCGTGAGCCGGAGCGTCTGATGGGCTTTGTCCGCACCGTGGTCCGGCGGCAGGTGGCGGCTTTTATCGATCAGGCTGTGCAGTCGCGGCGTGAGTTCACCGACCTTGAAATGGGCGGGCGTGTGCCGGACCAACGACAAAATCCGGAGCAACGCGCCATCCAGGAGCAGAAAACCAAGCTGATGTTGAAGGTGTTGCGCGGCATCTCCCGGCGGGACCGGGAGATTCTGACGCGCTTCTATCTCTATGAGCAGACTCAGGAGCAGATCTGCGAGGAAATGAGCCTCACCGAGACGCAATTCCGGCTGCTGAAATCACGCGCCAAAGCACGATTTGGAGAGCTTGGCCGCAGGCGTCTGGCGCAGAATCCGCTGATTGGAATTCTGCTGCGAAAGCGCGGCGGCGCGGCCGGCTGAGTTGCGGAGATTCAGGCCTGCGAGCCCTGTTTTATTGACATGCCAGTGTGATAGAGTGGAGTGGGTTTGGCGTTCGCCCTAGAACACTTATCCCAGGGAGAGCAGAATGAAATACGGCCTGCAAATCCGCCCCGCAGCGGCGCTTGATTTCGTGTCGCTCGGTGCGCTGGTCCACCGTCTTGATCCGGGTATCATCCCCTTCCGCAAAGCGACTGAGTGCCTGATTCACGTCAGCGGCGGCGAGTTCAACTGTGCAGCGAACCTCGCCGACTGTTTCCGCCTGAATACGGGCGTCGCGACGGCGATGGTGGACTATCCGATTGGCGACCTGATTGCCGAGCGCGTCCGCGCCATGGGCGTGAAGCCATTTTACAAGCGCTTCAAGCACAACGGCGTGAACGGTCCGAATATGGCCACGGTGTATAGCGACCGCGGTCTGGGCGTGCGCGCACCGGTGGTGTTTTACAACCGCTGCAATGAAGCGGCGGCGCAGTTGAAGCCGGGCGATTTCAACTGGAACGAGATTTTTGCCGGTGGTGTGCGCTGGTTCCACTCCGGTGGCATCTTTGCGGCGCTCAGCGAGACGACCGGCGAGGTGATTATCGAAGCGATGAAGGCGGCCAAGGCGGCCGGGGCTGTGACCAGCTTCGACCTGAACTTCCGCGCCAAGTTGTGGAACATCTGGGGCGGCGAGAAGAAGGCCGTTGAGGTGATTTCCAGGATTGTCGAGAACGTCGATGTGCTGGTGGGCAATGAAGAGGACCTGCAGAAGGGCCTTGGCATTCCCGGTCCAGAAGTGACGAAGAAGTCGAAGCTTGATCCGAGCGTCTTTTTCGGCATGATCGACAGCGTGACGAAGAAGTATCCGAAGGTGAAGGTCGTCGCGACGACGTTGCGCGAGGTCCACTCCACGAATCATCACAGCTGGAGTGCGGTGGCCTGGATTGATGGCAAAACCTATACGGCCCCGACCTGCGAGTTGACCATCCACGACCGTGTGGGCGGCGGCGACGGCTTTGCGTCGGGCTTTATCTATGGTCTGTTGAGTGGCGCGGAACCGGAAGAAGCGGTGAAGCTCGGTTGGGCGCATGGCGCGCTGCTGACCACCTTCCCGGGCGACACGACGATGGCGACCGTGGAGCAGGTGAAGGCGTTTGCCGAGGGCGGGTCGGCCCGCATTCAGCGGTAGTGCACGGATAAGGACAATTCCATGAGTGAACAACTTTCCGATATCGGTCTCGTCGGTTTGGCCGTAATGGGCCAGAACCTGGCATTGAACATCGCCGACCACGGCTTCCGCATCTCGGTCTACAACCGCACGACGGCGACGATGCAGAAGTTTGTGGCTGAGAACCAGTCGACGCCCGGTGGGCTGGCCGGTTTTGCCGAGCTGAAGGACTTCGTCGCATCGCTAAAGCGGCCGCGGCGCATCATTCTGCTGGTGAAGGCCGGTGCGGGCACCGACGCCGTGATCGATCAACTGGCAGCGTTGCTCGAGAAGGACGACATCATCATCGATGGTGGCAACTCGAACTGGAACGACACCATCCGGCGCGAGCGCGACCTGAAGGCCAAGGGGCTGCGCTTTATTGGCTCCGGCGTGAGCGGCGGTGAAGAGGGCGCGCGTTTCGGTCCGGCGCTGATGCCGGGTGGCGACGAAGCGGCCTACAAGACGATCGAAGCGATCTGGAACGCGATTGCGGCCAAAGTGGACGCGACAACGGGCAAGCCGCTCGAAGGCGCGGCGGCCGGCAAGCCGGTAGTGGGCGGCGTGCCCTGCGCCACCTACATTGGACCGAACGGTGCGGGCCATTACGTCAAGATGTGCCACAACGGCATCGAGTACGGCGACATGCAGATGATCTGCGAAGCCTACTGGATGCTGAAGAACGTGCTCGGGATGAGCTCGCAGGAGTGCGGCGAGGTTTTCACCGAGTGGAATAAGGGCGTGCTCGACAGCTTCCTGATCGAGATCACGGCCGACATTCTGAAGCAGAAGGACCCCATGACGGGCGGCAATATCGCGGACTACATCCTCGACACCGCCGGCCAGAAGGGCACCGGCAAGTGGACGTCCGGCAGCGCGCTGGATCTGGGCGTGCCGGCGCCGACCATCGCCGACAGCGTGTTTGCGCGCTACATCTCGGCTATCAAGGCCGAACGCGTGGCCGCCGCAAAGATTCTGACGGGGCCCACGCCGACGTTCAAGGGCGACCGGAAGGCGTTCATCCAGGCGATTCACGACGCCCTGTACTGCTCCAAGATCTGCTCCTACGCGCAGGGCTTCCAGCTGATGCGCGAGGCGCAGAAGGTCTACAACTGGACGCTGAAGTTCGGTGAGATCGCGATGATCTGGCGCGGCGGCTGCATCATCCGCGCGCGCTTCCTGCAGAAGATCAAGGACGCCTTCGACCTGAAGGCCGATTTGGCCAACCTGCTGCTGGATCCGTACTTCAAGAGCGAGATCGACCGCTGCCAGACCAACTGGCGCCAAGTGGTAGCCGAGGCCGCATTGAACGGCGTGCCGGTGCCGACGTTTGCCAGCGCGCTGGCCTACTACGACAGCTACCGCTCCGAACGCCTGCCGGCGAACCTGCTGCAGGGCCAACGCGACTTCTTCGGCGCGCACACCTACGAGCGTACTGACCAACCGCGTGGCAAGTTCTTCCACATCGACTGGCCGGAGCCCGGCCGTCCGCAATTGGAGATGTAGTTCGAATTCAATTGTTCGAAACGGGCCGCCGCTCTACGGAGCAGCGGCCCGTTTTTTCGTGAGGAGTAGTCTCTTGCCAAATCTTGAACAGAAGGCCGATGCGCTGGCCCGGCGGGCGCGCGAAGTGATGAGTGAATTGCAGGTGGTGGAGGCTTGGCAGGCGGCTGGAGCGCGCGTGGAGCTGGTCGGGTCGCTGCGCACCGGGTTGCTAGTACGGCGGCACGACATTGATCTCCACATCTATTCCGATCCGTTTCGGATGGAGGCCGGCTTTGAGGCGCTGGCGCGCATGGCCGCAGGCGGCAAACTGCGCGAGGTGATCTGCCGCAACCTGCTGGACGCCGAGGACTGTTGCGTTGAATGGCACGCCATCTGCGAGCCGCAGGCCGGCGAGCGTTGGCAGATTGACATGATCCATATGCCGGCCGGGTCGCGTTTCGACGGCTTTTTCGAGGATGTGGCCGAGCGGATCGGGCGCGTACTCACGCCGGAGACGCGCCGTGCCATCCTGGCCATCAAGGATGCGGCGCCAGAAGACAAGCCGGTGATCGGCATCCGGGTTTACCAGGCGGTGCTTGAAGGCGGGGTACGGGATTGGGCCGGTTTTGAGCGTTGGGAGCGCGAGCATCCGGCCGAGATGATCAGCCTTTGGAAGCCCGCCGACGTTCACTAGCCGAGTGCAGTGACGAGGTCGGCGCGCAGGGCGGCCAGCAGAGCGTGCATCGACGGTTCAAGGTAAAAGTGGCCGCCGCGGAATTCGGTGCGCTTGAAGAAAACGCTCGACTCCTCGCCCCAGGCGTTCATGTGCTCGGCCGTGATGTTCGGGTCGGCCTCGCCGCCATAGGCGAACAGCGGCAGCGGCAGCGGATCGCCGGGCGTATAGCGGTAAGAGCGGTACAGGCGCGCGTCGCTCAACAGCGCCGGAAGGGCGAGCTTCAGCAATTCAGGATTGTTCAGCACGCTAGGCGGGAAACCCTCCAGGCGGCGTAGATCTTCAATGAAATCGCGCAGAGAAGGTTCCGGCGGCGGCGTCCAGTCCAGACGATAGCGTGGCGCGCGGGCGCCGGAAACGTGCAGCGAAACCGGCAACGGCAGGCCGGCCTTGCGCAGAGCGCGCGTCAGTTCAAAAGCGATGCCGGCGCCCATGCTGTGCCCGAATAGGGAGAAGGGCCGGTTGGTGAACGGGCGTATCTGTTCGAGCAGCGCTTCAACAAGCGGCTCCATATGCTCGAAGGCCGGCTGTGCGGCACGTGTTTCACGGCCCGGCAGGCGGACCGGGACGACGTCGGCCGTGGCTGCCAAGGGCTCGCGCCAAGCCCGGTAGGCCAGCGCGCCTCCACCCGCCCAGGGCAGGCAGAACAGGCGCAGCTTGGAAGATGATGTCTCTTCGATACCGGGAAACCAAGGGTGCGTTTCGGGGCGAGCCGAGGTGGCGCGCTGCTTCAGGCGCAGCGCCAGCAGACGGCGCTTGTCCTCGCTCAACCCCACTTTGGGCGTCGTGGAGGCCTGGCGCTTGGGCTTGCGGAGCGTGGCCTCAAGCGCGGCCTCAAAGGGCAACGCGTTGAGATTGGCGGCGTAGGCCAGCGCGGCGCGGCGCGAATCGGCCGCCAGCGCCTCCCAATGCGACTTGTCCGTGATGAGACGTTCGAGGATGCGCTGCCAGGGCGTGACGTCCTGCTTGGGGACCTCGGCCACCGGCACCATGCTCGAATCGACCGAAGGGAGGTATTTGACGATCGGGTTGACGCGCACTAAATAAGGCACGCCGAGCTTAGCCTCGTGCAGTCCGCCAACGTCACTGGCCAGCACCGGCACGCCGCGCGACATGGCTTCCAGTACAACGCGCGAACGCGCTTCGGCCCAGATGCTCGGCACCAGCATGACGCGGGTCTGCTTGAGTAGACCGTCGATGTTGTCCATGCGGTCCATCAGTGTGATGTTCGGCTGGCGTTGCATGGCCGCCAACTCGCCGGGCTGCGTGCCCCAGGTGGGGATAGCGGCGAAGCGCGCCTGCGGCATCCGCTCGGCCAACTCCAGGAAGATGGAGCTGCCCTTCACGGCGCACGGGTTCACCATGGAGATATACGGGTTGTCAAAGCGGCCCAGCAGAGGGTATTCCTTCACCGGCTCCAGCAGCGAGATGGGCACGTGAATGGCGTCGATGCCGCTCCACTCGCGGACATAACCGGCGACGTAGTGACTGACGCCGACGACGAGATCGGCACGGCCCAGCATGGCTGTCTTGGCGGCGCTGACCATTGAGCTGTCGGGGCCGAAGGGCACGGCGATGGTCGCGCGGACCAGGTAGACAACGCGTGCGCGGGGGGCGCGAACGGCGAGGTCGAAGAGGAGCTGGCCCGGGTCGTCCGTGGAAGTGATAATGATGTCCGGATCGAAGCTCTCAATCAACGACTGGAAAAAGGCGCGCAACTGGGGCGAGCGCGAAAGCGCGCGTACCTCGACACCGCCGAGGCTGTAGCGCACGCCATCACCTTCCGAGATGCCCACGACACCGCGCTCAGCCAGATCGGCCAGCAGGGCGGCGTGGCCCTCGTCGCCGAAGCGTTCGACGCGCGTCGCCACCAATACCTGATGGCCGCGCCGGGCCAACGCCTCCATCAGCAGGCGGTTGGACTTGTCGCCGCCGCCGAGGGAAGGGAAATAGGTGGAGTTGTGGGCCAGCAGGATCTTCATGATTGGCCCTTCTTCTTGAGCCGCGCCAGCAGTAGCGCGCGTTTGGCCGCGTCCAGCGGGCGTGCCGCCGGAGCCGCCGCCAGCGGTTGCGTGGCGAGTGGCAGCGCGGCGAGATAACGTTCAAAATCGGCCGCGTCGAGTTTCGAGACGAACGCCAAGGCAGCAATGCGTGAACGCCCGGACTCGGCGTGATATTCAGCTTCGTCGGTCAGCAGACGATCAAGCGCGGAGACCCATGGCTCGATATCCTGCTCCGGAACAACGGCGCGTGGCATGAGGGTGTCGTCGAAAACCTGCTCATAGCGCTCCACTGGGCGGACTGGCACGACGTAGCCCGTGCCGCGCTTGGCCTCCTCCAGGCCGCCCGAATTGGAGGAGATGACGGGCAGGCCGCG
Source organism: uncultured Candidatus Solibacter sp. (assembly GCA_964478395.1). GTDB lineage: Bacteria > Acidobacteriota > Terriglobia > Bryobacterales > Bryobacteraceae > Paludibaculum. The sequence continues at coordinate 19,220 of CAYZIX010000039.1, forward strand.
CAGCAACGCCTCCATCGCGATCAGGCCGAATCCCTCGTACCAGACCGACGGCATCAGCAACAGGCGTGCCTGACAAAGCACCTCTTCTATGTTTGGAACATTTTCAAGCAGACGCGTGTTTTTGAGCCGGGTGAGCGCGGCGGCGTCGGCCGAAGTGGTGCCCCAGCCGCGCAGCGCGGCGAACTCGATATCGGGAAAACGCTCGGCCAGCTTCAGGAAGATATCGAGGCCCTTCACTGTGCAGGGGTTGATCATCAGCACGGCGCCGGAGCCGAAGCGGCCGAACTGCCGGTAAGGCGGTTGGCCGTAAATAGGCGGATGGATGACGGCCGGGCGGCGCCCCAGATAGCGCTCGACGTAGCCGGCCATATGATGACCAATGACGACGACGCCCGCGGCGGCGCGCGCCTTGTCAGTGGCTGACGCATCGGCGTTCCAGCTTTCCGGGCCGAAGGGCAGGAACTGCGGCGTATGGGCCAGATAGATCACGCGCCCCGGCGCCACGGTGGACGCTTCATTCAGCAGCACGTGAGTGACATCTTCGCTCGATACAAGCACCCAGTCGGGCTGCACCGCGCGGATCACGCGGCCCAGCTCCGCAGGGCGGAAACTGAGATCGCGCACTAAGTGGAAGCGGATGCCGTGATCGTCAACAACATTGTCCGGCTGGCCGTCGTGCGCCGGGCAAACCACCGTGCAGGCGTGTCCCGCACCAGCAAGGTGCGAGAGCCAGGCGAGGTTCGACCGTGTGGAGCCGCCGCGCGGCGGAAGGTGCGTGGCGTTGGAAGTGAGCAACACACGCATGGGACTTACTCGTTCGGCTGCTCGCGGTCGAGCAGCGCGCGGACTTCATCGTCGCTTAAGCCTTCGATCTCGCTCAGCAGCGCCTGATATTCATCAGGGTCGAGCGCGCCCAACTGCCGGGCCTCAATGGTCGCAGACAGGTCGGCAAGCGTCAACGAGCCGGAATAAACGTCATCGACCGTCAACTCGACACCGAGCTCGTCCTTGATGCGCATCAGCAGTAGAACGGCCAGCAGCGAGTGTCCGCCGAGATCGAAAAAGTTGGCTGTGTTGGAGACAACTGGCTTATGCAGAAGTTCTTCCCAGATGGCGGCCAGGCGGCGTTCGACGTCGGTGGACAGGGCGTTCGGGCCGGCTGGTGTCTGGAGCGACTCTCGCGCCTCGCGCCGCATGGCGGCCAGTACTTGCCCGGGTGTACGCAATGCGGTGGCGATATAGGCGTAATCGATTGCGGGCGGCCGCGTGGAGCTTGGCGCGGGCGGGGCTTCGGCGGCCGGACGAACCTCGGCGGAAGGCTTCCAGCGCAGGGCCTGCAGCTCAGTGGCCGGGAAGCGGTAAAGCAGGCCGCCATTTTCTTCGAAAGCCGTCCCACAAGGAATGGAGTCGAGAAAGTGGCGTACGGGTGTGTTTCTGGGGGTGGGCCGAAAGGCGACGCTGACGGTGTAAATGCCGTGGTCCAGCGCCTTTTCGGCGATAGAGGCCAACATGCGGTGCTCCACGCCACGGCCCAGCGCGCGGCAGCTAAGCAGCAGCGTATCGACATAGACTTCATCGACGCGTGTAGCCACCAGCGCCACGCCCACCAGACCATAATCGCCGAAACGGTCACTCACCTCGGCTGTGTAGCAGGCGTAACCAGGCTGGGCAATCACCGCCTGCAATTCGGCCTCGCTACGGCGGATAGTCGTGGAGTTGAACTGATTGGTGCGCGCGGTGAGCTGAGCGGCGCGGGACAGGCGTTCCGGCGCCAGCGGTTGGAAGTCGACACGCAGATTCAAACCGGCAATGAACTCGTCGAGGCTGGCGGCGTGGCGCGCCTGCCGCGAGAATTCAATTGACTGGCCGATGCGCTCTGCTCTTTGGCGATCTTCGGCCGTGACCGTCGGGCGGTCAAAGGCCCAGACGTGGCGCAGGAAGGGCTCGAAATCCTGTGCGTTTTCGGGTAAAGCGAGCGTCAGCACTTCGGGCGCGGAGTCTGAGACTTCAGCGCATTCCTTTGGATTGTCGTCCAGGAAGATGAAGGAATCCAGGCCGACGTTCAATTCAGCCGCCATCTCAGAGAGATTGACGGCTTTCGACGCCCAATTCAGCCGCCAAGTTGCAAAATGGCTAAGCGCGAGTGGAAATTCAGGGTGCGCGGCGAAGGTGTCGAAGACGTCCTGCTCGTTGTTCTTGCTGGCCAACACCAGCAGTACGCCCGCGGCGCGCTGCTCCAGCAGCAATTCCTGAAGGCGCCGGCGGGGTAGATCGAGTTCCACTCCGGCCGCACCGTCTTCCCCACAGATGCCGCGCCATAGGGTGTTGTCGCAGTCGACCGCGATGACTTTGTATGGCGGCACGGAAAGCGCCCGCGCGCGCCGCACCAACATGGTGGCCAGCGCGGCAAACCACGTTTCGGTATAAGGGATGCGGCCAATGCGCTCAGCGCCGGCATCGTACCAGCTATCCACCGGATAAAGCGCGGCCAACTCGCGCGCGTCGATTACCTGCACACCGGCGAGCGTTGAGAAGATCTGCTCAACGGCCTCCGGTACTGCGTATTCCGGCGACGCCGGGCAGAGGCACAAGACGAGCGGCACATTTAAATGCGAGGCCGCTTGCGTGAGTGTGGCGGCCATTTGGCGCGCGTTGTGCTCCAGTTGGGCTGCGGCGTCGCCGTTGGATAGATCGAACTGCGCCAAGTCCTCAATGCGGCAGAGCACGACATTGACGCCGTGAGTATTCTGGCCGAACTCGCTTTGCGGACTGAGCAGCGTCTGCTCCACCTGGTTGTAAGGCGCGAAACTCACTTCCAGCGGCAGGCCCAGCTGGCGGCCCCAGAAAGTGAGCGCTGCCGCCAACGGCTCTGCCGTGAACGTTGCGCTGACGGCAAAACGGAAGGGCTGTACTTTGTTCTGAGCAGACAGTGGGGCTTGGGGCGTCAGTTCGGTCACGGCAGCTAGAGCTTGGTTCTGATACAGCTATCTTGCGGGCGCCGGCAGCACCCATATCCATTGTAGCGTTCCGGCCGCGGAGCGCTCATCTTTCAATCATTTACGTGCGTTCACGTTTAGTTGAGCGGCCGGTACCAGAGGTTGCGGAAGCGCATGGTGGTTTGGGGCGCGCCGGGGAAGCCGGAGTGGTCCTGCAACAGCAGCGGACCGGGCTGGCACATGCCCTTCTGGAAACGGAGTGTGGCATGATCCTGCACCAGCACGCCGTTCAGCAGCACGGTCAGCGTGGCGGGCGCCAGTTCGGCGCCGCGGTCCGTGCAACGCGGTGAGTGGTAAATGATGTCGTAGGTGGACCACTCCGTTGGTTTGCGCGAGGCGTTCACCAGCGGCGCGTACTGGCTGTAGATGGCGCCCACGGTGCCGTCGGCGTAGGTTGGATTTTGATAGCCGTCAAGCACTTGCACTTCGGTGAGCCCCTGTATGTAGACGCCGCTGTTGCCGCGGAGCTGGCCCTTCTGTTCGGGCATCGCGGGGATCTGAAACTCCAAATGGAGCTGCATGGAACCGAACTTGGCGGTGGTGACGGCGTCACCCGAGCCTGTTGTGCAATTCATCACGCCGTTCTCGGCGGCACATCCGCTCGGCTGACCGTTGGGGCGGGTCCAGCCGGTCATGTCCTTACCGTTGAACAGCACGATGGCGTCAGACGGCGGCGGGCCAGGCGTGACAGCCCGCGGCTGCGGTGCCTCAGGTGATTTTTCAGCGGCCAGCGGGGGCGGAATGGGAATGGTCACGGCGCCCGTGGCGGCCCACTCGGCGCCACGCACAAAAGTGGAGACGAAGGCCGGCGTCTTCACGGCCGGACCGTCGTGGCCCAGCGCGGTGCCGAAGATGCGGCCCTGGCCGTAGTCGATGGTCCAGAGCATCGGGTGGCGCAGGCCCTCGCCCGGCGTGGGCTGCTTGGCCTTACCTTCATAGAGCTTGTGCTCGTCCCACGCGCTAGCCAAGACGTGAAACGTGCCGGCGGGCTGCCATTTCAGGTTGGCGTAAAGCTCGTCGTTGGCTTGCGGCAAAACGTTCTTATAGCCGCGCGTGATGGGGTGATTCCTATCGTCGATATCCACCTTGAAATCGTGCGCCGCCGAGTGGTGTCCGTTATTGGGCCGCCAATTACCGCCGCACATTTTCTCCCACTCAGGCCATTCGAGGAACGACGCCACGGAGAAGTGATAAATCACCAAGCCCTTGCCCGAGCGGACGTAATTGATCAGCGCGTTTTGAGCGCGTTCGCCCCAGGCGTACTCATGCTTGCGGCCGTCGTAATAATTGATCACGACCAAGTCGTAGGCGGCGAGCGTTTCCGGACCCGCTCCGCGAAAATCTTCGGTGACGCGCACGTCAAAACGGCCCGTATCTTCGAGCGCCTTTTTGAGCAGCGGCGACACGGTTTGCCAGTCGTGCCCTCCCACCGGACCACCAGTGATGAGTAGCGTTTTGATCCTCGCCGGTGCGGGCGTCTGGGCCGTCAACGGTAGCACGGCCAAGGCAAGCAGGAGAGTAGTGATGCGCATAAAATCGGTACTCGTTCGAGTATCTATTCTATGCCCGCAGCGCCTCGCGCAGGCGAACCGCAGTGGTGCAGAGCCCGGATTGTGGCTCCCGTGGCGTCTGGCGCGGAGTGCAGACAATCAGCACGGCGTTTTGGTCTGAGAGTTCAACCCAGGCCTGCCAGCGGTCTGGCGTTTCCGTCCGTGATGGCCACCAGTCTGGATGCGCGCGCACGGCGATGCGCCGTGCATCGCTAAAACTACGTGCACGCCAGAGATGGGATAGTTCTTCGAATGGGCGGTCTGACGTCAGATGCAAAGTTGTGTGCAGGCGAGGCGCTGGGTGGGATTGAGCGGTGGGCAGTCCGGCCACGGCGGGCAGGGAGAGGAACTCACGGCGGCGCATGAAAACACTATGTTAGCGGAGTTGCGTTGGCGCAATCCGGCTCGCGGCCGGGCGGGATGAGTGGTAGGCTGCAATTGGCGTGGATATTTCGGTCATCATCCCATGTCGGAATGTGGCGCCCTATTTGCGGCGTTGTCTGGATGCGATGCGCGGTCAGCGCTGCGCCGGACGTAGCTGGGAAGTGATTCTGGTCGATAACGGCTCCACGGACGGGTCGGTTGAAATCGCTCGCAGCTACCCGGAAGTGCGTGTTTTCAGCGAGCCGGAGCCCAGCGCTTATGTGGCGCGCAATCGGGGGATCGGCGAGGCGCGCGGCCAGTGGCTGGCTTTCACGGACTCTGATTGTGAGACTGATTCCGGCTGGTTGGAGCAGTTTGTGAACGCGTTTGCCGATCCGTCCACCGCCATGGTGCTGGGCAGCGTCCGCAATGCGAACGAACGTCCGGCGCTGCGAATGCTAGCGGACTACGAGGATCAAAAAACGAGTTACGTTTTTGCGCGGCGTGACCAGCGTCTCTACTATGGCTATGCGGGCAACATGGCCGTGCGGCGCGACGTGTTTGAGCGTTGCGGTCCCTTTCTGGAGGTGGGGCGTGGCGCGGACACGGTGTTCCTCTGCCGCGTGGCCGAAACATTCGGCGCGGACGCGGTCTGCCACCTGCCGGCGGCGGTTGTCCGCCATTTGGAGATAGACAGCATTTCGGCCTGGTATGCGAAACTCGCCGTCTACGGCCGTAGTCACACGCGTTACAGCCATTGGTGCACGACCCGCACGCTGAACTTTCGCGAGCGTTTTGTGGTGATGAGGAAGACAGCGGCGCAAAACGAATATTCGTGGTTGGACCGGCTGCAATTTGCCGCGCTGCTTGCCGGTGGGGCGGTCGCTTACGAAACCGGACGGCTGTCCAGCGGCACAGGCAATGGCGCAGTCCGCTGAGCGTGTGTCTGATTCACTGCTGGTCAGAACATGCGCCAAAGCGAGTTGGGTGCGCGCGACTGCTTGAAGGCGCGGTAGCGCGCGCAAAGCGGATACAACACAACAAGAGCGCCGGCCCACACCGTGTAAGCGGTAGCGAGCGAGGCAGCATCGCGGAAAAAGACCAACGCACAGAGGAACAGCAGGTAGAAGTGCACGATATAGAAAAACAGCGGTGTCTGCCCGAAGACAAGCAACGGTGACCGCGCCGACTTGAAGACATCAGGCAGGCGGACGAGTGCGCCGAGCATCAGCAGGTCGGCGCCGAGAGCCAATGCCCAGTAAACCGCCGAGGGCGGATACTTCACGTTGTTCAAAAATTCAATCCAACTCGAGTCACGTGGCAAACGGATGTTGCCCCAGCCGCCTGCTGCGCGCAGAGCCAAGCCTACGGCCAGAAGCGCCACGCCTAGCATCAAAACCCGTCGCCCGGCCAGTTCGGGATTGTTGCGCCACCAGCGCGCGAAATACATTCCGGCGGCGGCGCCGGCCAGCCAGGGAATCACTGGGTAAACCGCGATGATGTGCTGCGCCAGCCCGGGCGCCAGCAGCACGGCCATCCACCACGACTCAGGCGTTCCCGACGCGGGCAACAGCGAATTGGTCGTCATCAGACAGAGCGCTGACACTGTCAGCCAGGTCCACGGCGGCAGACGCAGTAAAAGAGCACAGATCGTCATCACCAATCCGAGCTCCGACAAAACGATTACGCCCCAATACAGCGTGCTGCCGTCCATGGGCGGCGGCGCCGTGACCCAGCTAAGGCTGACCGTGGCGGGCTTCAGATGGGATTCAAGAAAAATGATCGGGGTTTCGAGCGCCTGCCCGGCGAGCAGGATGAGCAGTCCACGCCGGAGTGTGCGCCGCACGCCGCCCGACCAGTAAACGCCCGCCCCCATGAGAAAGAAAAAGCCTGGCGCGCACAGGTGCGTCACCAGCCGCGTCAGGAAGGGAATGGCGCTTGAATAGGCACTCATCGCGCCAGCCCAGAATTCCATGGAGTGCTGGCGGGCGATGAAGGCGACGGCATGATCAATCGCCATCAGCATCATGATGATGCCGCGCAATGCGTCGATGGGCTGGTAGCGCGCGCTCGAAACCATGTGGACTTTATATCAGTAGCGCTGCCAGTGCAGCACGTTGGCGAGCGGGCGCTTGGTCTTTTCGTGGTACTCGGCCGGATGGCCCACTGACAACAGGCTGACCAGGCGGCAGTCCTCCGGCGCGCCCACCATGCGGCGGACTGTTTCAACGTGCGGCTTCTTGTCGCCGGCCACCCAGCAGGCGCCCAGGCCCAACGCACGCGCCGCGACGAGAATGTTCTGGCTGGCCGCGGAGCCGTCCTCCAGGTAGTACTTGCCATCGTGGCAGAACACCAAAATGCAGGCGGCGGCGTGGGCGATGAATTTTCCATAGTCCGTCGCGTCCGCAATTTTGGCGAGCAGCGCCGGCTCGGTGACGACGACAAACTCCCACGGCTGCTCATTACGCGCGGTGGCGGCCAGGCGGCCGCAGTCGATTAGCTCTTCGAGCGTCGCGCGCGCAATGGGTTCGTCCGTGTAGGCGCGCACACTACGCCGTGTCTTCAGCGCTTCAATCGAGTCCATACCCCTTGAGTATCGCGCTGCGCGCGAAAATTTACGCCAACAGACTACCGTGCCGTTCGTATCAATAAACAAATGCGCACTCTTCTTGAGGATCTTCGTTACGCGCTACGTCATCTGGGCAAAGCGCCGGCGTTCACCGTGGTGGCAGTTTTGACGCTGGCCATTGGTATTGGCGCCAACACGGCGATCTTCAGTCTGGTGCACGCCGTGCTGCTGAGGCCGCTCGATTTCCGCGAGCCCGAACGGCTGGTGCGGCTTTATGAGACGGAGGCCGCGCCGGGCAAGTACCCCTTCGCTGGGCCTGATTACGCCGATTGGAAGGCGCAGAACCACACGTTCACCGACATGACATTTTTCGGCTGGCCCCGCTCGATGAATTTGAGCGGCACGGGCCAACCCGATCGTGTGCGGGCGTTGCCGACAGAAGCTAACTTTTTTCAACTGCTGGGTGTCGAGCCGATGCTGGGCCGGACATGGGCAAGCGGCGAGGATCAGCCGGGCCGCGATCGCGTGGTGGTGCTGAGTTACGCGCTCTGGACCAGCCGTTTTGCGGCCGATCCGCGCGTGGTGGGCCGCACACTGCTGCTGGACGCCGAAAAGTACACGATTGTCGGCGTGATGCCGGCGAATTTCCGCTACACCACGCGCGCGCAGATGTGGGTGCCAATGGACATGAGTTCGAAGGGGCTGGGGCAGCGCGGCAGCCATTGGGCGTCGGCCATCGGGCGTCTGAAGCCGGGTGTGACGGTTCAGCAGGCGCAGGCCGATCTGAGTGTGATTGCGGCGCGTCTGGAAAAGCAGTTTCCGGATTCGAACGACAAGGTGGGCGCCAAGGTGGTGCCGCTGCACGAAGACTTGATTGGGCGCTCGCGCGACGCGCTGTGGATGATGTTGTCCGCCGTGGGGCTGGTGTTGCTGATTGCGTGCGCGAATGTGGCCAACCTGCTGCTGGCGCGATCGGTGGCGCGGCAGAAGGAGATGGCGGTGCGCAGCGCGCTAGGCGCCGGCCGCTGGCGCTTGATTCGTCAATTGCTGACGGAGAGCTTGACGCTTTCCCTGGCCGGCGGCGTGCTGGGCACGGGGCTGGCCTGGGGGCTGATTGCGGCTTTTGCTGATTCGAAGAGCGTCTCCATTCCGCGCTTCAGCGTGATTCATTTGGATGCGCGCGTACTGGCGTTCACCTTCGCACTGGCTGTGCTGACCGGCGCGCTGTTTGGGATCATACCGGCATGGCGTACGTCGCGGCCTGATCTGCACGACGAATTGAAAGGTGGTGCGGGCAGTGCCGTGAGCCCGTCGCGGCGCAGGCGTTTCACTTCCGATCTGCTGGTGGTGGCCGAAATGGCGCTTTCCCTGGTGTTGCTCGCCTCGGCCGGGCTGCTGTTGAAGGACTTCACGCGTGTGCGCGGTATTGATGTTGGCGTACGAACGGCAGGCGTCTGGACAGCCGAGGTCCAACTGCCGAAGTCAAACTACGAGGAAGGTGCGCCACGCGCGCGCTTTGCCGAGGCTTTGCTAGCGCGGGCCGAACGTATTCCGGGCGTCGACGCAGCGACAATCAGCACGCGCCTTCCCGTGGAAGGTGGCGGCAATTATTACATCCAGTTGCGCGGCCAGACTGTGTCGACGCGCAGCAGCCAATTGGTGGAGTCGCATGAAGTAACTCCCGACTACTTCCGCGCGTTGGGTGTGAAGCTGCTGAAAGGCCGTCTACTGACGGCGACGGACGTGGAACGGGCCCGTGAACTCGATGACCGCGCGCGTCAGGCATTTGCTGACGGCGCACGGCCACCGCAAACTGTGGTGGACTCGATGGTCTACCCGGTGGTTGTCAATCAGGCCATGGTGCGTGCTTTCTGGCCGGCGGCGGACCCGCTAGGCCAGATGTACACCATTGGCGGCGGGCCATGGCGCCAGGTGGTGGGCGTAGTGGGCGATGTGCGCAGCGTCGGCCTGACGCAGCGGCCGGTGCCGGAGGCATACGACGCCTTCACCGGTGGCAGCGGCTTCTACCTGGTGCTGCACACCACGCTGCCGCCGGCCGGACTGACCGGCGAGGTGCGCCGCCAATTGGCCGGTCTCGATCCGAACCTGGCGCTGTCTTCGGTGCGCACGATGGACGACGTGATCGACGAGAATGCCCAAAGCCAGCGTTTCCTCGGCTTGCTGGTGACGAGCTTCGCCGCACTGGCGACGCTGCTGGCGGCGATTGGCATTTACGGCGTGCTGGCGTACATGGTGACGCAACGGACGCGTGAAATTGGCATTCGCATGGCGCTGGGCGCGTCGCGCGGACGCGTGCTTGGGCAGGTGCTAGGCCAGGGTGCGCTATTGGCCTTGTGGGGAGCGATTGCCGGATTGGCCGGCGCGCTGGGCGCCGGCCGCATGCTGGCAAGTTTGTTGAACGAAGTCCGTCCGGGCGATCCGCTGGTGCTGGGCGCGGCCGCCGGTGTGCTGGCGGCAGTGGCGCTGCTGGCCTGCTACTTGCCCGCCCGGCGCGCAGCGCGCCTGGAGCCAGTAGACGCGCTGCGCTGCGACTGAGAGATCAATCAACGCGAAGGTTGTTCGCGACAGTGAAGACGCCCGGCACGGCGCCGGCCTGTAGCCCGGCGATGGTGCGATCCATGGTGTTGGCCACGGAGCCCTCCAACTGGACGTCGCCATTACGGACGATAATCCGGATGGACGGATGCGCACTCAGCGCGTAGCGGTTCAGGCTGGGCTGGCTGTAGACCGCGCGATAGGTGGCCAGACGGATGCGGTCGTCGTTAGGCGACAGCGGCAACACTTCAATCCGGTTGTCGACGTTGGCGACGCCGTTCACGCTTTGCACCACGGCTTCAGCCTCGCTCTTTAGAATTGGACGGGTCACTTCTCCGAAAAGAGTGACTTTATTCCCGTCAACCCGGAAAGCAAGGTTGTCAAAAACGCCGTAATACGGCAACATTATCAACTCGTGGCGAACGCGATCCTCCAGCGTGGGCTGCGTCCGGGCCTTGCCAAAGGCCATCCCAGAGAGGCCCAGCGCAACTGTGAGCATTACAATGATCTGCCGTTTCATCGGACTCAGCTCCTTTCTGCTGAAACTCTGTCAGCGGCTTTCCGCTTTCATTCAAGTGGACGCACGAGTGCTGTATGGAGTTTCAGTCGAAAAGACAGATCAAAGATGTAACTTACGGCAGCGGAGTTTCGTTACCTACGTCCCACATCGCTTCAAGGTCGCGCTGGCTGTAGGCGCGGAAGGCGATGAGCGTATTGGTGGCCTCAATGCCGGGTACTTTCTGCACATGGCCGGCTACCAGATCGGCAAGATCGTCATGATGGCGGACACGCGCAATCGCCACCAGGTCGTATGGCCCGGCCACGGAGTAGGCTTCCGCAATGCCTGGCAGGCCGACGAGCGCCTGTGCTACTTCCGGCGTGCGCCCCTGCGCGGTGTTGATCAGAATGATGGCTGTGATCATGATCGTTCTTTGCCCGTCATGCCGATTCTACTCCAGCCTGCCAGATAGAATAGTAATATGTCCGAACTAGTCAGCTTAGCCGCGCCGCCTGTGCTGGACGAGCGAACTCTGCTTGCCAAGCAGGAGCGCCTGTTCGAGGTTCTGCGCGAACTGAAGCATGTATTGGTGGCCTATTCGGGTGGCACGGACTCGGCCTATCTGGCCTGGGCCGCGCGGCAGGTTCTGGGCGACAAGGCCGTCGCTGTCACTGCGGACTCACCCTCCATGCCGGCGTCGCACAAGCGCGACGCAGCGGAATTCGCCGCGAAGCATGGCATCCGGTATGAGGTAGTGGCGTCGCGAGAGTTTGCTAACCCAGCGTATGCGGCCAACAACCCGGACCGCTGCTTCCACTGCAAGGATGAGCTGTTCCGCCGCATGGAGGAGATCGCTCCCGCGTTTGGCGGAGCTGTGCTTATCTATGGGGTCAATCAGGACGACCTGGGCGACTACCGGCCCGGCCAGCAGGCGGCTGGCGTGCATGGCGTGCGCGCGCCGCTGGTGGAGGCTGGATTGACGAAGGCGGAGATCCGCGCGCTATCGCGGATCGCCGGTCTGGAAACATGGGACCGCCCGGCCGCAGCCTGCCTGAGTTCGCGCATACCGTACGGGACACCAGTCACGGCGGAGACCATCGGGCGTGTAGAGCAGGCCGAGGAGGGCATGAAGGCGCTTGGCTTCCGCCAGTTCCGTGTACGTTATCACGACAAGCTGGCGCGCATTGAAGTCAGCAAGGAAGAGATGCCGCAGGCTATGACGGCGGAGATGTTCGCGCGCTTCTCTGAACTGTTCAAGAGCTTGGGCTTTACCTATGTGGCGTTGGACGTGGACGGATACCGGCAGGGGGCGCTGAACGAGGTGCTGCCCGGCCGGCAAAGCGCGCCGGCCGGGCAGTAAAGCGGGCGGGTTGCTACCAGACCAGGCGCAACGCCAATTGGACGTTGCGCGGGTCGTTGGACTGGGCGGTGGTCACTACGCCAAACGACGACGATGTGGAAGTCACGTTCGGCGAGCCGAACCACACTGAGTTGGTGAGGTTGAAGGCTTCGGCGCGGAACTGCAGCTTCATCTGTTCGTAGATCGTAAAGGTCTTGAACATGCTGAAGTCGGCGAGCGGCGCGCGCTGCGTTCGGATATTAGACAAATAGGAGCTGAGCGTACGCAGCGTATAGGCCGGCATAATCTGCCAGGCCGGAGTTTCCGATGTGCTGGCGCAATTCTGGCGCACACCAGCCGTGGTGAGCGTGCAGGTGTTGAACCAGCGTGCGTTGGTTCGGTTGTCGAGCTTCGCGTTGACACCAGTGGAGAACGTCGAGCCCGGCGCGCTGACCGGCAGGCCAGACTGGAACGTGACAATCGAGTTCATGTCCCAGCCGCCCAGGATCTGGCGGACGAACGGATTCGGATGACTCTTGAAGAACGGCAAACTCCAGCCGCCGCTGAAGATCAGGCGTTGCGGCGTAT
>CAYZIX010000040.1:0-30889 GCA_964478395.1 uncultured Candidatus Solibacter sp.
CAAAACCACTATGCCGTGCTCGGCCTGGAGCAGACGGCGGACAGCGAAGCCATCTGGCGGGCCTATCAGAAGCTGGAGGCGCGCTACAGCCCGCGCAACAGTGAGACCCGCGACCACGCCAAACATGCGGCCGTGACGCTGGCCTACGAAGTGCTGTCGGATGCGATAGCGCGCAGGGCGTTTGATGCCACAATCCCGAAGCCGGCCGCTGAATCGGCTCTGGTTTTCGGCGGCGCGGAGTTCTTCGATTCGCTGAAGAGTGAGTCCGCACACCGGATGGCTGTGTTGTGCGTCCTGTACGACCGCCGGCGCCAGTCGCCCGCCACGCCGTCAATGCCGTTGCGCATGCTGGAACAGATGCTCGCCTTCCCAGGCGAGCCGTTGCTGTTTTCGCTGTGGTATCTGAAACAGCGCGACCTGGTGCTGATGGATGACCAGAGCAGCCTGCAGATCACGGCTACCGGCATGGACTACCTTGAGCAAAACCAGCCTTCGCCCGAGATGGTGCTTAGCCTGTTAAGCGAGCAGGCATTGCCGCCGGTCTCCACCAAACGCCGCTAGTTTCTTTTTCGCATCTTCGGCCGCGATACGCGCATCTTGTCAAGGGAACCCCCACGGAAAAGAGCCGTGGGGGCGGTGCTGAGAAAAACAGAAATCATTCTCGTTTGAGAATCGTTTTCCAATGAAGCCATCCTTTGAGAGCCAAACCGGTGAGTTCCGTTCGCGTTGCCGCGCGGCGGGTCTGGCGCTGACGCATCAGCGCGAGGTGATCTACCGGGCCGTGCTCGAATCGGATGAGCATCCAACGCCGGAACGGATATTTGAGGCGGTCCGGAGACAGATACCAGCGATTTCGCTGGCGACGATCTATAAGAATCTGCACACGTTTCTCGACGCCGGACTGCTAGCCGAGGTGAGTCCTCATTACGGCACACTGCGCCTGGAGGCAAACCTCGGCGAGCATCATCACCTGGTCTGTGTGCGCTGCAAGGCGATCACGGACCTTGAGGAAGACGACGTCGCACCTGTTCACTTGAAACGCCGGCCGCCGGCCGGCTTCCGGATTACACGCGCCAGCGTGGAGTTCCGGGGCCTATGTGCGGCCTGCGCCAATATTGCGAATCAGAAGAACTGAAGGAGAAAGGCACAAACCATGCTTGGAGTTGGACAGAAGTTTCCCGAATTCAAAGTGACGGCCACGGTTTCGACCGACCCAAAGACGGCTTTCACCGAAATCACCCAGGACAGCTACGCCGGCAAGTGGAAGGTGGTCTTCTTCTGGCCGAAGGACTTCACTTTCGTTTGCCCGACCGAGATTGCGGCCTTCGGCAAAGTCACGAAGGATTTCGCCGACCGTGACGCGCAGGTGCTGGGCGCCAGCATCGACAGCGAGTTCGTCCACCTGGCCTGGCGGCAGAACCACGCGGACCTGAAGGACTTGCCCTTCCCGATGCTGGCCGACCTGAAGCGCGAATTGAGCTCGGCGCTGGGTATCATCGATCCGGCGGCTGGTGTGGCGCAGCGCGCGGTGTTCATTGTCGACCCGCAGAACGTGATCCGCTTCGTGATGGTGACCGACCTGTCGGTGGGCCGCAACACGGCGGAAGTGCTGCGTGTGCTGGACGCGTTGCAGACCGACGAATTGTGCCCCTGCAACTGGAACAAGGGCCAGGACACGATTCACGTCTAGTGTTTGCCCGTTTTGAGGGGAGGGGCGCCGCGGAGGGGCGGCGCCCCAATATTTAGAGGCTTATCCATGACACTGACTCAGATCCAGGAATCTCTGCCCGATTACGCGCGCGATCAGAAGCTGAACCTGCAGGCCGTGCTGGCACAAGGTGAACTGACCGAACAGCAGACGTGGACGACAGCCGTCGCCTGCGCTCTGGCCTGCCGAAACCAGACGCTGAGCGAGGCCATCGTCGCCGAGGCATCAGCGAAGCTGCCGCCCGAACAACTGAATTCGGCGCGCGCCGCTTTTGGCGTGATGCAGATGAACAATATCTTCTACCGCTTCCGCCACATGGTGGGCCGCGAGGAGTACGCAACAATTCCGGCGCGGCTGCGGATGCAATCCATCCGCACGCATGGCGGCGATCCGGTAGATTTTGAGCTGGCCTGCCTGGCTGTTTCATCGATCAACGGCTGCGAGGCGTGCCTGAAGTCGCACGATGCCGTGGTGCGCGAAAAGGGAGTAACGGGCGAGGCCGTGATGGCGAGCGTGCGGATTGCGGCGACGCTTCATGCCGTGGCTTCGATTCTGGAAGCCGTGTGAGCGGGTATACTGGCGCCTGAGGCGCCATGAACACCGACTGGATCGACTACCTCAAGAGCGTCGACACCCCGACGCTTTCCAACGCCATTGAACTGTTGAAGGTGCGGCCGCGCGAAGCGGGCTTCACGCCACTAGAGATCCGCTGCCTGTTCCCTGAGTTCGGGCGCATGGCCGGCTACGCCGTGACAGCACAGGTGGAAACGGTAACACAAGCCACCACGGGCGGCGTGGAAGGACACATCGAGCTCTACCGGTTGCTGGAGCAGGCGCCAAAGCCGGCCGTAGTAGTGCTGCAGGAGATTGGCGGCCATCCGGGCTACGCTGCGCACTGCGGCGAGGTGATGGCAACGTTCTTCACGCGGCTGGGCGCGGTGGGACTGGTATCGGACTGCGCCGTGCGCGACGTTCCCGAAGTGCGCGCACTGAAGTTCCACTATTTCGCGCGTGGCACCTGCGCATCGCACGCCAATTTCCGCATCATCCGCAGTGGTGTACCGGTGGCGATTTGTGGACTAGCCGTGAAGCCGGGCGACCTGCTGCACGGCGATGAGAACGGGCTGCTGAGCATCCCTGATGTCCCGCTCGATGATCTGAAGCAAGCCGTCGAGCAGGTGCGCGTGAGCGAGCGCAAAATCATGGACTACGCGAAGAGCGCGGAGTTCACCGTGGACGGCTTCGCGCGCATGATGGGCGTGCGGTACGACGGGTAACCAGAGTGGCCGACTCGGCTACTCGATAATCCGAAACGTGTACATTTTGGCAATCTGCGCCGCAGCGTTGCCGGACGATCCCACCGCACCGGGAGAGAGGAAACCATACTCACCCGTTCCCAGATTACCGGGGAGTACGACGGAGAAGGTCCTCGGAGACAGCTTCTTACCTTCAAAAGGAACCATGTCGCGCATCGCGCCACTCTGCTGGTTCATGATTCCGCCAGTGACGGTACGGAACTCACGGTAATCCTTGTTGAGTCGCAGCCGGATGAGCTGGTATTCAGTAATTGAGATGCCCTCCGCGGCCACAATTATGAACTCCAGCGGTGTTTTGACGCTGTTGCGGCTAGACGGCCCGCTGATGTTTCCGTTAATGTCCTTTTTTACAACGCCGGCGCTGGCCAGCGACTTCAACGTTCCCCCGGTCTTCCAATTGACAACTTCGGGCAAGACCTCCGTCCAGAGATCGCCTTTCTTGGCGTAGACACCAATTTCCGTCGGAAGGCCAGACGGCGCGGCTGCCCCGGCCACCGCCGTAGCCGGTGCGGAGGCCGGACTCATCAGTGCGCGCAAGATAGAACTGGAAGCACCGGCCTTTTTCAGGTCAATCAGCTCATCGGCACTCAGATCGAACGACTTGCCCTCCTTCTTAATTTTCGCAATAATTACATCCTCTCCGAGGCCCGCCGTCAGCATCTTTGTCACATCTGCAACAGTAAACGCCTTGGCTGGCGCCTGGGAAACTCCACTAGCTGCTGCGCCAAGCGCCAGGGTGAAGATCAGCACAGCAACGCATAAAGTCACTAGCGTACGCATAATGCTCCTTTTATTTCCGCGCTTAATTACACGGATGGCGTATGCTATCACCAAGCTCCTGGGAAGACAAGGCTCAAGGCCGGCGGTGCTGCTCACGAAGCACGGCGGGGTCGTCCATCTGAATAGACGGCTGCGGATCCTTTGGATCCTTGGCTTTTTCGGGGACGAAGACTTCCGGATCCGGCCGAATGGGCTCGTAAGGCTTGAAGTCGGGGATGGATGTGAAGCAATCCGACAGATCCGCGGCCGTGGCGTCGTACAAATTCAGCGGCGGAATACCGAGAATGCGGAACACCGTCTTCTGCAAGGCGGGAAAACTGGCGTTCACACGTGACGCATAATTACGGCGCGCAAACGGGCTGGCGATCATCAGCACGGTGCGGTGCGAATCGATGTGGTCGACGCCGCCTTGCGCGTCATCCTCAGTAACAAATACGGCCATGCCTTTCCACCACTTACTCTTCGAAAGGTATTCGAGAATGCGGCCGAGCGCATAGTCGTTGTCGGCGACATAACTAGCAGCGAAGGGGAAGCCGTCGGCGGGCCGCGGCTTGGCCATGTGGTCGTTGGGCAGGTGGATGAAGAGCAGGCGCGGCAGCTCCTTACCGGGCTCGGCGTAAAGCTCGTCCAGTTCCTTGATCAACGCGTTGGCGCGGAACTGGTCCGGGATGTTCATGTTGAACTGCGGGTAGGCGCGCGACGTGTTTTCAAACAACGGGTTGGGCATGGGCACGTTGGTGAGATAGCGCGCGCCGGTGGGCTTTTCACCGGCGTCCTCAACAACGCCGGCCAGCTCAAAGCCCTCGCCAAAATTGCGGAAGGTGATGCCGTTGCGGTCCAGATGGTGCCACAAGGCGCCGGCTTCGAGCTGGTCCTCCGGATGAACACTGGAATTGCTCTGCGCAACGGCCAAACGGCCGGGCGCAGTGGTGGGCAGGCGGAAATTCTTCTGGCCGCCGTAAGAAGCCATCAGCGAACTTTCGGTCCAGGCATTTGGATATGAGCCGACAATCCAGTGATGGCCGTCGACGCTGACCTCACTGTCGGCATAAAAGTTGTCGCTGAAGGCGTAGCGGCGCGCGATGGCGTGATGGTTGGGCGTGAGGTTGTAGTAGTTCTTGGTGAGACGGGGCTGGAGCGCGTTACGGTCGAGTTCCACCCAGCCGCGCAGGCCGAAACGGGCGAGATCGGGCGCATAGCGCAGAGGCCCGACGGAATCTGATTCGACGTCGCCGAGAACTTCGTCGTAGGTGCGGTTTTCCTTGACGATGATGACGACATGACGGAGCTCGATGGGCAACGGACGGCCAACGGTCCGCTGCAGGCGGAAGCCGTTCAACTGCATCACCCGTTCCGTGTGCATGGCCAGCAAGCGGTTGAGCGGGGTGGGGTAGACGCTGAGCAGACCCTGGCGCAACTCACCCTGGAAACTGTGCTCCAACGGCGCAAGCGCGGTGGCGTTGGGGCCTGTGCCGAGCCCCTTGGCGGAAGCGACGAACATCTGGCCACGATCGACAGCCACGGCGGTGGGGAACCACCCGGCGGGCAAATGGGCGATCAGCTTATTGGACAGCAGATCGACAACACCAATGGCGTTGATGCCGGCCTCGGCCACGAGCAGACGGCCGTTCGCGGTGTCGAGCGCCAAGCCGATGGGCAGTAGTCCGCGGTAAGCCTCCAGGCTGGGGATGCGCAGCGCGACGGTGGCGCTGACCGCGAGGGAAGGCGCGTCGATAACGGTGATGGTGTCCTGATTGGCGTTAGAAACGTAGATACTGCTGGCCGTGGCAACGACACCGGATGGACCGGCGCCGCCCTGGCTGCGCGGGCCGAAGGGCTCGCCCGTACGGACGAAGCGAACCACTTTGGCATGGGCCGGATCGGACACATCCATCACACAGAGCGAATTCGATTCATCAACATTCGGGTCGCCCAAGCCGGGCACATCGACGGGGCCGGCTTCAGTTTCGCGGCGTGCGCCTTTCGCTGCGTCCTCTGACGGGAAGCCAAAGGCCGGGAACGAAAGGCCGGTGCGCACAGGGTCCTTCGGATCGGCGCCGGGCAGAGGCTTGTACTCGAACATGCCGATGTTGGTGACGTACAGGCGCTGGCGGTCCGGCGAGAGCGCGAGCTTGAAGGGCAGGCGGCCGGTGCGGACGCTCGTCAATAGGCGTCGCGAGCGCGTGTCGAAGATGGCGACACGGAAGTTGGCCTGATCGACAACGTAGAGGATGTTACGGTCGGAATCGAAGGCGAGGTCGCCGGAGTAAGAATCCTTCCAGGCGCCCTGGTTGAGGTGGAAGACCTGTTGGGCCGTGCCGCCGGGCAACTGGAGCTCACGCACACGTCCGGAGTTGCCTTCGCTGGCAAAAAGGCGGCGGTTGGAGGAGAAGGCGAGGCCCATGAAAACGCTCCGCCAGTCGTCATCATCGTCTTCGTCGAGCGGCGTGCTCTTGCGATTAGTGGTGATCTGGCGCACCTGCCACGGCTCGGCCGATGTATCGAGGACGCTCAGCGTAAAGCGGTTAGGACCACCGTTGGACGTCACGGCGATTTTTCCGTCCGGGCTGATGGCGAGGCCGAATGCGCCAGGGCCGAGCTGGAACTGGCGCCCCAGAGGAGCCACCATTCGTCCACCGGGAAGAATGCTCTCCAGGCCGGGACGGCGCGCGGGCGGGCGCGTGCCGGCCGGTGGCGCGTAATCCGCCGCGGTGAGAAGCGGAATGAATGCACAGAGAAGAATTAGCAGACGCATCAGCGGCTCCATCTGATAGCCTGTCAGAGCGGAGACACGAGATGCAACGCCGCTCATTTCTAGAATTATTGGGAGCATCGGCAATGGCCACCGCCGCTCAATCCAAGACGGCCTCACCGGCCTACTTTGTTCTGGAGCAGTACTTCCTGAAACAGGGCACGCAAGGGGCGCGTTTGGCCGCGTTCATGAAGTCCGGCCCGCTGGCCGCCGCCAGACTGGGAGTGCCCGGCCCGGCGCTGGTGCTGGAGGCGCAAGTGGCGCCGCACCTGCCGCAAGTGGCCGTGATCACACCTTACGCGTCGCTGGAAGAGATGAAGCAGACGCGCGCCAAGCGGCTGGCCGACGCGAAGTTTCTGGCCGCACGCGAAACCTGGGAACAGGGCGAGGAAGCGCCCTATGAGCATTTTTCGGAAGTGTTGCTGGAGGCGACGCCGTACTGCCCGCCGCTGGAAGGGCCAGCCGAAAAGCCAGCCAAGCCGCGAATTTACGAGCTACGTGTTTACCATTCGCCGACCGAGCGGCAACTGAAGCTGCTGCACGAGCGATTCTCCGGACCGGAAACCAAAATCTTCGCCCGTTGCGGTATCCACCCGGTGCTGTACAGCTCGACGCTGATCGGACCGGCCAAGCCAAATCTGACGTACGTGATTCCGTTCACGGATCTGGCTGCACGCGAGAAGGCGTGGGCTGCGTTTGGAGCCGATCCGGAATGGGTGAAGGTGCGCGCGGAGTCGGTGGCACGCGGCGGGCAGATCTCGTCAATCAGCCAGATTTCTCTGTACCGCGCCGCGGCCTATTCACCGATGCAGTAAAACTCAGCCGGGAAGCAGCTTGCTGATGTCGTTGTAGATCACGAAGATCACAACCATCATCAGGAAGACAAAACCGAGCTTGAAGACCGTCTCCTTGAGCGTCAGGCTCAGGTCGCGGCGCATGAAGATTTCGATCAGCAGCAGCAGAATCACTCCGCCGTCAAGGATCGGAATCGGCAGCAGGTTGAAGATCGCCAAGTTCAAGCTGACGGTCGCCATCAGATTGATGAACGATACCGGGCCCTCCCGGGCGGCCTCGCCCGAAAGCTGTGCGATGCGGATAGGCCCTTCCAGCGACTTGGGCGAACTGCGGCGTTCAAGAATGGAGTGCAGGAACTGGTAGATGAGCGTGGCGCCGCGCGCGTTCTGGTGCAGCGACTCCCGTAATGCCGGACCGGCGGCCAGCCGCGTGTAGACAATGCGCGGCGAGAGGCCGACGCCGATCATCCAGTTGGCGCCAGCGCCAGACTGGTCGGAAAAGACGGGCTTAACCTTGACCGTGTAATCGTGGCCATCGCGGCGATAGCCGATCTCGACCGGGTTGCCGCCACAACCGCGTAGCACTTCATAGATCTTGTAGACGGTGTGGATCCGCTGGCCATTGATGGTAACCAGCAGGTCCCCTTTGCGCAGGCCTTCCCGTTCGGCGTCCATGCCGGGCACGAGGCTGCCCACCTCAATATCAGTCCGCTCGGCCCAGCCCGCCAAGCCTACACCGGCTTTGGCGTCGAGCGCAGGCGTCACCGTGAGAGGAATGCGTTCCGCGCCGCGCTCAATGATCACGGGCAGTCCACGGCCGGCGCTGACCACTTCGCGCATCAGCACGTCTTCCCAGGTGGGATTGGCGCGGTCTTCCAGTTGAACGATGGTATCGCCCTCGCGCACACCGGCCTGAGCCGCGGGCGAGTTTGGTTTGACGTAGCCGACCGTGGCCGGACCTTCAGCGCTGGCCAGTTTCGGATACTGCACCATGAAGAGCCCGGCGAGTAAGCCTACGGCCAGCACGATGTTCATAGCCGGACCGGCGAAGACGACGATCAGACGCTGCCAGCGCGGCTTTGAAAGAAAACCACGCGGATCGGGTTCATCGGTGACTTGCTCACCGGCCATCTTGACGTAGCCGCCGAACGGAATCCAGGTGACCTTGAACTCCGTCTCGCCACGCCGGAAGCCGAACAAACGCGGGCCGAAACCGATGCTGAAAGCGTCCACGCGGATATCGAACAGCCGCGCCGCCCAGTAATGCCCCAGTTCGTGGATGGTGATCATCACCCCGATGAGGACCAACAACCACCAGATGTTTTCGAAGATAGCCATTCCCCGTTACCTGTCCGTTAGCGTGTGAAAGGACTTAGGCCAACACCCTGGCCCCGGCCCTTTCCCGGACGACGCGCGCCGCCATCTCGCGCGATTCCCGGTCTATACGTAGAACCTCAGCAATGGAAGCGGCCTCGACTGAGGCGACGCGGGCAAGCGTCTCTTCCACCACTTCGGCAATGCCTGGGAACGGGATCTCGTTCCGCAGGAAAGCTTCGACCGCCACCTCGTCGGCGGCGTTCAGCGTGCAGGTTGCACTGCCCCCGGAGCGCTGAGCGTCATAGGCCAGACGCAAAAGAGGAAACTTGGCAAAGTCGGGGGCGTGGAACTCCCACGTCCGGGCCTGTGTCCAGTCGAGTCGCGGAACCGGAGCCGAATCACGCTCCGGATAGGTGAGCGCATACTGGATAGGCATTCGCATGTCCGTAGCACAGACCTGCGCTATCACACTACCATCATTGTATTCCACCATGGCGTGTACCGTAGACTGAGGGTGCACAACCACTTCCACCTCATCCGGGCGGAGATCAAACAGCCAGCAGGCCTCGATTACCTCGAACCCTTTGTTCATCAGGGTGGCCGAATCGATGGTGATTCGCTGGCCCATCTTCCAGGTTGGATGATTCAGAGCCTGCGCCGGAGTCACCGAAGCCAGCGCTTCGGCCGGCGTCAGACGGAACGGGCCGCCGGAAGCCGTCAGAATCAGCTTGGTAACATCGCCCCGCCGGCCAGCACGGAAACACTGGTGCGCACCGTTGTGCTCACTGTCGATCGGCAAGAGCGCGACGCCATAGTCCTTTACCGCGCCCATCACCAGCCGGCCGCCGGCGACCAACGTCTCTTTATTAGCCAGACCGATGCGCTTACGCCGCCGGATGGCCTCGTAGGTCGCTTCCAGGCCAGCTACACCCACAATGGCAGAGACCAGCGTGTCGCATTCAGGGGCGGTAGCCGCCTCCAGGTAAGCCGCCGGACCGGAACCAAGCTGGGGAGCCTTCAGCCCCGCGTCAGCCAGACGGGCGGCCAGCACGGGCACGTCCTCAGCGCGCGCAATGGCCACCAGGCGCGGGCTAAATTCACGAATCTGTTCAACAAGAAGGTCAAGATTACGGCCGGCCACCAGCGAGAACACCTGATAACGCTCAGGTTGCCGGCGGATGACGTCAAGCGTGCTTTGACCGATGCTACCAGTGGAGCCAAGTATGCTTATGCGTTGCATGGGCGGACGCTCGCCATCATACCATCCATCAACAATGCCCACACCCAGTCTTGCTTATCGGCGGAACTACTGCACGTGAACATTTGTGATTTTGTTTTGAAAGGAAGACCCAAAGGGCGCCGGGGAGGAGAATGCTTCAGGGGTCTTTTGAGGTTAGTCTCGCTTTGGTGGGAGTTGCCTCCCCGGCTTGATTCCAATATTAGAATACCGAAAAACAAAATGCAAGCACTTTCTACAATTTTTTGGATGAGGCTCTTACCTCGACACCCGCCATTCTCTCTAACACCTTGATAGTGCTACAGATATCTTCTTCTGCCTGGCCTTCGGCCATCGCGATGCGGAATTGTTGCTGAGTGAGAGCCGTCAGCGGGGTGGGGACGCCCAGCTCCTCGGCGGAGTCGAGCATTAATCCGATGTCCTTGTGCATCCAACGTACTGAAAAATTGGTACTAAAGTCGCCGCGCAGGATATAAGGCATCTTGAACGCGGCCAGTCCGGTCCGGGCGGCCGAATTTTCGAGCACTTCCAGCATCAGTTCCGGCTGGACGCCCGCCTTGGTGGCCAGGACGAGGCCTTCATTAAGAGCTTGTAAAATATTGCTAAGAACCAGGTTCTGGGTGAGCTTGGCGTGCAGGCCGAGGCCGGTGCCGCCACAGTAGTAGAAATGCTTACCCATGATCTCCATGAAAGGCTTCACTTTTTCATAGATCGCCTTATCCCCTCCCACCATGAAGGTAAGAGCGGCGTTCACGGCGCCGGGCTTGGAGCCGGTGACGGGCGAGTCGAGAAAGTGAACGCCCTTTTCGGCCAAGGCGGCGGCGGCCCGGCGGACGTAGGACGGGGCAATAGTGGAGCAATCGGCAATTACGGTGCCCGGCCGGGCGCCGGCGATCAGCCCGTCCGCGCCGAGAGTGACCTTTTCGGCCATGGCTGTGTCGCCAACGCACAAAAAGATGACGTCGGCATTCTCAGCCACCTCTCGCGGCGTCGAGCAAGCCAGACCGGCCCCTTCTTTGGCCAGTTCTACCGCCTTAGAGGCGGTGTGCGACCAGAGCGCCACGTTGTGGCCCGCCTTGAGTAGATGGCCGGCCATGGGAGCACCCATGATGCCGAGTCCGAGAAAGCCGAGTTTCGCCATAGGTATCAGGAAACCTCCGTGAAGCCTCATTGTAGGCCCGGCGCGGCGTGTGCGACAATCGCGGGCGTCGGGATCCGATCATGGCTCAAGCAAAGATTCTCATTACGAAACGGATTTATCCGGAAGCGGTGGAACTGCTGAAAGGCAGCTTCGAAGTCGACTACGAGGCCACCAACGCCGGCCTCTCCACCGAGGCCTTGATAGAACGCTCGCGCGGCTGTGCGGCGGTTGTCAGCCAGTTGACCGACAAGCTGAGCGCCGGCGTCATTGCGCGGTTGGATGGCGTGAAAGTGCTGGCCAACGTCGCCGTGGGCTACGACAACATCGACGTGGCAGCCGCCACGGCGCGCGGCATCGCCGTAACGAACACGCCGGGCGTGCTGACCGAAACCACGGCCGATTTCGCCTTCACGCTATTGATGGCCACAGCGCGGCGCATTCCCGAGGCGCACGCCTTTGTGCACTCCGGCGAGTGGAAGACGTGGTTGATTGACCTGCTGGCCGGCCAGGACATCTATGGCGCGACGCTGGGGCTATTCGGACTGGGGCGTATTGGCGCCGCCGTGGCGCGGCGTGGGCGCGGCTTCAACATGCGCATCGTCTATTGCGACGCAATCCCGGCTCCGGCGGAACTGGAAGCCGAGCTGCAAGCAACGCGCGTCTCCAAGGAAGAACTGCTGAAGCAAGCCGACTTCGTCAGCCTGCACGTACCGCTCACGGCGGAGACCCGCCATCTGATTGGCGCGGCGGAATTGGCGATGATGAAGCCGACGGCGGTGCTGATCAACACGGCGCGCGGTCCGGTGGTGGACGAGGCGGCGCTGGCCGACGCCCTGGAGCGGCGCGTGATCTGGGCGGCGGGCCTGGATGTGTTTGAGACCGAGCCGAAGGTGAACGAGCGTCTGCTGACGTTGCCGAACGCCGTGGTGGCGCCGCACATTGCCAGCGCCAGCGTGGCGACGCGGCGGCGCATGTCGGTCATGGCCGTGGAGAATGCCGTGGCGGCGCTGCGCGGCGAGCGTCCGGCCAACCTGGTGAATTCCGAAGTCTGGCGCTGAAGTAAGATGGTCGCCATGCGGCGACGCGAATTTCTACCCACATTGGCTGCCGGCGCGCTGGCGCAGACGTCCGGGCGGAAGCGCCTGATTGTCCACGCTGACGACGCGGGCATGTGTCATTCGGTAAACACGGCGACGATTGAGGCGCTCACCGTGGGGCTGGTGTCGAGCTCCAGCATCATGCTGCCGTGCTCCTGGGCGCAGGAGTTCACCGGCTGGGCCAAGACGCACACCGAGAAAGACCTGGGCGTCCACACCACGCTCACCAGCGAGTGGAAGCACTACCGCTGGCGGCCGGTGTCGCCGGCGGACAGCGTCAAGGGGCTGATCGACGGCGAGGGCTACATCTGGCGTGACGTACGTTCGACGGCAACACATGCCTCGGCGGCGGAGATCGAGAAGGAGATCCGTGCCCAGATCGAACGCGCCAAAGCGTATGGCGTCGCCGTGACGCACATCGATTCGCACATGGGCACGGTGTTCGCGCGGCCGGATTATTTCGAGGTCTACACGAAACTGGCGCGCGAATACGGCGTCCCGTGCATGCTGCCGAAGCCGACCGAAGAGCAACTAGCCGCGTTCAAGGAATATCCGATCCGCCCCGAGCAACTGAAGGCCGCCGAAGCTGCGGGCTACAAGATGATCGACCATCTGGTGCTCGGCATACCCGGGCGAACGCCGACCGAGCGGCGCGACAACTACCGCAAGTTCATCGCGGAGTTGAAGCCCGGCGTGACGAAGTTGATTGTCCACCTGGCGATGAACGACAGCGAGATCCGGGCCGTGACAGGCAACTGGGAACCGCGTTGGGGCGACTTCCTGTTCTGGACCAGCGAAGAGGCTCGCCGGCTGCTCAAGGAAAACGACATTGAGCTTTACACGTACCGGCAGCTAGCGCAGTCCGCGTAGGAAGGGCGGATCGCGCCAATCCCACAGCCTGCCAAGATTTTCGTGCAGCTCGACGGGTTTTGAATTCCATTCGAGACACGGCGCGCAGGTTGCACCCTGGGAGTGAATGAATACGCTCAGCAGGGCAAGTGCGAGTATGGAGCCCTGCGCTAAACGCCCGAGTCTGGTCCAGACCGGCACAATCGCCAAAGCGAGGTACGGCGCAAGATCCGCGAAATAGCGTGGGCCGTAGGAGTGGCCGCCGTACCACTCTTCGAAACAGGCGATCAGGATGTAGTGCCCGGCGAAAACGGCAACCATAAACAGGCCCAGCAAGCGCGTGGAGCGCTGGCGGATCCAGAGCCACATCCCAACAAGAGAGAGCAGAAAGACCGGTGAAAAGACAAATAGCCCGCGTGCCGGCGAGAACAGATCGCCGAGCAGGGCCTCACCAATGTGAGCGTGCAGACCAAGTGACGTGGTGGCCGTGCGCTGCGTGCGGAAGTAGGGCGCCAGCCAACTGCCGTACATCTGCCAGTTGAGCCCGGCGAAGACGAGCCCTACCGGCAGCGTGCCGGCGATGAAGCGCAACGTCTCACGCCGCCCGAGCGCCAGCATCCACAGTCCCGCCACGCACAGCGGCACCACGTTGGTGGGCCGCACGAAGAAGGCGAGCATCAGAATAGCTCCCGCCCACGCCACGCGGCGCTCCAGCAGGCAATCGAGCGCCAGCGGCAACAGCAACATGGAGAACGTATGCTGCCAAAGCGCCCGGCTGCCGGTGGACCACGCCGGCGAGCCGAAGGCAAATATCAGTGCCACGACCAGTGCCACGGGCCACGACGTCCAGCGCCGCGCAATGCGGAAGACAACGACGGCTGCCAGGGCCGTAAGGAGCGAGGCGATAATCAGCTCGGCCGGCATGGAGCCGGAAACCAGATCGCCTTCCAGCAGTGAACGGCGATAGCCGGGCGGCGTCGCGCGAATCAACGGCTCCAGCAGAGGCCGGGCCAAATGCAGCGAGCCCTCCAAAGCGCCCACCAGCGGCGCGGCCAGGATGGGCACGGCCACGGGATAGAAATTGTAGAGACGGCCACCGGGGCAGGCGCGCAGCGCATCCTCGGCGCCCCAGGGTAACGGATAGACACGTTGGCCCGGTGCGGGAATGCACTCGATGGAGTAGTAATGATCCGCGTGCAGACGCGTGCGGTACTCGTTCAGATCCAGGTTGTGCTGGTGGATCAGGCTTTCAGCCGTGTAGATAGTCCAACGCGAGTCGAACGGCGTGGCAATGGGGCTGGCCAGATAGGCCAGCAGCACACCGGCGAAAAGCGCGAGTTCAAGCCGGCATCGTCGCGACATTGGTGCGGATCACGCGGCGGCCTTCAATGCGGAAGCCCTCACTCAGCACCAGCGCGATAGCTTCGGAGAAGATGCGATGCTCTTCAACCAGAATGCGCGCGGCCAGTGTGTCCTCGGTATCATCGTCGAGCACAGGCACGACGGCCTGCGTAATGATGGGCCCCGTGTCGAGGCCCGCATCGACGAAATGCACCGTGCAGCCGGAGTAGCGCACGCCATAGTCAATGGCCTGTTGCTGCACGTGCAGTCCGGGGAACGACGGCAGCAGCGCCGGGTGAATGTTCACAATGCGGCGCGGGTAGGCGGCCAGCAGCGGCGCGCCAACGCGGCGCATGAAACCGGCCAGGCAGATGAGATCGACATTCAACGGCGCCAGCGCGTCGCACACCTGCTGCGCGTAGGTATCTGAATCGACGCCCTTCGACGGCAGCGAGATGGCGTTCAGGCCCATGGCGCGGGCGGTGGGCAACGCCTTAGCTTCCGGGTTATTCGAAATGACGGCGACGATTTCCGCCGCCAGCTTGCCGGCAGCGATATTGCGGGCGATGGCCTCGAAGTTCGAGCCGCGTCCGGAGACGATGATGGCGAGGCGCTTCATTTTGTCTTGTATATCACGCGGCCCTGGCCACGGCGCTGCTTGGCGATGCGGCCGATTTCGTAGTGCGGCTCCTTCAGGCGGTCCAGCACCTTCAACGCCTTCGCCAGTTTCTTGCGCGGGATAACGAGGATCATGCCGACGCCGAGGTTAAACGTGCGCCGGTAGTCGTCGTCCGGCACGTTGCCCAGCCGGCGGAGCAACTCGAAGACGGGCAGCACGGGCCACGTGCCAAGCGTCACTTCGGCGGCCAGTCCCTTGGGCAGCACGCGCGGTGTGTTGTCGGTGATGCCGCCACCGGTGATGTGCGCCGCGGCGGCCAGCAGGCCGTCCTTCATCAGGCGCTGTATGGGCTTCAGATAACTGCGGTGAACCTTCAGCAGCGCATCGGCGACCGTGCAGTCCAGTTCGGGCAGGAATGTTTCGGGCGTATAGCCGGCAACGTCGAACAGCAGCTTGCGGGCCAGCGAATAGCCGTTGGTGTGCAAGCCAGTGGAGGGTAGCGCGATCAGCGCGTCGCCTTCGGCCACCCGTTCGCCGGTAAGCAGCTTGGTGCGCTCCACACAGCCGACGATGAAGCCCGCCAGATCGTACTCGCCCGGCTGGTAGAGGCCGGGCATCTCGGCGGTTTCGCCGCCGATCAGCGCGCAACCGTTCTCCTCGCAGGCCTTGCCAAGTCCGGACGAGATCTGTCCCGCCACATCGGCGTCCAGCTTGCCGACGGCAAAGTAGTCCAGGAAGAAGAGCGGCGCGGCGCCCTGCACGGCGATATCATTAACGCAGTGGTTGACCAGATCCTCGCCCACCGTGTTGTGCCGCCCGGTGAGGAAAGCCACCTTGATCTTAGTGCCGACACCGTCGGCCGATGAGATCAAGACCGGGCGCTTGTAACCAGCAAGCCGGTACATTGCGCCAAAACTACCGATATCGGCTAGGACGCCGCTGGTGAAAGTTCTCCTAGCGGCTTGCTTGATGAAGCCGACGGCGCGGTCGGCCTCGTCGATGTTTACGCCCGCGTCGCGGTATCGAATCGGTTTCTGAATTGGCATCCTTGAAACACCAGTCTAAAATACTTGGATTCACCATGCGCCACACTATTTGTGTATTCGCACTCGGCGTCGCAGCCCTAGTGGGCTGGCAGACGCCGGCGCGGGCCGAAGCGCCACCCCTGGTGGCGATTGAAAACGCCCGCATTATCCCGGTCAGCGGGCCCGCGATTGAGAAGGGCACGCTGGTCTTCCGTAACGGCATCATTATCGAGGTCGGAGCCCAGGTGAAAGCGCCGAAAGGCGCCCGGATCATCGACGGCCAGGGTCTCACCGTGTACCCGGGCCTGATTGACGCCTACAGCTCGTGGGGCCTGCCGGAAACGGCTGCGCCCGCGCCGTCCGCTTCAGGCCGCCAGGCTCAGCAGGCCGCACCGGCGCCGGGTGCCGCGGCCGCGCCGCGTTCCTGGGGCCCGGAAGACCGCCCCGGCACCAATAGCTGGGTGCACGCGGCCGACCAGGTGAAGCCCACCGAAAAGAAGGTGGAGCAGGCCCGCTCGGCCGGCTTCACCACCGCCGTAACGTTCCCGCGCCAGAGCTTGATTGGCGGCCACGGGGCCGTCGTCAACCTGGGCGGCAAAACCGGCGGCGAGATGGTAGTGGAACCCTCCGTGGGCCTACAGATGAGCCTGACGCCGGGCGGCTACTCGGGCTTCCCCTCGTCCGGCATGGGCGTATTCGCCTATTTCCGCCAGCTTTGGCTGGACTCCGAGCACTACACGCTGGCCAAGGCGCTGTACAAGCGCCAACCGGCCGACGCGCCGCGGCCCGCCTACGACCACGCGCTGGAAGGCTTGCAGGAGACCCGCCGCGTGCTGTTGCCGGCCAAGAATCCGGTTGCACTGGAGCGTGTCATCCAGCTCAGTTCCGATATCAAGACGCCCGCCGTGGTCTACGGCGTGGTGCAGGGCTACGAAATGGCCGCGCGGCTGAAAGAGACCGCCACGCCAGCCGTGCTGAACGTGAAGTGGCCCACCAAGGAGCGCGACTCCGATCCGGAGCGCATTGATAGTCTGCGCACGCTGGAGATCCGCGACAAGGCGCCCTCCAGCCCAGTGGTGCTTTCGCAGGCGGGCGTGAAGTGGGCCGTTTCCAGCGACGGGCTGGAATCGCCACGTGATGTGACGAAGGCGTTGAAGAAGTCGATCGACCTCGGCCTGAAGAAGGAAGACGCCTTGCGCGCGCTGACGCTGAGCGCCGCCGAGATTTACGGCGTGGACGCGCGGCTGGGCTCGATTGATAAGGGCAAGATCGCGAACGTCGTGGTAACCGATGGCGACCTGTTCGACGACAAGACCAAGGTCAAGATGGTGTTCATCGACGGCGTGAAGTATCTGCCGGCGATTGAAGCGCCGCGGCCCGGCCCCGGTGCGGGCGCCGCGCCGGCCCCGGCCGAAGAGGAGGAACAGTAAGGCCATGCGACGCACATTCGCACTGCTTCTGACATGCGCCGCCTGGCTGGGCGCGCAAACCATCGTCGTTCAGAACGGCACCATACACACCGTGACCAAGGGCACCTTCCAGGGCTCCATCGTGGTGGTCAACGGCAAGATCACCGAGGTGGGCGAGAAGGTGCTGACACCGCCGGGCGCGAAGATTGTCGACGCCACAGGCAAGCACGTCATCCCGGGCATCATCGATGCGCACACGCACATCGCGCTCGACTCGATCAACGAGGGCAGCATCTCCGTGGCCTCGATGGTGAAGATGGACGACATGCTGAATCCGTCGGCTAAGGCCATCTATCATGCTCTGGCTGGAGGCGTCACCACGGTGATGACGCTGCACGGCAGCGCCGATTCCATCGGCGGGCAGAACTCCACCATCAAGCTGCGCTGGGGCCAGCCGGCCTCCAGCCTGATCTTCAAGGACGCACCGCCGACGCTGAAGATGGCGCTGGGCGAAAACGTCAAGCGCGCCGGCATGGGCGGTGGTTTCCAGATGCCGGGCGCACCGAGCAATCTGCGCTACCCGGGCACGCGCATGGGCACCGAGGACGTGATCCGTGACGCCTACACGCGCGCCCGCCAGTATCAGAAGGAGTGGAAGGACTACGAGGCCAAGAAGGCCAGCGGCGCAACCGTGATTCCGCCGCGCCGCGATTTGGAACTGGAACCGCTCGTCGAGGTGCTCGAAGGCAAACGCATCGTTCACGCGCATTGCTACCGGGCCGACGAGATTCTGATGCTGATGCGCATCTTCGACGAATTCAACATTCACAAGGTAACTTACGTGCACGTGCTGGAAGGCTACAAAGTGGCCAAGGAGATTGCCGCGCGCGGAGACTACGCGACGACCTTCTCCGACTGGTGGAATTACAAGGTGGAAGTGGTCGACGCCATTCCCTACAACGCCGCCATTCTCTTCAAGCACGGCATTGTGACCAGTCTGAATTCGGACGACGCGGGCGAGGCCGAACTCGGCCGGCGTCTGAACACCGAAGCGGCCAAGGCCGTGAAATACGGCGGCGTGCCGGAAAACGACGCGCTGGCCATGATCACCATCAACCCGGCCAAGCAACTCGGCGTGGACAAGTACGTGGGCTCCATCGAAGTGGGCAAGGATGCCGATTTCGTGGTCTACGACAAAGACCCGCTGTCCATCTATTCGAAGGTGGAGAAGGTGTTCATCGACGGCAAGCAGTACTTCGACCGGGACAACGACCTGACTGAACGCCCGAAGGCGGACGCCCACAAGAAAGGGCTGCTCGAAAAAGAGCGCGAGACCGATCGCAAGGCCGCGCCCGGACCCAGGAGGCCGCAATGAATATCCGACTCATCCCTCTGGCTGCATTGGCCATCACGGCCTGGGCGGCCGACAACAGCTTCCTGATTCGCAACGCAACCATACACCCGGTGAGCTCCGCCAAGATCGAGAACGCCTCCGTGCTGGTGGTGGACGGCAAGATTGCCGGCATCGGCGCGAAGGTGGCGCCGCAGGGCAAGGTCAAGATCATCGATGGCAAAGGCCTACACGTCTATCCAGGGATGATCGATTCGGGCTCTGGCGTGGGCCTTTCCGAGATTTCGTCGGTGCGTGAAACCACCGACATCGGCGAGATTGGCGAGTTCAACCCGCAGTTGCGGGCGCTGATCGCCGCCAATCCATCCAGCGAACACATTCCGGTGGCGCGCGCCAACGGCATTACAGCATCCATGCTGCTGCCCGGCAACACGGAATCCGGCGGGCGCGGACAAAACGCCACGCTGATTGCCGGCCAGGCGTCCATGGCGCACCTCGCCGGTTGGACCTGGGAGGAGATGGAGATCCGGCGCGGCGCCGCGTTGCAGATTCTTTGGCCCACCATTCCCGCTCCGCGCAACATGGAGGACGTCCCGCCGCAATACGCGGCCATGTTCCGCCGCACCCCATACTCAGAGGGCAAGCGCGCGCAGGAAGAAAAGATCCGCGAACTGACCGAGTTCTTCGATCAGGCGCGCGCCTACCGCGACGCCAAAGCAGCCGGCATCGCCGACTTCAAGACCGACCTGAAGTTTGAGGCCATGCTGCCCGTGCTCGCAGGCAAGCTGCCAGTGGTGATTTTCGCCCCGCGCGAACGTGAAATCCGGCAGGCTGTCGAGTGGGCCACAAAGCAGCAGGTGAAGCTGGTGCTGGCCAACGTCAGCCGGCCGGGCAAGATGACCGAGGAACTGGCCAAGAAAAAGATCCCGGTCATTCTCGGCTCGCCATTTACGGCGCCCGAAGAAGAGGACGACGCTTACGACGAGCCCTACGCGCTGGCGGGCAAGCTGCACGCGGCGGGCGTCAAAATCGCCTTCGCCAGCTTCGGCACACAATTTGCGCGCAACTTGCCCTACGAGGCCGGCCAATCCGTTACGTTCGGCCTGCCCTATGATGAAGCGCTGAAGGCGGTAACGCTGAACGCGGCCGAAATCTGGGGCTTCGGCGACCAGTACGGCTCAATTGAAAAGGGCAAGGTGGCGGATCTGATTGTCACCGACGGCGACCCGCTCGAAATCCGCACGCACGTCAAGATGATGTTCATCAAAGGCGAGAGCGTGGATCTTGAATCCAAGCACACGCGGCTGTACAAGAAGTACTCAGAGCGGTAGCAGTCAAATGGCGAGGGCCGTCCGGCCCTCGCCTAAATCCCCATTGCAATACATAGAGCGGCCACGTCGCCGATGCTCTCGCCGAGCGAGGCCGTCACCACTTGGCACGCCGCAGCAGCAGGCGCAAGCGACTCGCGCCGGATCACCTGGCGTGCCGGCTCCAGAATCGTGTCGCCCAGCCGCATGGCGATGCCACCGATGACAATTCGCTCCGGGTTCAGGATATCCACCAGAATTGCCAGGGCGGTGCCAAGTTTGGTTCCAGCGGTGCGCAGGATCTGACTGGCCACACGGTCACCCGCCGCGGCGGCGATGGCCACATCCTTGGCCGAAATGGGACCGCGCGCCTTCAGCTTGGTCTTGATGCCGCGCTTGCGCGCTGACGCCACGGCCGTAGCAGCGATCTGCGCAATGCCGCCGCCCGAAGCCCAGCCTTCCACCGAGCCCACCTTGTTGTAGCCAATCGGCCCCGACCGCGTTAGCCGCACGTGCCCGATTTCGCCGCCACAGTCCGTCGTGCCGTGAAACAGGCGGCCGTCAATGATGAGCCCCGCGCCCAGACCCGTTCCCATGGTAAGAAACACCATGTTCTGGGTGCCCTTGCCCGCGCCGAAGCGATGCTCCGCCACAGCGCCGGCATTCGCGTCGTTCTCCAGATGACACGGCGCGCCAAACTCCTCGCTAAGGATCTTCGTGATGGGCACGTCGATCCACGTCGGCAGATTGGGCGGCGCCTGGATGATGCCCGCCTCGCGATTCATCGGGCTGCCGCAACTCACGCCGATGGCGCGGATATCGGCCGGCTTCAGAGAAGCGTCTTTCAACAAGCGATGCAGCCCCGCGTGGATCTCGTTGATCGCGCGCTCCGGCCCCTCGGCCGGCAGCGTCGGAAATTCGTAGCGCCCAATCAACTCGGGCGGATTGGCGGAGAGCAGCACGGCGGTCTTAGTGCCGCCGATGTCGACTCCCGCCCACACTTTCTTTGCCATGCTGGTCGTTACTCCTCCAGACCGTTGACGGCCTTGAACGCCCCGCTGCGGCGGTCCATGCGCAGCGTCTTGATCTCGTAAGGCTTGAACTCGCCCGTCCAGTGATGACCGGCCACGTTGAGCGCGGTCTTCGTCGCGCGTCCGGCTGTCTCGTAGCAACGCACAATCAGGTCGTCGCCCGCTTCGGCCTGTTTGATGGCGGCCAGCATCACGTTGGGTGCGTCGATGGATGCAAACGACGCCGACTGCGGCCGCGTGCCCGCGTGAATGCCCTGCCACACGATGGGCAGCGGATTGGTGAACTCTTCGGTGAGCCGCGCCACGCCCGCGTCCTGCCACGTGCCCGCGTGCGGCGCCAGCAGCAGACGCATGCTCTGCACGCCCTGGTCCATCCACAGATGATCGCGCGCCATATCGAGCACCTGCGGCCGGTGATGCGCATAGGGCGACGAACGCACGATGGAAACGCGCAGGTCGTTGCCCGCCACGCTGTAGCCATACTTCGCGTCGTTGATCACAGTGAGCCCACCGGCTTCGCCAGCAACATCCAGCCAGCGCTGGCCGGGCTCCTCGTCGCCGTTCGGCGGACGCACGATGGTGCCGAAGGGCACTTCGTAAGTAGCGCGCGCATTCTGCACATCCACCGGGAAGCTGAGCTTCAGCATCTTGAGACGTTCGTGCCAATCGAGCGTGACGCGCGCTTCCAGCGTCGCGGCGCCCGCGTACAGCAGCCATTCCGTGGTGAGCGTGGACGCGCCGTACTTTGTGCGCACCTGCACGTGGCCGCGCAACGGGCCGTTTTCGAGCACCGTCACCACCGGCTTTTCAAACGCGCCAATCTGCTTGTCGTAGGCCTTCACGTCGTGGCTCCAGGTGTCGCTCGGATCGTCCATGACGAGCCCGCGGGCACCACCCGCTGACGTGAAAACCTGCCGGTTCTGCTTCTTGTCGAAGATCTGGATGGCGCCATCGGCAAGAATGGCCACCTTCAGCAATTCGTTTTCGAGCCCCTGCGCCGAGGCCTGCACTCCGGACGCAACCTTCTGCTCAACGTTCTTCCGCACACGGATCTGGCGATAGCCGAAGGCCGGGATCGCAACGCGCGCCACCAGACGCTGACGCCCGCGCACCTCGCTGGTGGGCGGAAGCCACTGGTTCGGAATGGCGGCGCCGGTTTCATCCTCGACGCGCGCCGGCGTTCCGGGGCGAACGGCCAGATCGTATTCGACATTCGCCGTCACCGGCCATGGATTCACGTTGAACGCGACCAGGTATTCTGAGTCGGGGTCCTTAGTGGGCACGGCCCAGGCTAGCTTCTGCGCGGCCATGTAGGTGGCGCGCGTGGCCACTTCCATTGCATAGCCGTGACCCGCAGGCACCGCCGTAAAGTAGTGCTCGGGCAGCGACGTACCGGCCAGACTGTCGTGGAACTGCAGCAGCAGCACCTTCTTCCAGGCCTCGGTGAACTCGGCCCTCGGATAAGCCGCGCCCCAGGCCAGCGAGCCAACCGACGCAATCTTCTCGGCCGACGTCAACGCCAGTTCGGCCGCGCGGTTGCCCTTCTTAATGCCGCATTCCGCCGTGTAGCAGCCCACCGAATGGTGCTGCAAATCGTCAGCAACCACCGGCAGCGCCTTCGTATCTCCGGCGCGCACCTCGTTGAAATAACGCTCCGTGGTGGAGTAGAGCACTGTCGGCGCAGCCTTGTCATCGATCAGCGCGTTGATGGAGGCGGTGTTCGTCTTTGTCGCGCCACCGCCGTGATCGCCCGCGCCGTAGAACGCCATCTGCGAGGGGCTGTTCATCTGCCACTCTTTCAGCGTGCGTTGGATGCGCGCGTCGACGCTGCGCTCATCGTTATAGCTGAACGGAATGCGATAGGTGAGCACGCGCGTGCCATCGGGCGACTGCCACCAGAACAAATTCCCCGGCAATGTTTTTTCGCGCGGCTCCGGCCGCATGAAGACGTAGTTGCTGATGCCTTGTAACTTGTAGATCTGCGGCAGCGTGCCGGGGTGTCCAAAGGTGTCGGGGTTGTAGCCCACCGTGGACGTTTTGCCCAGCAAGTGGCGCAGCGTGAGCTGGCCGTAGAGGCCCTGCCGCATTAGCGCCTCACCCGACGGGATGTTCACGTCGGGCTCCACCCACCAGCCGCCGGGAACGTCCCAGCGGCCCTCGGCGACGCGTTTTTTGATTTCGGCGAGCATGGCCGGATCGTTCTCCGCCACCCATTGATAGAACTGCGCGGAGCTGGCCGTAAAACAAAACTTAGGCGTTTCGTTCATGCGGTCCAGCGCCGAGCGGAACGTGCTGTGCACCTCTGAAAGCCCTTCGGTCCACGGCCACAGCCAGACGGGATCAATGTGCGCCTGGCCGATCATGTGGAAGCGGTGCTTCGCCGCGTCGGCGGGCCATGGGGTGGACGTCTGGGCCGGCGCGAGGGCGGGCCAGAGAAGCAGCAGGGCGGGCAGCAGTTTCGACGAATGAGGCATACTACGCTCCTTCAGCGCGAATACTGCATTTTATCGGTTTCGTGCGCGGACGGTGGTGGACCTAGTCCATGAACCCACGCCAGGTATTGCCGCGCTGATCGCGCAGGATAATCCCGTATCCATCGGAGACGCCCGAGATAAAGTCGCCGTTCGAGTTACGGAAACGGTAGCGGATCGTATCGTCCGCCTGACGCTCGGCAACGCCGCGCCATTCGTTGCCGAACTCGTCACGCAAGTGGATGTAGTCGCCATCGCCCGGCCCGGAGACGTGCCGGTTCAGGCCATCGCGGAAGTGGAAAAATCCGCCTGGCGTACTCATGCGGCTACGGCGTTTGCGGAAGATCATCGTCGTCGTTCGTTCCATCGGCCGGTTCATCACGCCGCTGTATAGGCGACAATGCAAAAAAGAATGCGAGCCGTTGTACAAAGGGTGATTAGCGCTTCTGTGCGCGTCGACGATGAACTGACTGGCGCCATCGGCGCCGGCCTGATGGTGCTGCTTGGCGTGCACCGCGACGACGTGGAGGCCGACGCCGCCTATCTGGCCGACCGCGTCCTGGGCCTGCGCATCTTCTCCGATGCGGCAGGCAAAATGAACCTCAGCCTGCTGGACACGGGCGGCGCGCTACTGGTGGTTTCGCAGTTTACTTTGTATGGCGACACGCGCCGCGGCCGCCGTCCGGGCTTCGACCAGGCTGCGCCGCCGGAGCGTGCCCGCGTGCTCTATGAGCTATTTGTCGAGGAAGCCCGCAAGCGCGGCGTGCGCGTTGAAACCGGCATCTTCCAGGCGCACATGCAGGTGTCGCTAACCAACGATGGCCCCGTGACACTGATCGTCGAATCTAAATCTCCCAGCCAAAGCGGGCAATAACGTCGGCCGTCGGTCCGTCGGCCACAATGCGCCCGTCTTCGAAAAAGACGGCTCGCTTGCACAGCGCGCGGGCAAAGGCCGAATCGTGCGTCACCACCAGCTTCGCCTGAGGCAGACTCTGGAGCAGATCGAGCAGTGCGCGGCGCCCGGGCGGATCCAGGTGCGTGGTGGGCTCGTCCAGCAGCAGCACGTCCGGCTCGCTCGCCAGCAGCCCGGCCAACGCCACGCGTTGTTTTTCGCCGCCGCTCAACTGGTGTGGCGGGCGGTCCAACCCATCGCGGAAGCCCACCATTTCCAGCGCACGGCGGGCGCGCGCCTCGGCTTCGGCACGTTCAGCGCCGGCTTGTAGCGGCCCGAAACAAACATCGTCGAGCACCGTCGGGCGGAAGAGCTGATCATCCGGGTCCTGAAACAGAAAGCCCACTTTCCGTCTGATCTTGCCGATGGTGGCGCGCTCAATTTTCATGTGGCAGACCATCAGTTCGCCCGTGCCGCGCAGAATGCCGTTCAAGTGCAGCAGAAACGTGGTTTTGCCCGATCCGTTCGGCCCCAGCACGGCCACGCTTTCGCCCGCGCCGACGTGCAGATCCACGCCGCGCAGCGCCTCGCGTCCGCCGTCGTAGCGGAAGCGCAGGTTGTGGCAATCCACCACGCAGCTCATTGCGCGCCTCCCGCGCCGCGCGCGGCCATAGCGCGATGAATGCGGCCCGCCCGCACGTACGACAATGCAAACAGCGCGGCCAGGCTGGCCGCCGAAACGTCGAAACTGCGCTCCGCGCCGCGCGCCAGCGCCGCCGTGCGCATCCGCCAGGCCTGTTGCCCGATCACCCCCAGATAGCGCCACGTGAAGTGCATCACTTCCACGACGAGCCTCGGCGCGCCCAGCCGCTGCGCCGACGCGAGCACTTCGTCCAGCGGCGTGGTGGCCATCAACAGCACCACCCACAACGCCGACAGCGTGCTGCGCCACAGCAGCGCCACGGCCCGCGCCGGATCGCCGGCCAGCGCCGTGAGCGCGGCGAACACGGCCGTGAACGGCAGCACCAGCGCCGCCCGCGCGGCCAGCGAGCCCACCGGCAACCGGCCAGCCAGCATCAACAGGAGTGCCAGCAGAAACAGAGTCCACGCACGCGGCCAGGTGGCGGTGACCACCAGCAACACCAGCGTCGCAATCAGCTTGACCAGCGGACCGGCGCGGTGCAGCGGACTAGTTCCGCGGCTCCAGGCGTCGAAGCGGAAATCGGCCGTGCTCATTGCGCCACCTTGCCGCGCCGCGCAAAGTGCCCGGCCACGTAGCAGAGTACGAACGTGATGGCCAACCCGCACAGCCCGGCGATGGCCTTGCGCAGCCAGGGCTCGGAGACGGCGAGCGCCTCGTAGTCCGGCATCGGCGCGGCGGCCACGGCCCGCGCATGTTCCTCAATGCCCACCAATCCGGCGACACGTTCCAGCCCATCGGGCAGCGTCGACGCCACCAGAAAACCGCCGGCGCCCAGCACCAGCGCCGCCAGCGCCAGCGCGGATAGCGCCACCTTCTGCCGCGCGGCAGGCATCGTCAGCCAACTCGGATTCAGCCGCTCCAACGCACCCAACACCGAAACCGTGATGGCGCCTTCAATGATGGCCGCCACTGCGAAAACCGCCAGCGCCACCGCCAGCACGCCTCCGCTCAGCCGCACGCCCGACAGCGCCAACTCGCCCAGACATAACAGCGCCGCCACCAGCACGCTCAGCACACCGGCCAGGAACAGGCCCACCCGGCCCGCCACGGCGCGCGTCGCCAGATGCGCCGCCATCACGCCACCCAGCGCCATGTTGAAGACGTTAGCGCCCAATGCCAGCAATCCGCCGTCTTGAAAGATCAGCGCCTGGATTGCGAGAATCGCCGTCATCACCACTACCGCCGGAGCCGGCCCCAACACGACGGTGAGCAGCGCCGAGCCCAGCAGATGCCCGCTGGCGCCCACGCCCACCGGAAAGTTGATCATCTGCGCGGCAAAGACGAACGCCCCCAGCACCCCCATCAGCGGCACACGCGACTCTTCCACGCCCGCGCGGCGCGCAGCCACCGTCACCACGGGCGCGCTCACCGCCGCCAGGCCCGCCCAGACGGGCGTCGCCAGGAATCCATCGGGAATATGCATGGAACGCTTTCACGGTAGCAAACCTGGCACGATGTTGCTACGAACCCCAACATTGGCCTGCCTAGCCATTGACACCCACTCATTGATTTGCATGGCATTTTTGCTGATACTTAAAGCTGGGGAAGGTGTGTATGCCGAGCGTCAAGGATGTGGCTAACTATTTCCTGGCCTCAGTGGACGAAGAGGCTGGCGATTCGCTGTCCAATCTGAAGCTTCAAAAGCTCTGCTATTACGCGCAGGGATATCATCTTGCTTTGCGGGATAAGCCCTTGTTCTCGGACGAGATTCAGGCCTGGGAACACGGCCCGGTGATTCCCAGCCTTTACCGTGCGTACAGGCAATTTGGTGCGGGGCCGATTCCCCGCCCGCGAAACTTTGACCCCATCGCCGCGTTGGACGCCGATACACGAGACATTCTCGCCGAGGTCAACGAGGTTTTCGGCCAGTTCTCGGCGTCGAAACTTCGCAACATGACTCACGCCGAGCCGCCATGGCTGTCGGCCTACCAGCAAGGCCCGTCCACGGCAATCAGCCATGAAGCAATGCGGAATTACTTCTCCACGCTTCTGGCATGAAGCGAAAACTCAAGCAGCCGCCGCTCACCACCGGCAAATACATTCCAGCCAGTGCTTTGGAGCATGCGGCGGTTTCCAGTGATAACCGCCCGCCGTCGTTTTCGTTCCAGTTTCTCCATCCCGGCTACTGCATCACGAAGTGCACGGACAAAGAGCGGTTGTCCTTTGTCGACCGGATGTTTCGTTTGCGCCAGTCGACCTGGGCCGAATTACGGCAGGCCCCACGGCACGGCCTCGGCTACGAGGTCATTTCGCGCACGTCGCTCAGAGGGGGTGTTCCAGCCGGGATCACCGAGGACGTAAACTTCATCGCTTTTCGCTTCCACGGCAAGAAGGCCATGGTTGGTTTCCGGTCACGTGAGGGCGCTTTCAACATCGTTTGGTTTGATCGCGATTTCACTCTTTACGACCACGGCGTTTGACGCCGATCACAGGGGCAGAGCATTGCTATCGAGCTAGACGCTACCATGTCATTGAATGGATTCTCGCAATAGCGCGATCTTGTTGATCAACTGTCCTGACGCCAAGGGCCTGGTGGCTACGGTGTCGGGCTTCCTCTACCGCCACGGCGCCAATATCCTTTCCACAGACGAACACCGCGACGACGCCTCCGGTCAGTTCTTCATGCGCATTGAGTGGGACGTCGAAGACTTCAAGCTGGTGGATAGCGAATTCCGCGAGCTGTTCGACCGGGAAGTGGCTCAGCCGTTTCAGATGCGCTGGCGCGTGGAGTATTCGCGCCATCCGCTGCGCGTCGCCATCTTCGTATCGCGTTACCTGCACTGCCTGGCGGACCTGCTGCACCGCCATCGCACAGGTGAACTGCCGGCCGAGATCCCGCTGGTCATCAGCAACCACACCGACGCCGCCGCGCACGCTGCGTTTCACTCCATCCCGTATCACTACATCGCCGTCAATGCGGCGACCAAGGCCGAGGCCGAAGCCCGCCAGTTAGCGCTGCTCGAGGAGCACAACATCAACCTGGTTGTGCTGGCGCGCTACATGCAGGTGTTGTCGCCGGACTTCGTGGAACGCTTCCACGGGCGCATCATCAACGTGCACCATTCGTTTCTGCCCGCCTTCAGCGGCGCCAAGCCCTATCACGCCGCCTTTGAACGCGGCGTTAAACTGATCGGCGCCACGGCGCACTACGTCACCGAGGTGCTCGACGATGGCCCCATCATCGAGCAGGAAGTGATCCGCGTCTCGCATCGCGACCAGCTTGAGGACATGGTGGAGAAGGGCCGCGACGCCGAACGTCTGGCGCTGTCGCGCGCCGTCCGCTGGCACCTCCAGCACCGCGTGCTGCTTTACGGCAACAAGACCGTGGTCTTCAGTTAGAAGACGCGGAATAATAGCAGGGTCTCACGAGGAGGCCCGCATGGACCGCAGGAAGTTCGTCGCTACCGCCACGGTTGGCGCCGCTGCCGCGCAGACCGGTCAACCTGTTCGCTCCAAGCCCTTACGCACCGACAACTGGGGCCCGCTGCACTACGGCGCCGAGGAGAAGGCGCAGGTGGACGAGGTGGTCGACACCGGCGTCCCGTTCCGCTTCTCCGGCCGTGGCGGCGTCGCGCCGCTGAAGGTCGCTACATTCGAACAGGAGTTCGCCGCCAAGATCGGCACGCGCTTCGCCCTGGCCGTCACCTCCGGCACGGCGGCGCTGGAGGTGGCCATCTCCGCGCTGAACATCGGCCCCGGAGACGAAGTGATCATGCCCGCCTGGACGTGGCATTCCGACTGCACGGCCGTTGTGCGCGCCGGTGCGCTGCCCGTCTTTGCCGAGATCGATGAGAGCTTCAATATCGATCCGCGCGACATTGAGTCACGCATCACGCCGCAAACCAAGGCCATTATCGCCGTCCATCTGCAAGGCAACTCGGCCGACCTCGACCCCGTCCTTGCCATCGCCCGCAAGCACAAGCTGCGCGTCATCGAGGACTGCTCTCAGGCCGTCGGCGCGTCTTACAAGGGCCGCCGCCTGGGCTCGATGGGCGACATCAGCACCTACAGCCATCAGGAGAGCAAGACCATCACCTCCGGCGAAGGCGGCAGCGTCGTCACCTCCGACCCGGAGCTCTACGAACGCGCCGTGCGCTTCCACGACGTCGGTTCCATCCACGCGCTGCATTCCGGCCGTCTGGGCAGCACTCATTTGGAGCCGTTCGTCGGCACCAACTTCCGCATGAGCGAGTTCACCGGCGGCGTCATGCTCGCGCAACTCCGCAAGCTCGATGGCATCCTCGCCCGTGTGCGCTCGAACGCCGAGCGCGTCTATGCCGGGCTCCAGGACGTGCCCGGCATCCGCTTCCGCCTGCGTCCGGACCCGGCCGGCGACCTCGCCGCGCCCGTCTTCATCCGCTTCGACTCAAAGGCGCAGCGCGACCGCTTTCTCGCGCTGATGAAGGCCGAAAACGTGCCCGGCAACCCGCCCGCCGGCTCCGTCGTGCTGCCCATTCAGTCCTACATCGAGAAGAAGATCACCGTGCATCCGGGGTGGCCAACGTGGACCTCGCCGCGCGGCAAGGCCATTCAATACGGCGCCGCGTCGTGCCCGCGCACCATCGACGTCCTGTCGCGCTTCGCCGGCATCGCCGTCGGGCCAAAGTACACCGCGGCTGATTGCGACGACATCATCGCGGCCGTGAAGAAGGCCTATCCGGCCGCGCTGCGGGGCTGACATCATGCTGCGCGCCCTGCTGCTCGCTCTCTTCGTTGTGTGCGCTTCGCACGCCGAGTTCCGCGCCGCGGTGGTCAAAATCGACATCACGCCCACACGGCCGCAGTGGCTGCTGGGCTACGCGGCTCGCCAATCTACCGGTGTTCACGATCCACTCTTTCACAGGATCGTGGCGCTCGACGATGGCCGCACCCAGTTCTTTCTCGTCTCCACCGACATCGCGCTCTTCTCGCCCGCGTTCTACGACCAGTTCTGCGTGGAACTCAAGCAGCGCACCGGCATCGACCGCCTGAACGTCTGGTGGACCGTCACCCACACGCACTCCGCGCCCGAGCTCGGCCCGCCGGGTCTGGCTAAAGCGTTTCTCGCGGGCCGTTACGATCATGAGCCCGATTGGGACTACGCGCGCGACGTCACTGACAAGCTGATTGCCGGCATCGTCGAGGCACGCTCAAAACTCGAGCCCGCGCGGCTGAGCATCGGCTCCGCCACATCGAATGCCAACATCAATCGCCGCTCGCGCGACGTGAATGGCCACATCTCGCTCGGCCTCAACCCCGACGGCCCCGTGGACCGCCAGGTGGGCCTACTGCGCCTGGACCGCATGGACGGCACGCCCCTCGCGCTGATCGCCAACTACGCCATGCACGGCACCGTGCTCGGCGGCAAGAATCAGTTGATCAGCGGCGACGCGCCCGGCACCGTCGCGGCTTATGTCGAACAGAAGCTCGGCGCGCCGATGCTCTACATCAACGGCGCCACCGGCGACATCGCGCCCATCTACAGCGTCTATGACGACTTCAAGCGCGTGCGCATCACGGAGTTCAACGTGCTGCTCGGTGACCGCATCCTGGCCGCCGCGCGCACGCTGCGTCCGGCGAAATCGGCCGTCAGCCTGAAGCCCGGCGAAGAGGTGCTGGAGTTGCCCTTGAAGCCCGGCCTGCAGTGGCCCGGCGAGATCTCGGCCTATCTCACCGCGCAATCGCGCGTGCGTCTGCCGGTGCGCTTCCTGCGCGTCAACTCAGACACCGCGTTGTGGGCCGCGCCGCTCGAACTGTTCTGCGAAATCGC
>CAYZIX010000041.1:0-30044 GCA_964478395.1 uncultured Candidatus Solibacter sp.
AGCACATCGGTCAGGCCGAAGATGACGAAGGCTGTGCGCTTGGTGGACGACCAGTAGTAGCCCTGATCGCGATGGCTCACCAGATACTGCGCAGCGGCGTCGATTAGCGGGCTGCCGGGCCGCGCCTGCGCCAGCAGTTTGATGGCGAACGCGGTGGCCTCAAACGAATTATCGCGGTCGAAGTCGAGCATCGGATCACGATTCGAGTCCCAATGCGCTTCGTTACCCTCGTGGCGGGCATGGCCGATAAGTTCGTCAGCAATCTGCGTGGCGCGCGGGTCTTTCCAGTTGTGATAAGCCAGACCGAGCGATGCCAGGCCGAAATTGGTGAGCTTGGCGCGGCCTTCCCAGGCGGCCTCCGTGCCGGGCCGCGTCTCCAGCGGGCCGAGCGACAGCGCGTAAATCATGTAAGCCCGCGTGTCGGCGTGGTGACCGCTGTCGCGCCCCAGTTGTTTGAGCAGCCATTGGCGGGCGGAGTACATCACATCGCCGCGTACGCGGTAACCGGCCGATTCGGCCAGGCGCAAGCCGGCGTAGACGTACGCGGTCATGAACGGATCGCTACGGTCGTCCTGCCACCAGCCCCATCCGCCGTCTTCATGATGGA
This sequence comes from uncultured Candidatus Solibacter sp., assembly GCA_964478395.1. Classification (GTDB taxonomy): domain Bacteria; phylum Acidobacteriota; class Terriglobia; order Bryobacterales; family Bryobacteraceae; genus Paludibaculum. Next base: position 608 of record CAYZIX010000041.1, read on the forward strand.
AGAGATAGAGCCGCTCCACGCCGGCGTTTACCTTGCGCGTCAGATCGCTCGCATTCACGTTGGACGGCAGCTTCAAATCGGCCAGCGCGCGGGCCACCATCACGTTGGGCAGGAAGCTGGACATGGTCTGCTCCGTGCAGCCATAAGGATAGGAGATCAGATACTCCAGCGCACCAAAGACAGCGCCCGCCACCGAAGGCGTCAGGCGCACCTCAACGGACCGTGAATTGGCGCTGGATGTGGCGTCGGCCGGGAACGTGAATTGAAACTCACGCGCCGCGTTGCCGCTGCCGTCCAGCCGCGCCAGTTCCGCCTGCGTCTTCTTCAAGCCGTAAGGCTCGACGGGTAGTGACAGTTCCAGCGCGTCGCTCTCCACATCGGCTAGCGCCTTGGCGGTGAGCACTGCCGTGCCGGCCTCCGATGCACGAACGCGGTAGTCCAACCGGCCCTCGCCTCGCGCGGCCACTGTCAGTTCGCCGTCCGCGCCCGAAACAATTTGAACGCCCTTCGTTTGAAGCGAGACGCGTACTTTCTGCTCCGCGTTAGTGTAGTTCCGCACCAGCACCGGTAGCACCGTCTCATCGCCTTCAACGAAGAAGCGCGGCGCGGCAATGGAGACCAGCACGTTCTTTCGAACAATGACGCGTTGGACGGCACCGCCCACCTTGGTGTCCACTGTCACGCCGCGCGCCGTGGCGCGCCATGTGGTGAGCGAGTCCGGGAAGCTCATCTGCACTTCGGCGTGGCCCGAAGCGTCGGTTTCCAGGTCGGCCGTCCAGAAGGCGGTGTCGGGGAAGTTCTTGCGGACTTTCGGTCCGTTGGGCGTCTCGGGTTTAAGCTGCGCCCGCGTCTCGCGCCGGCCACCCTGCGCCAGCATCATGCGCCGCTTGCCAGCCATGCCGAGGAAAAAGTAGTCCAGCGAACTTTCCGTAGCCACGCGGTTCCACGTCCGGCCGTAAAATGCGTTGACGATGTCCGGCTGCGCCTCGCGTTGCAGCGCGTAAATCGCCTCGTCGACAACGCCCAGGCTGAACTGGCCGCGCACAGGCTGACCGTTGGAGTCCTTCGCGGTCAACCGATAGGTGGCCGGTTCACCCGGCCGGAACTCGGGCTTGGACGACTCAACAGTGACGTTGAGCAGCTTGTCCGTCGGCGGCACCTTCAGCAGCTTCGAACTCTGGTGCAGCTCATCGCCGCTGACAAACGCCACGCTGATGTACCCATTCGGCTCGTAGCGCCCATCAATTGGAATGTCCACGGTTGCCGATCCACCCTTGATGCGGAGCGTCTTCCACCAGAAGAGGCTGCGGCCTTCTACCGTGATCCAGGCGTCGCAATCGTCAACGCCCGTCGCCACCAGCACGTGTGCGGTTTCGCCGCCGCGATAGGAACTCTTGTCCGGAACAATGCGCACGCCTTGCTCCACAGTTGTGCTTCGCCATGCTCCGGACACCCAGAGCCACGCCACTTCGTCCAGTGTGCCGCCGTCAGGCCGAGTGGCCTTCAGGTGAATGCGATAGGAGCCTGCCACCGGTGCGCGGAACTCGGCCGTTGCGCGGCCATCCGTGCCGGTGGTTCCAGCGCCCTGGTCCACCGCCGGACCCGGTGCGCCTTTGCCCGTGTACGGTACAACTTCGTAACGGAACGGCACGCCGGCCACCGGATGCTTGTCGTAATCTGCCGTTTCCACTGCCAGCCGCACTGTTTCGCCTGGGCTGTAAACCCACTTTCCCGGCTGGGCCGTGACCAGGAAAGTGGAGCGCGTGGCAAGGAACGACGTGGCGCCGGAGATGGCGCGTCCACCGGAGTCGGTAACGCGCGCCTCAACGCGATAGGTGTAGTCGAGGTTGCTGCGCTCAACAGGTATACTGATCACCAGTTTTCCATCGGCATCCAGCATCCCCTTCTGTTCCGACAGTTGCTCCATGCCGAAGGCGCCGCCATCGTCGCCGCCGGCGCCATCCGCCTCCGTTTCGTCCACCTCCCACCACGGCGGGAAGTAGCGATAGCGGTGGACGACATACTCCACCTTTGCGCCGGCCACGGGTTCGCCGTAGTAGTAGCGCGCACTCACCGTAAGCCGGGCCGCCGCGCCTTGCACCAGGCGCGCTGAGTCCGGCGTGACGCGTACCTCGTAATCGGGCTTGCGGTACTCCTCCACCTGGAAGCTGCCGTAGACGCGCTCGTAGGGCTCCTCACCGCCAATGCTAACGCCGTAATAGCCGAGCGACGCGTCGGCTGGCAGTTCGACATCGCCAGCCAGGGTGCCGAACTTGGATATCGGGAACGCCCGCTTCAGAATCGTCTTACCGTTGGTGTCCTCAACTTCCACCTGCGCCGAGCGCCGCGCCGGCAACTGGTAAACCCCCGCCTGATCCGTACGCAAAATGGCACGGAAATGGACCTTGTGACCAGGGCGATAGATCGGCCGGTCCGTGTAGACATAGCCGTTCCATGCACGGCTGCGAGCGGATGTGTAGGCATAAGACGCCACGGTAGACATGGCAAAATCGGCGCCGCGATGGGCCAGTATCACGACGCTGGTGTCGTCGCCGTCCTTGGGCGCCACTTCCAGCGTGCCGTCGGCGCGTGTTTGCGCTTGAATCAGAGCATCTCCGCTGGCCGCGTCGTAGGCTTCCACCGCAACGCCTGCCGCCGCCGCCCCGCTCGGACGCTCCACGGCGCGCACCACCACCCGGCTGGTTGTCGCCTTGGTGACCAGCACCAAATCCGTGACGGAGACGACGGTGTAAGCCTGCTTTTTCTGATCAGTTACCTCCACCACATAAAGCCCTTTGTCCGTGATTTCCACGGGCACGTTCAGCGTGTCCCATGGATTCTTCAGGCGGATTGGCTGAGTCCAACGCCTGACCAGTTGCTGTGGGTTGAGCAGTGGCAGTGTGGCGTATTGTTTGGCCTTATCGGCGGGTGTTGCCTTCTTAGCCGCCGGCTCTGGCGCCTTCTGCCAGGCCGCGACGGTTTCGCGAATGCGCTCCCGGTTCTGTGTGTTGAACTGGAGCCGGGCCAGATTGCGAAGCCGCGTGTGCCAGCGCCACTTCCAGTCGGCGAAGCGCTCCAGCAGCGTGTGGGCCGCAGGCCGGCGCGCGCGGGAAGGGAAAGTGTGCGGATCGTTCAACTGGTGAAAGAAGCGCACCGGATCGTGCACGCGATAGAGGCGGAATTCGAGTGACTTGACGCCGTGCGCCTCCAAGCGCACCACCGCCTTCTGCCCAGGCCGGACCGGTCCGGAGGTTGATACCGCGAACGAGACGCGGCCTTCATCTTCCTGCGCCGGCGCCACAAACACCAGCGGAGCCAGCAGTAACGCGCACAAACGAAATCGCATGGCAAGTCAGTCCGTTCGTTCAAGGATATTCCAACGATAAACGCCCAGGAAATTGGAATTTGCCACCAACGGCCGCCAGCGCGGCTCCGGATGCGCCATAAGTTCAGCCAGCGTGGGCCTCCGCACTTCGCCGCCACGACCTCCCTGCGGACCTGTGTGATAAACAAGGCAGTGTCCACGCCCGGCTTCAAATGCGCTACGCCGCAGGAAAACCATCGAATGCCAGGACTGCGCCGTGGACCACTGGCGATAAAAAAGAAGATCCCCGTGTGCGGCCGCGGCAATATCGCGCGAAACCACGTGGCAGTTGTACCACAGCAGATTCTCCGCGTCGGCAAATTCCCGCCGGACGCCACCGGCTGTCAGAAACACGTCAGGTTTGCGAATAGGATTGCGCAGTTCCGGAAGTGGTGCGAAGTCGGGCAAGTTGAGTGAGTGGGCCCATTCGGCGGTGTGTTCGCGCAACGCTTCACGGAAGGCAAAACGCAGCAGACCGGAACAATCATGCACCTCGCGCGGCAATACGCCGGGCAGCATGTAGTACGTGGCTTCGGCGAGCCACGTGAACCAAGCCAGAAACGCCGCGCGGTCAGATCCGGCCAGCACCGGCAGCGGACCACGTCCCCTCGCGCCTGGCAACGCCAACAACATTAGCGCATCCCGACGGGTCATTACCGGCAATTATCATACAGTGTATGCGGCCTTTGCTCTTTGTCTACGGAACACTCCAGCGCGGCTTTGACAATGAGTGGGCGCATCGTTTGTGGGGTGTTGCAACGGATCTTGGGGAAGCGGCCATCGCCGGGCGCCTGCACCGTCTGGACTGCTTTGCCGCACTGGTGTTGGACCCGGCTTCCACCTGCTACGGCCAGGTGGCTCAACTGCCAGACGAAACGCTGCTCAAAGAGCTGGACCTTTACGAAGGTGACGACTGTCGCCGCACGCTGTGTGATGTGGTAATGGCCGATGGCGGACGGACGCAAGCATGGGTTTACCTGTATGCCGGCACGCGCGGTGAGCTTCCGCGGTTCAACGGTGTGCGCTGGCCGCTAAAATAGAACATATGTCCCGTTTTTTATTCCTGCTCCTCGTGTCGCTCTGCGCATCTGGCGCCGACCGCAAGGTCACCGACGCAGAGGTGGCCGAGGTTCAACGTTCCGCAATTCTGATTGATGGCCACAACGACGTCCCAGGCGGCATTGTGAAGGACCATGACATTGGTAAGCCGCACGCCAAGGGCTACACCACGATCGACGACCTTCGCAAAGGCGGCGTCACCGCGCAGTTCTTTTCCGCTTACGTCAGCCCCGCGTACATGCCGGAGCACCAGGGCGCGCACCGCGCTTTGGAGATGATCGACAGCATTCGTCATGACATTGTCGAGCGCTATCCGAAAGACTTCTTGCTGGCTACGTCGCCCGCGGACATCGTGCGCGCCAAGCACGAGCATCGTATCGCCGCGCTGATCGGCATTGAAGGCGGCTATGCCATTGAGGACAGCCCCCGGTTGCTGCGCACATTCTATGCGCTGGGCACACGCTACATGACATTGACCCATTCAAAGAACCACGCCTGGGCGGGATCCTCCGGCGAGACCGACAACAAGGGCCTCACCGGCAACGGCCGCGCGATCATTGCTGAAATGAACCGCCTGGGCATGATGGTGGATCTATCGCACGTTTCGGATCAGACCTTCTGGGATGCTGTGAATACGAGCAAGGCCCCCGTTTTTGCCTCCCACTCATCGTCGCGCGCAGTGACCAATATCGCTCGCAACATGACCGACGAGATGCTTCAGGCTGTTGCTAAAAAGGGCGGCGTCGTCATGGTGAATTTCGTCTGCGAGTTTGTCTCGCAGAAGTCGGCCGATACCTCCAGTTGGATTCATCCGGAACTGAAGCGCGAGCACTGTGAACAAGCCTCACTCGACGACGTAGTGGCACATATCGACCACATCAAGCAGGTTGCTGGCATCGACGCCATCGGCATTGGTAGCGACTTCGACGGCTCAGATTGCTTCCCGAAGGGCTTGGAGAATCTGGGCATGTTTCCCAACCTGACGCGCCGGCTGCTAGAGCGCGGCTACACGCATGAGGAGATCCGCAAGATCTATGGCGGCAACTTCTTGCGCTTTTTCCATGCAGTGGAGGCGGCAAGGAAGCAATAGAGAGCTTAGTCTAGAAATGGCTCGCTGTGACCGGGATAGGCCAGTCTTGTTATAGTCTGAAGTGCGCCGACATTTTGCGGCGACAACCGTGTGCTTCTGCCCCCTGTTGGGGCGCATGTAAGTCCGGGACTTGATCGTTTTCGACAGGTACCAAGGCCATGTGGATTAGAACCTTCCCGACACGCGTCGGTGCGCCTCGTCCTGCTCAACAGGGCAGGCGGCCGTGACCATTCGCGATTTTCTCAACGCTAAAACTCAAGCTCGACGGCTGTCGATGCTCACTTGCTACGACTACACGTTCGCCCGGCTGGTGGCGCAAAGCGGCGTCGACGCCATCCTGGTGGGCGACAGCGCGGCCATGGTGATGCACGGTCACGGCTCGACATTGCCCGCCACGGTGGAACTGATGAGCCTGCACACCGCCGCGGTGGCGCGTGGCGCGGGCGGCAAGTTCATCGTCGCGGACATGCCGTTTCTCTCGTTCCGGCGCGGCTGGGACGTGGCGGCAGAGGCGGCGCGCGCACTGCTGAACTCCGGCGCGCAGGCCGTCAAGCTGGAGGGCGTCGACGGCCATGAGGACGTCATCGAACGCTTGGTGCAAAGTGGCGTGCCGGTGATGGGCCACGTTGGCCTGGAGCCGCAGTCCATCCACGCCTGCGGCGGCTACCACGTGCAGGGCCGCGATGTGGATAGTGCCAGTGCCATTACGCGCCAGGCGCTGGCGCTCGAACGGCTGGGCGCTTTCGCAGTGGTGCTGGAATGTGTGCCGGCCGCGCTGGCGTCCGCCATCACGGCGCAATTGCACATTCCCACCATCGGCATCGGCGCCGGCGCAGGCTGCGACGGCCAGATCCTGGTGCTGCACGACATGCTGGGTCTGAACAGCGAGTTTCACCCAAAATTTGCGCGTGCGTTCGCCGACGGCGCACGCGTCGCGCTGGACGCCATGGCTGAATACGACCGCGCCGTGAAGGCGGGCACGTTCCCGGCGGAAGGAGAGAGTTACACATAATGCAGGTCTGGAAATCACTGGCCGAATGGCGCGCCCACCGCGCTACGCTGGCGCGCACAGGCATTGGATTCGTGCCCACCATGGGCGCGCTGCACGATGGTCACGATTCGCTGGTGCGCCGCTGCCGTGAAGAGAACCGCACGGCAGTGGTCAGCCTGTTCGTCAATCCGACGCAGTTTAACGATCCGCGCGATCTGGAGCATTACCCACGCACGCTAGACGCCGATCTGGCGCGGCTTGAAACGCTCGGCGCCGATCACGTGTTGGCGCCTGGCGCTGAAGATCTCTACCCACGCGGCTACGAGTTCCGCATTGAGGCGCCCACCTACACAGGCTGCATGGAGGGGCTGCATCGGCCGGGCTTCTTTCAGGGCGTAATGACCGTGGTGCTCAAACTGTTGAACCTGGTGGGGCCGGAGCACGCCTATTTTGGAGCGAAGGATTACCAGCAATACCGGGTCCTTTGCGCCATGGCCGCCGAGTTCTTTGTGCCGGCTCAAATTGTGCTCTGCGATACCGTGCGCGAACCCTCTGGGCTGGCGCTCAGCTCGCGCAACGCGCTGCTGTCGGAGGAAGGCCGCACACGCGCTACGGCGCTGTATCGTGCGCTGCGCGCGGGCCGCGACACTGCCGAGGCGCGTGCGCAGATAGAGGCCGCCGGCTTGCGTGTCGACTACGTCGAGGAACACTGGGGCAGGCGCTTCGCCGCGGCGTTTCTGGAAGGCGTGCGGCTGATCGACAACGTGCCGCTCAACGCGGAAGAATCCTAGTGAGAGGTGTCCGCCATGCTGTTGTGCGTTGATGTGGGGAATTCACAGATCTATGCCGGCGTCTTTGACGGCGACAAGCTCAAAACAACGTTCCGGCGCACGTCCAGCGTGCGCGCCTCGTCGGACGAATACGGCACGTTCTTCCGCGCGACGCTGCGCGAAAACGGCGTCGCGCCCGAATCCATTGAGATGGCGGCCATCTGCTCCGTGGTGCCGGATGCGGTTCACTCGTTGCGCGGCGGCTTTCTTAAGTACTTTGGCTTCGAGGCGTTCGTCCTGCAACCGGGCGTCAAAACGGGGCTGAAAATCCGCTACCGCAATCCGCTGGATGTGGGGGCCGACAAGATTGCCAACGCCGTGGGCGCGCTGGAGCGCCACCCCGGCCACAACCTGCTGATTGTCGATTTCGGCACCGCCACCACGCTTTGCGCCGTGAGCCGCGAGAAGGAGTATCTCGGCGGTATCATCACGCCCGGCATCCGCACCGCCATGGCCGTGCTCGAATCGAAGACCGCACGCCTGCCGGCAGTGGAGATTGTGCGGCCTGTGGAAGTGCTTGGCCGCTCCACCGTGGAGAGTATCCAATCCGGGCTCTACTACGGGACGCTGGCCACGGTGCGTTTCCTGGCCGAATCGCTGACGCGCGATTGCTTTGCGTCCAGCGCGCCACTGCTGATCGCCACTGGCGGATTCACCAGCTTGTTTAGAAGCGAGGTGCTCTTCGATGAAATCGTGCCTGAACTCTCGCTGCTCGGCCTGCGCCGCGCACTCGAACTGAATCATGCTCAGAAAACTGCTGAAGTCAAAACTCCATCGAGCCCGCCTGACCGGGGTTGATCTCCATTACGAAGGCAGCTTGGCCGTGGATACGGCCTTGCTGCGTGCCTCCGGCATGGTGCCCTATGAGGCCGTGCAGGTCTGGAATGTGAGCAACGGCGAGCGCCTGGAGACTTATCTGGTGCCAGCGCCCGAAGGTTCCGGCGACGTGTGCCTGTACGGTTCGGCGGCGCGCCGTGGGCAGCCCGGCGACATCGTGATCATCGCTACATTCGCCTGGATGGACGAAGCGGAGACCGCACGCCATCATCCCAGCGTGGTATTGCTAGACGAGCGAAATCGCGTCTCTTCAACGCGGTAAAGTGCCAATCCAGCCGCGCAGCTTCTTGTGGAAACCGTGAATCCATTCGCCCTCAGGTAGCCACATCAGCGGGCACTCTGCGCTGACGACGAGGGCGCCGTCCACGCGCGGCGCGGCGCGCCGGAACCAAAGCTTGCGGATACCGGCAGCCAGACACTGCGTGGTCAGGGTAGGGTACTCGGACGGAGGCGCCAAAATCAGCGCCGCGCCCACCGGCGGTGAGATCTCGCCCACTGTGCGCCCGGCCGTGCGTCCATCGAAATCGCCGCCGGCCGGATGCACAGGCACGGCGTCATAGCCATTCTTGAGAAAGGCCCGGTACACCGTGCGCGTGTAGCTTAATTCCGTGCGTGAGACGCCAACAATGGCGACCCGCTTTTCGCCAAGGAACGCTTCGATGTCTGCGCGGCTCATGCGGCTAGGCTCGCTCGAAGACCACCTCGCCGTCAAGCCAGGTGCGTTCCACGGTAATGGTCTTCGTAGCCGCGTCGAAGGTGAATTCCATCACGTCGGCCCGTTCGCCCGTGGCCAGACCGCGCTGGCGATGCTCGATACGCCCAACCCTTGCCGGATTGCGCGTCGCCATCGTTACCGCTTCGGCCAGAGACAGCCCGCAGACTCGCATCACGCGTTCCAGGCCCTGGTGCATTTTGAGGACACTGCCAGACAGCCGGTCGCCACCACGCAGTGTTGCCTTGCCTTCCGGGCGGAGCTCAATCTCCACCTCGCCTAGCATGTAGGGCCCGGGCGGGCAGCCCGCGCACTGGAGCGCGTCGGTGATGATAATGGAGCGTTCCACCCCCTTGGCGCGCACGGCGACGCGTAGGAAATCGGTGCCCAAGTGGAAGTTGTCACAGATCAGGCTCGCCGCCAGACGGTCTTCGGACAACTGCTGCCACAGGTAATTGGGATGACGCGGCAGCATGGAGTGTGCGCCGTTGCCCAGGTGAGTGGAGAGCGTTGCGCCGGCAGAGACCGCGGCTTCAATCTGCTCTGCAGTGGCCTGCTGATGCCCGATCGCGGCCACAACGCCGCGTCCGGTGATGTACTCGATATAATGCGGCGCCTCCGGCCACTCGGCCGACAGCGTCACCAGCTTGACGTGGCCTTCGGCGGCCTCCTGCCAGCGTTCGAATTCTTCCGTGTCGGGCGGGCGCACCTGCGTGCGCGGGTGTGCGCCGCGCGGGCCGTCGTGCGGCGAAATGTGCGGTCCCTCGACGTGGAACCCTTCCATCGCCCGGCCGTGCTTTAACTCGCGCCGTGCGCGTGCCAGATTGCGGAGCGACGCCAGGATCTCCTCGCGTCCGCCCGTAATCACGGTGGGAAAGAAGCGCGTTACGCCGCAGGCAAATTGGGCGTCGAGAGAACGATCAATCGCCTCCAGCGTCGTCGCCGGCGAACAATAATCGGCGCCGGCATAGCCGTTCACCTGCAAATCGATCAGCCCGGGCGCTAGCCAGCGCTCCGTGCCCGGACCGCTAATCAGTTCCTCAACCGAGTTGATCGCCGTAGCGCCTTCCAACTCCAGCCAGCGGCCGGAGACCGCTTCACGTCCAGAACATTTCATCGCCATTTTGTTTTATCCACATCCTGTCCACAGGCGCGCCCCGGTATGTTGTTAAAAACACGGGCGAAGAAATCTGTTGAAAAGGCCCGCGCGCCTCTTTCAACACCACGCCTGCTACCACTACAGTGAAATGAATTCGGCCGGGCGGCTCGTTCCGCAAAAGTGAATCTCGGGGGAGGTTGACATTGGGAGCGGGCCGTCTGGCCGTTTTCTTTTTATGCGCTTCAGTTGGCTGGCACGGGAGTCAGCCAGCCGAATTTGTCCGGAACACGCCCTTCGACGATTTCAAAGAACGCCTTCTGGAGTTTCTCGGTGATGGGACCGCGACGGCCGGCGCCGATCTGGATCTTGTCGACCGACCGGATGGGGGTCACTTCAGCCGCGGTTCCGGTGAAGAACACCTCGTCAGCGATGTAGAGCATTTCCCGGGGGATCTCGGTTTCGACCACCGGAATGCCGAGTTCGGTAGCGAGCGTCAGCACGCTGTTTCGCGTGATGCCGAGCAGCACGCTCGAACTGAGCGGCGGCGTGTGGATCTTGCCGTCGCGTACCACAAAGATGTTCTCGCCCGAGCCTTCGCTCACACGTCCTTCGCTGAGCGCGATTCCCTCAGCGTAGCCGTTGTGAAAGGCTTCCAGCCGGATCAATTGCGAGTTCATGTAATTCGCGCCGGCCTTGGCCAATACCGGCAGCGTGTTGGGCGCAATTCTGTTCCACGAAGAGACGCACACGTCCACGCCCTGCGCAAGAGCCTCTTCTCCGAGGTACTTGCCCCATTCCCAGCAGGCCAGGTAGACCTCTGTGGGATTATCAGCCGGCATCACGCCAACTCCGCCGTATCCGCGGAACACGAGCGGCCGGATGTAACAGGAACGTAGCTTATTCTGGCGGACCAGTTCGATCTGCGCGTCCATCAACTGTTCGATGGTGTAATCGATCGGGATACGATAGATCTTGGCCGAATCGAACAGGCGACGCGTGTGCTCCCGCAGTCGGAATATGGCAGGACCGTTGACGGTCTCATAGCAGCGTAGGCCTTCAAACACGGAACTGCCATAGCTGACGACGTGGGAAAGGACGTGGATCTTGGCCTCGTCCCAACCAATCAGCCTGCCGTTGTGCCATATTTTATCTGTGGGCTTCATATCGTCATTATGGCAGCATAAACGTGACATGGCTAACGCATTGAAGTACCTGACAGCGGTGATGTTGCTTGCCGTCGTGGCTCTCGGCCAGGCGCGCGAACGCAAGCTCCCCAAGCCGGGCTGGAACATGTTCAAGAAGGACCAGGACATCCAGCTTGGCCAGGAATATGCAAAGCAGGTTGAGCAGCAATACTATGTTGTGCCGAACCAGGATCTGACGGCCTACATCAACCGAATCGGCCGCCGCCTTGTGGAGAAAGGCGGCCTGGAAGGGTATCCGTTCTCCTTTAAGGTTGTGCAGGACGATTCCATCAACGCCTTTGCGTTGCCCGGTGGCCCGATGTTTGTTCATACGGGCCTGATCAAGGCTGCCGATAACGAGGCGCAGATTGCCGGCGTCCTGGCCCACGAACTGTCGCACGTCATGCTGCGCCACGGCACCAACCAGGCCAGCAAAGCTCAATTGGCGCAGATCGGCGCAATGCTAGGCGGAGCGATGGCGGGCAGTTCGCTCACTGGGCAACTGGCGCAGATGGGCATCGGTTTGGGCGCCAACTCCGTGTTGATGAGGTTTTCGCGGTCGGCTGAGAGCGATGCGGACCTGATGGGCGCGCACATCATGGCCAAGGCGGGCTATAACCCGGTGGAGATGGCGCGCTTCTTTGAGAAGCTGGAAAGCCAGTCGCGGGGTGGCGCCGGGCAGAAGCTGGTGGAGTTCTTCACCGCATCCCATCCCAATCCGGGCAACCGGGTGAAGGCGATTGAGGACCAACTGCCGTACATGCCACGGTCCGACTACAACACTCAGGAAGGGGAGCTGGCCAAAATGCAGGCGATTGTCGCCAAGCTGCCGCCTGCGCCAAAACGCGGTGCCGGGCAGGGAAGTGGCACGCCGGCCTCCCCTGCCTCCCGTCCTGCCGCCTTGCAGGTGTCCCCAAGAACCAAAGCCTATGCCGGCCGTGGTTATGTGCTCAGCTATCCGGACAACTGGCAGGTTCGCGAAACTCAGGAATCGGTTTACGTGCTCCCAACGGAAGGAGTGGTCGGCAATGCAATCGCCTATGGCGTCATCATCAGTTCAACTCCTGCGCGCTCCGGTCGCGTGAATCTCTCATCTGACACGCGCAGCCTGCTGCAAGCTGTTGCCAGCCAGAACGCCAACGTGAAACAGCTGGACGCCAGCCGTGCGCTCAACGTTGGCGGCTCGTCTGCACTCGCCACTCGTCTGGCGTCAGACTCCCCCTATGCCGGAGTGCGTGAGGTGGACCTCATCGTAACGGTGGACCGCCAGACGGCACTATTTTCCGTCATCTGCGTGGCGCCGGAGCCTGATTCTGTAAAGCTAGAACCTATTTATAATCAAATTCTTCAGTCCATCCAATTCAAGTAATGCCTTCAATTCTTCCAGCCATCCTCTTCGACTTCGATGGGGTTTTGGCCGATACCGAATCCTTGCACTGGTCCTGCTGGAACGAAGTGCTCGCCCAACTCGGCGTCCAGATCGGCTGGGAGGAGTACCAGCGCTTCTGTGTCGGCATCTCGGACCGCCATTTCCTGGAGGTTCTTGGGCAGCACTCTGAGCCGCGCCGCACGCTCGACGAGCTTTGGCCGTTGTATCCCGCCAAGAAGAAAATATTCACCGCTCGCGCCACCTCAGGTACGCTGGTCACGCCGCAGATCAAGCAGATGTTGGCGGAATTGGCGGCGTACCCGATGGCCGTGGTGACGTCTTCCAGCCGCCAGGAGATCGAGGCAATTCTGCGCGCGGAAGGGATTCTCGACAGATTCAGAACCGTCGTCTACGGAGACGACGTCGCAAGACTCAAACCGGACCCCGAGCCCTATGCCATGGCGATGCGCCGTCTGGGTGTGACTTCTGCCATCGCGCTGGAAGACTCAGCACCGGGCAAGGAGAGCGCTAGACGAGCAGGATGCCAATTAGTTGAGATCGGTACGGCAGCTGACACCCCCGTGCTTGTCCGGGCGGCTCTAGCCAACTTCCGATAATCGATATTATGTAAACTATGCGGGACGCCAAAAAATGGGCCCGCTTCGAGAGGACTCAAACGCGGGCCCGAGGGAAGATTCTTTTCTGGTGTCTACCGGCCGCGGCCTCCCCGGCCACCACCACCTCCACCGCCGCTGTGACCGCCGCCACCGCCAAAGCTACCGCCACTTCGTCCGCCACTGAAACCACCACCGGACGACCGGCTGCCCATCCCAGACGATGATGGTGCACTGAAGTTCGGAGAGCTGGACCGGCTCATGCTGGATCCGCCGCCGAAGTTCGGAGAGCTGGACCGGCTCATGCTGGATCCGCCACCGAAGCTCGGAGAGCTCGAACGGCCTTCATAGGACCGGCTGCCGTAGCTCGGCGATGCCGAGCGGCCCTCATACGACCCACCTCCGTAATTGCCTCCGGAACGTGGCGTGGACATCTGCATGGAGCTGTAACCGCCCGAATCCGAAAAGTCGTTGCCACGGCCGCGGGACGGAGCGCTCTGGCGCTCGGTGCTACGACCCGAGTCGCCTCGCGATCCGCCGCCAGTTGACGGGCGCGCCTCCTGTTGCCGGCTCTCGGCGCCACGCGTTGACCAGCTACGCCCGCTGTTGCCTCCGCTATTGCGGGAGGGCTCAGTTCTGCCAGATGAACCGGCAGTAGAGCCTTCACTACGCCCGCCGGCAGTGGACCAGCGGCCCTGTTCGCTACGGCTGGAGCTCGATGAGTTACTCGGGCTTCCAAAGGACCGCCAGCCGGAGTTGCTCTCACTAGAGCGGACACTTTCGCTTGTCCGGCTATTGTCCTGGCCGGTGCTCCGTGTTGTTGCGGAACTCGTGGACGGGTCGCCGAAGTGACGCCAGCCCGTGTCCCGGCTACGCGAGTTCTCCGCCCCGCGCGAGCTGTTCGTCGTCCTGTTGCTGCTGTCGATTGGGCGGGAGCTCTCCGCGTTGCGGCTAGTGTCGCTACTGCGCGTCGACTCCTCGGATCGTCTCCATCCAGAGCGTGATTCGTCGCCACCAGACCGCGACGGGGTGGAATTCCGCATGGCGTTTTCCGAGCTGCGCGGCGTCATGCGTTCCATCGTGGATCGTTGCTGATCGAACGGCACGCGATCAACACGTGAGGCCTGTTGACGCGAGAAGAAGCGGTCGTTCTGGAAAGCCGAACTGCGGCTTTCGAAGCTGCGCGCGTTTTCGCGGGCGCTCATTCGCAGGCTTTCGCGACTTGGCGCCACCGGCAGCGCACCGCGCGACATGTTGGCACGGGACATATCGTCGCGTCCCACCTGTAGCGGACGGCCGACGTAGCCGCGACTGAAGTCGTGCCCGTTAACCACCGTCACGCCGCGCTCGACGCGCGCGTTGCGGAACGAGTTCATGACATTGACGTTGCGGTCGAACATCATGCGGTTGTGGAAGTCGCCGCCGCGATAGTCGCGGTAGAAGCCCGGGCCCCACCAGCGGTGGATCGGTTCAAACGGCGCCAGCGGCACCCAGCCCACCGCGCCCCAGCCGAAGCCCACACCGGCGTTAAAGCCGCCCCAGCTGTCCCAACCAATCCAACCCACCAGTGCCGGGCTCCAGTGGTGGCGGGCCCCGTACATTCCGCCGGGATACCAGCTCCAGCGGTTGCCGGCATAAAACCAGCGGCCGTAGTGATAAGGCGCCCAGCCCCAAGGGTCGTAGCTCACCCAAGTCCAGCCATACCAATCCACCCAGGCCCAACGCCCGTTCCGGTACGGCGCCCAGTCAGCAGCCGCGTAAGGCTGCCAGCAATAGCCGTAAGGAGCAATATAGTTCCAGTCGCCCTGACCGTAGAGGTCCTCGGCGCCATAGATGTCACGGCTGACATACTGATAGACCTGACTGGACCGTTCCAGTTCCCTGTCCCGGCCGATGTTGAACTCATCCCAGTCGTCTTGCGGGATAGCGGACATTAACTGAAACTCGCTCGTATTGCCTTCGCCCAGACGCACGCGCATGGTGTTGCCCGAACGCAGCCGCTCGCTGCCACTGGGAGAGTAAATCTCGGCCTGTCCCTGGCGCACGGTCATATCTGCGCTGCCGTCCGTGTAGACGGTGATGCGGTACTCACCTTGCGCCATCGGCCGCAGAGAAGCGCCCGGCGTGGACACCTCCACCTGCGCGTCACTACCCTTGATGGCGGCAAACGTCACTGTGCCGCGGCCCACCTGGATCTGGTAGCGGCGGTCATCGAGTTGCGTCAGCCGGATTTCACTGTCGGAAGCCAGACGGATGCGGTTGTAATAATCGAGCTGCACTTCGGCTCGCGCACCGGCGGCGGTGGCCACACGGTCGTCCACCAGAAGCGGAGCGTTGATTCCGGCTGCCACCCAGTCGCCTGAGTCGCCACGACGAACCGACACGTCGCCGTTCATCAGGCTGACGCGCGCCACGCCGCGGCCCGGACTGTTGTCATCGTCCTGTGCCAGCAATGTGCCACTCAGCACCATCGCGGCCACCAGCCAACGTGCCAATCCGCCTTTCATGGGCTGCCTCCTTACACCAACTTCCGCTTTTATCGTGGCAATCCTTGGGCCAAAATTGAAGTTATTGATTCTCTTGCAATTATCGCGCTACGCTAAATCCCGGAATGGTTGAAAACCACCACTCCGATCGAGAACCACCACCGCGCCTGGCTCGCTGGACAGCGGCTGTTCTGCTTTGCCTTCTGGTATTGGTCTTCCACTGGCGCCTGACGCTCACTTCGCAGTTCACCTGGCTGGCCACTTCGCAGCAGGCTACACGCACGCTGGCCTGGCTCCAACTCGAAGCCACGGAGCTTCGCCACGGGCACGTCCCGTTGTGGGATACGACGCAGACGCCCGGCCACTCGCTGTGGGCACAGCCGGAGTCTGCCGTGGCATCGCCGCTCACTTGGGTGTTGCTGGTCATGCCTCTGAAAGACGGGTTGATCCAGCCTTGGGCGCTGCACGTCTGGTTCGTGTTGCTTCACTTGCTGGCTGCGCTATTTGCCTACCGCGCCGCACGCGCCTTCGAGTTGAGCCGTGTGTCAAGCATTGGTGTCGCTCTCGTGTACGCGCTCTACGGCTGGATGGGCAATTCCACGTCGCCTTCGATGTTGACCACGGCCGTTTGGTTGCCACTGATCTTTCTATACACGCAGCGGCGCCGCGCCGTTCTGGCCGGTTTTTTCCTCGGCCTGACGGCGCTTGGCGGCAACTGGGCACTGGCACTGGCTGCGGCCGTCTGGCTGGTCTATGAATGGCGGCGCATCAGTTGGAGAGGGTTGTTGCTTTCATTGATGACCGCCCTGTTTGCCGCAGCGCCGCTGTTGTTGATGTCCCCGGGTGCCTGGGCACTGCCCGCGCTTCCCTACCCGGTGCTGATCCCACTACTGCTGGCTGCGCTCGCCTGGGGTGACCGCCGCTTCTGGCCGGCCGTGCCCGCTGTGCTTTTGGGCGGCTTGGGCGTGGCGTTGCTAGCCGGAGTTGGACTGGAGCGTTGCCGTGTGCCGCGCTGGCTGGCGCCGGCGGCGCTCGTACTGGGCGTGGGCTTGCTCGTGCGGCAGTACCTGTTGGCGCAGAGCCACGGCTTTCCCGGCTCGGTGGACACTCGTTTGCCGATGCTGGCACTGATTGCGCTGCTGGCCGCCGGTTGGCTGGCCGCCCTGCGGAATCGTGCGTTGTCGGGCGGTCAGGCGGTAACGCTCATCATCGGATTACTGATGATTGAGGCTGCCAACGGAGCGGTGCTCGACATGCCCACTTGGATGGAGCCCGGCCGCGCCGCGCATGTTGCGCCACTCGCCGAATACCGCCCCGTGCTCAACGTCCAGCCGTCTGTTGCGGTAGTTGCCCATTTTGATTCCGTTGCGCCCAACCGTGTGCGTGCCCGGGTCACGCTGTCCACTCCCGCGCAATTGACGCTCGCTGGCGCCACCGTGCCCGACTGGCGCGCCACATTGGATGGCAGTCCCGAGCAGCTCAACGTTCCCGTCACTACGGGCGTGCACACCGTCGAGTACCGCTACCGGCCCATGCGCTTGGCATTTGGTGCGGTGTTGAGCCTTGTTTCAGCTCTCGCGGCGCTGGCCGCGCTCTTGCGCCGCCGGAGACCGGCATGAGGCGGCTGGCCACGGCGCTGGTGCTGGTCGCGCTGATTGCCGGTTTCTATTGGAAGCTCGTCATTGGCCCGCGCGCCACGTGGCTGGCCGGCGACGACATCCAGTTCCAAGTGCTGCCGTGGCTGCAATTCCAGGCCGCGGAGTGGCACGCCGGGCGCATCCCGTTGTGGGATCCATACCATTGGCTCGGCCAACCGCTGTTGGGCCAGGGCCAGCCGGGCGTGGCTTCGCCTGTCAACTGGTTGCTGTTCGCCGCGCCCCTCGACAACGGCCGCCTCAGTATTGCGGCCCTGCACGGATACTTCATTCTGATCCACATCCTCGCCGCTTGGTTCGCCTACAAGCTGGCGCGCGAGTTCGGTTGCGGACGAGTCGCCTCGGTGGCCGGCGGGTTGGTCTACAGTCTGGCCGGCTGGATGGGACGCACTATGTGGCCGCAGATTCTTCTCGGTGCGGTATGGACGCCGCTGGCGTTGCTCTACACGTGGCGCGCCACGCATGGGCGCCGGCCCTTCGTGTCTTCCATCCTTGGTGGTTTCTTCCTCGGCGTCGCGTGGTTGAGTGGCCATCCCCAGGTGCCGTTATTTGCTTCTCTGGCGCTCGTCGGCGTCTGGCTCTGGAGGCTTGCAAATAACCGTCGCCTGTGGCGCGCCTGCCTGCTGTTCTGGTCACTGGCCGCGCTTGGCGGCGCGCTGCAATTACTGCCGATGTTCGAGTATGGCCGTCTGGCCGTGCGTTGGGCCGGCGCACCGGACGTGTTGCGATGGCGCGATGCGGTGCCTTATGACGTGCATCGCGCCTACAGCCTGCATCCGGCTTCCCTGCTCGGCATGGTGCTGCCGGACAAGACCACTCATCCGGACGCGTATCTCGGGGCGACGGTTTGCGCGCTGGCCGGGCTCGGCCTCATGGCGTGGCGCCGCAATGCAGCCGTGCGGCTTTCGGCGGCGTTGGCGCTTGGCGGGTTGCTCATGGCCATGGCCCCTAATGGGCTACTACACGGCGTGCTTTATGGACTGATTCCGGGCGTCGAAAAGGCGCGTAGCCCGAATATGGCGCTTTTCCTGGTGGTCCTCGGGACGGCGATGCTAGCCGCCATCGGACTCGACTCGCTGCCGGCCGCAAGGCGCTGGCTGCCGCTTGGCGCCGCTCTGTTCGGTGCGGCATTGCTGGTCGATCTGGGCCTGCGCAACCATTTTCACGATGCACGAATGATCGGCGTCGCGGCGTGTGCCTTGGCATTACCCGTGATTTGGAACCGCCCGCCGCTGTTGGTGGCATTCATTGCCATCGACCTGCTCAACGTGCAAGGTGCCTACCTTACTGCCGTAAAACCTTACGAACGCCTGGACGCGCACTCGGATATCGCCGCCTTCCTGCGCAGCCAGCCGCAGCCATTGCGTGTCGACATTGATCTTGACTCCATCCCCTACAACTTCGGCGACTGGCAGCGCATCGACGAGACGCTCGGCTACCACCCGAGCGTCACTGAGAACGTCTACAGCCAGGCGCTCTTCACGCCACGCGCCCGCAAGTTGTTCGGCATGGGCTATGCGGTTCGTCGTGCGCCCGACGACTTCTATCGTGAAGTGGTTTTTTCGAGCCATTCCGGCCTGAACGTCTACCGCAACGCGGATGTCCGGCCGCGCGTCTTTGCCGGGCCTGACGACCGCGTCCGGCTGACAGGCTATTTGCCGAACCATGTCAGCATCGCCGCCGTGATGGCGCACGCCGGCGTTGTGGTGCTAAGTGATACGGATTACCCCGGCTGGCAGGCGTGGATCGACGGCCGCCGCGTTGAAATCCAACCGGCCTACGGCGCGGTGCGTTCCGTTGCAGTTCCCGCCGGCGCGCATAACATCGAATTCTGCTACCGGCCGGCGAGCGTAGCCTGCGGCGCCGCCTTCACGGCACTGGCCGCTCTGCTGGCATTGGGGGCCGCCATTCAAGCGCGTCGCACAATAACATGACCCGCCGCCTTGCCACCACCGCACTGCTGGTTGCCCTGATTGTGGGCTTCTACTGGCAGCTTGTGCTCACCGGTCGCGTCACGTGGATGGACGGCCCCGACAACTCGCGCCAAGTGCTGCCCTGGCTACAATTTCAAGCCGGGGAATGGCACGCCGGCCGCGTCCCGTTGTGGGACCCCAATCATTGGTTCGGCCAACCGCTGATTGGCCAGGCACAGCCTGGCGTCGTGTCGCCGTTGAACTGGGTCTTGTTCGCCGTGCCGCTGAAACACGGTTGGCTGCGGGAGTCGGCGCTTAATTGGTATTTCGTTCTGATTCACTTCCTGGCGGCGTGGTTTGCCTATAAGCTGGCGCGTGAACTGGGCTGCCAAAGGCTGGCTTCGGTCGCGGGCGGCGTCATCTTCAGTCTGGCCGGTTGGCTGGGCGATTCGCAGTGGCCGCAGATGCTCGCCGGTGCAATCTGGACGCCTCTGGTTTTCCTTTACCTGTTACGCGTTGCACGCATGCACCGGCCGCTGGCGGCGTCAATTCTAGGCGGATTTTTCCTTGGTGTGGCGTGGCTCAGCGGGCATCACCAGGTTCCCATCTTCACGTCGTTGGCGGCGGCCGGCACGTGGGCTTGGATCATCGCCCGCTCGCCGCGTCTCTGGCGGGCTGGCGCCTGCTTCTGGATAATTGCCGCCATGGCCGGCGCGGCGCAAACGCTGCCTTCGTTGGAATATGGCCACTTGGCAGTTCGCTGGGTGGGCGCACCCGATGTGGTCGGCTGGAATCAAGTGGTTCCGTACGAAGTCCACCACACGTATTCGCTGCATCCGGCTTCCCTGCTTGGCGTAGTGGTGCCCGGCCTGCGCACGCACCCGGAGCCCTATCTGGGGCCCATTATCTGTACGCTTGCATTGATTGGACTTGCCCTGGCATGGCGCCGCCGCGGCGCGGCGCTGATGGCCGCCATCGCTGCGGGCGGCTTGCTCTATTCGATGGCGCCTAACGGACTGCTGCACGGGCCGCTGTACGCGCTGGTTCCAATGGTCGAGAAGGCGCGCAGCCCTTCCGCCGCGACGTGCCTGTTTTGCCTGGGCGCGGCCATGCTCGCCGCGCTTGGCACAGATACGTTGCTCGCTGGCCGGCCGGGCCGCTGGCGCTATTACGCAACCGGTGGCTCGCTGCTGTTCGGTGCCGCGCTCGTCATGGATCGCCTGGTGCGCGGCAATCATTTCGACGACCGCATCCTACGCATCGCCCTGTGCGCCTGTTTGCTTGGCGCGCTGCTGCTGGTCCGGCATCGCTTGGCGGCCATGGCGGTGCTGGCGCTGGCGCTCGTCGACCTCAGCAACGTGACCGCCGCAGCTTGGCCAACGCGAGACAACACGGTGCGCATGGCCACCCTGACGGCTCTTGGCGCGCACTCCGATATCGCCGCTTTTCTTCGCCAGCAGCCCGGCCTTCCGCGTGTCGATGTGGATGGAGACGTCATCGCCTACAACTTTGGCGATTGGTACGGCCTGCCGCAGGCGGGAGGATACCTCGCCAGCCTCACGGAGAACGTACACGCCCAGGACGCCTATTCACCACACATGCGGCATCTGTTGGGTATTGGGTTCGCGGTCCGGACGGCTCCCAATGAGTTCTACCAGGAGGAAGTCTACCGCAGCCCGGCGGGGCTGAAAGTGTACCGGCACCCGGACGTCCAGCGGCGCGTGTTTAGTATTCACCAAGCCATGCAGGTGCCCGCCGCTGACATGCAGGCCCAACTCTACGTCCACCGTGACGAACTGACGTCCACCGTGCTGCTTGCCACTTCCCCGCCCCCGCTGCAACGCTGCGCCGCCACCGACGACGTCCGTTTGAATGCCTACACCGCATCGCGCGTCTCCATACGCGCCGACATGGCCTGTGCGGGAATGGTGATTCTCACCGACACCTGGTACCCCGGCTGGGAAGCGCATATTGACGGCCGCCCGGCCGTGATTCACGAGGCTTACGGGATGGTGCGCGGCGTTGTAGTGCCGGCTGGGCTTCACGAGCTTGAATTCCGTTACCGGCCGCACACGGTCCTTTGGGGCGTGGCCGCGACACTCCTCTCAGCAATCGCCGCCATCGCGGTCGCATTCCGGCAAGATAAAGATATAATCGGCTGAAGAGGTACCTCTCCTGTGCAAATGCGCCTTCTTTCGGCCATAATTGTGGGTCTTTCCGCTCTCACGCCGGCCATGTCCGCCGATATGGCTCGCTTGTCAATCCGACCCGTGGCAGCTGTCTACAGCTCAAGCCTTGATCAAATTGTGATGGTATCGGCAACTCCGGACCAGATCAGCGTCTGGAATACGACGCAACATGCCATCACTGCCACTATTTCCCTGCCCCTACCTCCAACCGCGCTTGCATTAAGCCCGGACGGCCGAACGGCGGCTGTTGGTCACAACGGCCGGATTTCCATCGTAGACCTGTCACCTCTCAACCTGCGAAAAACCGTGCCGGTTTCCTGTGACGTTCTGTCAATTGTGTACGGCCCCAATGAGTGGGTCTATGCTCTGCCACGTACTGACCAATGGACCTCCATCCGGTCGGTCAGCGTGTCCACCGGCACCGAGATCAACTCGAGCAACTACTATTCGTTCTATGCCGGCTCGACTGGCATCTGGATGCCTGGCACCAACAGCCTGTATATCGCGCAAAACGGTATATCGCCCGATCATATCCAGAAGTTTGATGTTTCAGCGGGGACGGTAGCCTATTTGTATGACTGGTCTTACCACGGCACCTATTCCGCCTGCGGTTATCTCTGGCCGTCGCCGGATGGGAGGCGCATTTTCACCCGCTGCGGCAGCGTCTTCCGTGCATCGTCGGTGAAATCAGAGGACATGACCTACAACGGCAAACTGGCCTCTTCCATCTATCCAAGTTCAATTGCCGTTTCGTTGAGTAACAATCGAATTCTCGCCACCGGTGCCACTTCCTACTACACATATTCTGGTTCGACAGAACAGGGCACCTCGCTGATCTATGTATTCGGTTACGAGAACCTGAATGCCGTGGCAAATGTAAGGCTGCCACAGTTCACCGTGCTTGGGAAAAACTACGCAGGCTATGGTCGTTATGTTTTCATCAATTCCGCCGAGGACCGCTGGTTCGCGATCGAACAAGCCGACACATCGTCCGGACTATTGAACGATTACGCCATCAGCTGGGGCCGGTTGGCCGGCTTTGTTCTGAACTCCGCCACGCGCCTGGATTCGGTGCTCGCTCCCGATCAATTGGCCACTGTGTTTGTGGATCTCGGCTCGGTACAGAGCGCCACCGCTACATCCAATCCTGCGCCGGGCCGGCTCTCGGGGATCGAGGTCAAGGTCATAGGGTCAGACGGTACGGAACGTTATGGCCGTGTGGTTGACGTCATGGCCGGGCAGTTGAAGTTTGTTGTCCCAGCCGATGTGCCCGCGGGTCCGGCATTGATCTATGTCGACGATTTCAACCGCATGAGCCGCACAATTCTCGACGCCACAATTCAGAACGTGGCGCCCGGCGTCTTCACTGCCTCCGGCGATGGCACGGGTGCGCCCGATGGGACATCGGAAAGTGTGCCTGCCAGCGGCGATACGTCATATGCTTACCTCTACAAGCGCGCCAGCAGTAGCGATAGCTCTATTGTCCCTAACCCGATCGTCATCACAGGGCAAGCCTGTACTACGGCAACTGGCAAGTACTATCTCAACGTCATTGCCACAGGGCTTCGCCACGCCTCTGTGGTAACGGCCACGCTCGGAGTAGTGACGGTGCCAGTCAGCGTGACGGCTGATCCGGACACCGATGGACGCGAGCGCCTGCGCATCGGTCCACTACCGACGACTGGCTTGAGCTCATCCACATACAGCTTGGTCATCACCGCTGACGGCGTTGCCTCAAACAGCACGACGATTCAGCTGCAATTCAAATAAGCGCTTCCTTCTTTTCGCTAGACTGGGAGGCAATGGATACAGCTGCAACGGTCCGCACTGCGCACCCCACGCTGCTGAAACGCATGTTCGCCTTCGCCGGTCCGGCCTACCTGGTCAGCATCGGCTACATGGATCCGGGCAACTGGGCCACTGACATCGAGGGCGGCGCGCGCTTCGGCTACCAGTTGCTGTGGGTGTTGGTGGTGTCTAATGCCATGGCGGTGTTGTTGCAAACGCTCAGCGCGCGCCTCGGCATCGTCTCCGGCCGAGATCTGGCCCAGGCGTGCCGTGAATCCTATCCCGCTCCCGTTTCCATGGCCCTGTGGGTGCTTTGCGAAATCGCCATTGCAGCCTGCGATCTGGCCGAACTGCTGGGCGCGGCCATCGGCTTGAACCTGCTGTTCGGCCTTCCGCTGCTTGCCGGGGTGCTGCTCTCCGCCACGGATACGCTGTTTATTTTATGGTTTGACAGGTTTGGAATCCGGATCGTAGAGAGTATTATTATAAGTTTTATTGCGATTATTGGAGCGTGTTTTTTTGTTGAAATAGTGCTCGCTAAACCAGTGTTTAGCGAAGTGATTTCTGGCTTGGTGCCGCGGATTAACAAAGACAGCCTCTACGTGGCAATCGCCATCTTGGGCGCCACAGTGATGCCGCACAACCTGTACCTGCATTCCTCGCTGGTCCAGACGCGGCGCGTCGGCCCGGATATTGCATCAAAACGCGCTGCATGCCGTTTTAATTTTGCGGATTCTGTCATTGCGCTAAACGGGGCTCTGCTGGTAAATGCGGCAATCCTAATACTGGCAGGAAGCACGTTTTTTAAGCATGGCGTGATTGTCACGGAGATTCAGCAGGCGCATCAGATGCTGGTGCCGCTGCTGGGTACAACGCTGGCCGGCGGTGCGTTCGCTGTCGCGCTACTCTGCTCAGGACAGTCGTCCACCATCACCGGCACCATGGCTGGCCAGATTGTGATGGAGGGCTTCCTCAATTTCCGCATGCGGCCCTGGTTGCGCCGCTTTCTGACGCGCGCCATCGCGGTCATACCGGCCGCAATCACGATCGCCGTGCTGGGCGATAGGGGCGCGTACAAGCTGCTGATTTTCAGCCAGGTGATTTTAAGCATGCAGTTGCCCTTTGCGGTCGTGCCACTAGTCCGCTTCACGTCGGACCGGGCGAGGATGGGAGTCTTCGCCAACGCGGCCTGGGTTAAGGCACTGGCGTGGCTGGCGGCGGTCATGATTCTCGCTCTAAACGCATGGCTGGCAGCCACGGAGCTCCGCACGTGGCCGCTTATGTTGTCGGTGCCGCTGGCCGGAGCACTGGTGGCGCTGCTGGCCTACGTGGCGCTTGCCCGTCCCGCTGGCCGCCCAGCCCCTGGACTGCCCCCCATCGGCGAACTCTCCTTCGAGGCGCCCGCCTACCGTTCCATCCTCGTGCCTCTCGATCACTCCAGCCTAGATGGCGTTGCTCTGGCGCACGCCGTCTCACTGGCCCGCGCTCACCAGGGGTCTATTCACCTGCTTCACGTGGAAGACGACGCGGGCAGCCAGGTTTACGGCGAGGAATCGTCTACCGCGCATGTCGCGGCCGGGCGCCAGTACCTCGAAAGCGTGTTGTCACGTTTGCGCGACACCGGACTGCAGGCCGAGTTGGCTGTGATTCACGACGTCAACCCGAAATCAGCCATCGTGCGCTATGCGCGTGAGTTGAATCCTGACCTCGTCGTCATGGGTGCGCACGGCCATACGGGGCTGATGGACGTCGTCTTTGGCACGACGATCAACGACGTTCGTCACCAGTTAGGCATACCGGTACTCGTAGTCCGTCGTCCAGTCCATAGGTGAGTCACATGTGGCCGTGGTGTGTCGGACTGACTCGACAAGCGCCATCCAGTAGGCTGTAACCAAATGAAAACATTACGCATGAAATGGCCCGCCACGTGCTCCATACGTGGTGGAATCCTATGCGCCAGGTTTTTCATTTCGCTCTCAGCGCCGCACTGGCTACTCTGGCCGGTGCGACGACTCTGCAACAGTTGAGCGTCGAGGAGATGACCGCCAAGTCGACCGCCATTGTGCGCGGCAAGCTGAGCGGCTCATCGAGTTCCACGCAGCGCGGCTCAATGATTTACACCGTTTACACGGTTCAGGTTTCGGAGTGGATCAAGGGCAGTGGTTCGTCCAGCGTGGAAGTTTGCGTTCCTGGTGGCACTTATAACGGCTACAGGCAAAGCATTGCGGGCTCACCAGTGTTTCAGGGCAACACCGAGTATGTGCTGTTTCTGTGGACCAGCCCACGCGGCGTGACGCAGGTGATCGGCCTCAGCCAGGGGCTTTATCAGGTGAAAACCAGCTCCAGCGGAGAGACAATCCTGGTGCGCGGCCCGATCACGGCCGACATGGTGGACAGCAGCGGGAACAATCTGACCGACAGCGGTTCACGGCTAACGATGAGCACGTTGCGCACGACGCTTCGCACGCTCGCCGCCCGTTCGGAGGCGAAATAAGCCATGCGGCGCCTGACACTCATTACCCTGCTGCTTTCGACAGCCACGCTTGCTCCGGCTTACTATCACTTCACGCGCTACCAGACAGCTTCCGCCCCCTACTCCGCCATCTATGACCGCTTTGATCTGACCGCGCTACCGAACAAGACTGTCCCGTTTTTGATATCGGAAGCCGGTCCCACAACGTTAGCCAGCGGCGACAGCGCAGCTGCGGTTTACAGCCAGATCCGGGCTGCCGCGTTGGTCTGGAACAGCATCGACAGTGCCCAGCTGAAGCTGGCCTACGGTGGAACGTACACGTCGTCGCAGACAATGTCGTCGCCCTGGATTGCCGTTGAGTTCACCGATGAACTGGCGCCCGGCATTGTTGCGCAGGGTGGGCCCATTTCACGGCTTGATGTCACCACGAACAGCTCCGGTACATTTGTTCCCATCGCGAAGTCGCTGCTGCAGTTGCCCACGGACCTCTCCAGCCGTACAAGCTTCTCCGAGCGCTTCTTCCTTACCGTGGTGCATGAGTTCGGACATACGCTGGGGCTACAACACAGCTGGAGTTCCGGCGCTATGTCCACTGAGATCACACGCGCCACGTCAAAGGCGGCGCCGCTGACTCGTGACGACATTGCCGGCTTGAGCGTTCTCTACCCGGCCAGCACGTTTTCTAGCACGTTCGGCTCGATCAGTGGACAGGTCACCACCACGGCCGGCGTGGCCGTGCCGCTAGCTTCCGTCGTGGCGTTCACCGCGACTGGCCAAGCCGTCAGCACGCTAACCAATCCTGACGGCACCTACCTGCTGCAAGGTTTGACCTCCGGGCAATATTACGTCTACGTCCACCCGCTTCCGCCTTCGCTTTCCGGTGAGACGACGCCG
The DNA here is from genome assembly GCA_964478395.1 of uncultured Candidatus Solibacter sp. Taxonomy (GTDB): domain Bacteria; phylum Acidobacteriota; class Terriglobia; order Bryobacterales; family Bryobacteraceae; genus Paludibaculum. The sequence goes on from CAYZIX010000041.1 coordinate 27,155, forward strand.
GTCAACCTTGAGCTGCCCACAGATCCAAACGGCAAAATCACCCCCAACACGCTTTTTGACGCGGCCTTCTATCCCGGCACCAGCAGCGCCCAGCAGACGGTCCCGGTCACGATTGGCCAGAGTACCGATAGCGTTAATTTCACTGTCCGCTCGCGCACGGCTGTCAGCCTGCACTCCATGCAGACCTATTCCTTCATGGGGCAGGTGGCGGTGAAGCCCGCGACGTTCACGACAACGGCTAGTAAGGGTACGGTGGTCTTCACCGCATATGGCGCGACATCTCTGCTCTCGGGCATGACCGCCAACCTCGTGGCAGCGCCTGAAACTGCGGGAAGTCTGAGGGCGTACAGCACGGGTTACCTCCAGTTTGACGTCACGCCGGGTGCAAGCACCGTGGAAGGGCCCCGCCATTTGCAACTCAGCTATAACAATGAGAACTACCTGTTGCCCACGGCGCTCCGCTTCACCACGCGTCCGGCGCCGTCGATCACTTCAGTGCTCGATAACGGCGATGGCACGCTAACGCTGGGCGGTGCGAATCTGGATGCGACTACGACGGTGTGGCTGGATGGTGTTGCCGCCAAGGTGAAATCCGCGGCTGATGGCCAGTTGACCATTGCCGTTCCACCTGCGCCGGCCGGTTATCGCGGCGTGCTGGCCGCGTTCAACACCGACGGTCAAAGTTCACTGTTCATCCTGGCGAACAATTCGCCGTCCTACACCTACACATCCGATGCCCCAACCTTGTCGGTGAGCCCCACATCGCTTCCTGCGGGCACCGAGACAATGGTTGAAATCACCTCCACGGGTGGGGATCTCGCCACCTGGACGCCTCAACTTGCCATGGGCAGCGCAGACATCGCAGTTCAGGCGGTTTACCCCGTCTCTGCCGGGCACGCGCTGGCGCGTGTCTCGGTCTCTGCTTCCGCCATGCCGGGCTCCACTACGCTCACAACCATCGACGGCTTGTCTACGCAAAGCATATCGGGCGGCTTTCAGGTGACAGAGAATAGTCAGGCGCCTTACTTCGAACTGGCTGCGGTGGCTGGTTCGTCGGTCTATCCGGGAGCGACGATCAGTATTCCGGTGGTCAACGCTCCCACGGTTGTCTCACTGGCCTCGCTTCAGATCACCCTTGGTGGTTATCCAGCCGCTGTGGCGGCATACAGCGCCGGCACGCTGGTGGTGCAGGTTCCTGGAGCGCTCTCTGCCGGACCGGCCATTTTGCGAGGCACCTTCGGCGCCACTACCGTGCAGCCGAATGTTCTATATGTATCTGTGGCGCCGCCGGCAATCCTCAGCGCACAGTCCACGCTCGGCCAATCCATCAACGCCGCTCGTCCGGCGTATGCTGGCGACACGATCAATTTGGTAGTTTCCGGATTAGCCGACGTGGCGCCAGGCCAGATCAAGGTCACTACAGGCACGGTCCAGCATACCGTTCTGGCCGTCGCCGCCAACTCAGCGCAGACCGGCACCTATATCGTGCAAATCGGCCTTTCGAATTCGAGCCCCAGCGGTCTCACGTTGCCGTTGACGCTGACGGCCGAGACTCGCGTATCGGCCGTCTTCAACCTCGCTTACGGCAGTTAATCAGCCCGCCAGCAGGCCCTTCAGGTTCCAGCCGCAGATGACGCTGGCCAGGAACTTGTCGCCGCCCGGTCCGGGCCAGTGCGTCTCCAGGCTGACCGCACCCTTGTAGCCGTCGCGCTTCAGCGCCGCAATCTGGCCCTTCCAATCGAGGTGACGTGTGCCAAGCGGGCCCCACTCGGGCTTGCCGTCCACCATCGTGCAGTCCTTGGCGTGGACGTGGCCGATGCGATCCTTCGGCAGCAGGTCGTAACCGTGCGGGAAGACGTCGCTTTCGCCCGCCACCACGGCGTTGGCCGGATCCCACACCAGCTTCAAATGCGAGTGCGGCATGGCCTTCAGGAAGCGGGCTGCTTCCGGCGCGATGCCGATATTGCAGGCGTGCTCATTCTCAATGCCGCAGATGATGTTGTGGGCCTTGAATTGGTCGGCGATCTTCTCTATCGCACGGCATGCCGGCTCAAAACAGCGTTCCGGATCTAAAGTTCGCCAGAACGAGAAGACGCGCACCAGACTGGCGCCTGTCAGTTCGCACAGCTTGATGGCGCGCTCCACCAGGCGGGGCTGATCGTCCATGCTGAACGTGGCGCCGAAAATGTCCTGATGGAAGCGGCTGTCCAGATCACCACCGCCGGGTAGCGTGCACTTCAGAATCGGCGAGCTCAGTCCCAGCACGCGAATGCCCTTCGCACGGAGCACTTCCACGGCGCGTTGCACTTCGCCGTCGTCCAGGTTCATGATGTTCTTGCCCCAGACGACACGCAGTTCGGCGGCCGTCATGCCGACGGCAGCCATGGCCTCGGCGGCAACGTTCAGATCGGGAGAATATTCATCCGTGATGGCGGCAAATTCAAATTGAGGGGTCATGGGGTAAGAATTCCTTCCCCGCCATTCTACCGGTTTTAGCGGCGGAAGCGGGTTGCATCATCGCTGCATCATAATGGAGGTAAGAGAGGGCTATGTTTTTCAAGCGGACCGCACCCCCAGACCCCAGTTTTGACGAGCGTCTCGACGCGCTTTCGGGCTTCGACATCCGCCCCACCTCCGGCGGACGGCGCGTTGCGCGCGGCCGCATCGCCGCTCTTGTTGCCAATGGCAATATCGAGCGCATCGGGCTGGCGCTGGGCGAGGAAATCGGCGTCATCACGGATATCGGCTATCAGAAGGTGTTTCTGACGCCGTCCGGCCGGCGCGTGCCGGCCACGGCCGAGTATTTGCGTGAGTTGCACGCCTTCCGTGAAGACCTGGCTGCCGCACTCGGCCTGGAGAGCCTCTATAACGAGGGGCTTGGTTCCGTCAA
>CAYZIX010000042.1:0-29910 GCA_964478395.1 uncultured Candidatus Solibacter sp.
GGTGCGAGGTCATGCAGGTGTAGTTGGCCTTGGCGGCCATCTCCATGGCGTCGAGCGTCTCGGTGAGGGTGCCGATCTGGTTCACCTTGATCAGGATGGAGTTGGCGGTGCCGGCGGCAATGCCCTTGGCCAGGATGGCGGGGTTGGTGACGAACAGATCGTCGCCCACCAACTGGATCTTTTTGCCGAGCTGATCGGTCATCTTCTTCCAGCCGTCCCAATCGAATTCAGCCATGCCGTCTTCGATCGACAGGATCGGGTACTTGGCAACCCAGTCGGTCCAGAAGGCGATCATTTCGTCGGACGTGAGCTCACGCTTGTCGCTCTTCTTGAAGACGTACTTCTTCTTCTCGCGATCGTAGAACTCGCTGGAAGCGGGGTCGAGCGCGATGGAGATCTGCTCGCCGGGCTTGTAGCCGGCTTTAACGATGGCTTCGAGGATCACCTCGACGGCCTCATCGTTGGACTTCAGGTTCGGGGCGAAGCCGCCCTCGTCGCCGACGGAGGTGGAATAGCCACGGCCCTTGAGCACGGTCTTGAGGTTATGGAAAACCTCGGCGCCCATGCGGATGGCGGTGGAAAAGGTGTCGGCGCCGTGCGGCGCGATCATGAACTCCTGAACGTCGACGCGGTTGTCGGCGTGCGCGCCGCCATTGATGATGTTCATGTTCGGCACGGGCAGCGTGCGCGCGTTGACGCCGCCGAGGTAACGGTAGAGCGGCAGGCCGACGGCGTCGGCTGCGGCGCGGGCACTGGCCATCGAAACGGCGAGGATGGCGTTGGCGCCGAGGCGGCTCTTGTTGGCAGTGCCGTCGAGCTCGATCATCTTGGCGTCGATCTCCTGCTGGGAGGCGGCGTCCATGCCGAGCAGTGCGGGCAGGATCTCGTCACTGATATTATTAACGGCCTTCAGCGTGCCCTTGCCGAGGTAGCGGCTCTTGTCACCGTCGCGGAGCTCACAGGCTTCGTTTTCGCCAGTGGAGGCGCCGCTCGGCACGGCGGCGCGGCCCATGCTGCCATTGGAAAGGTAAACATCGGCTTCCACGGTGGGGTTGCCGCGCGAGTCCAGAATCTCACGGGAAACAATATCAACGATTTCTGTCATAGAAGATCCTTCCTTCGAAGTCGGCTCGAAATGAGAGCAACAGCTCTCATATTTTCTCACACGCCGGGTCTGCGCCGGAGACAATGGTGACGCCGCCCGGCGTGACATGGTGGCCAGCGGCGCGGTCGCGCGCAGCATCCTCGCCGATTACCGAGCCTTCGGGTAATTCGACGCCGGCGTCGATGATGGCCCGGCGGATGCGCGAATAGCGGCCGATTGTGACGTTGTCCAGCACGATGGAGTGCTCAACATCGCAGTAAGAGTTGACGCGCACGCCGGGGCTGAGGATGGAGCGATGAACGCGTCCGCCGCTGATGATGACGCCGGGCGAGACAATCGAATCGGTAGCCACGCCCATGCGCCGGCCCTCCTGCGCGAAGACGAACTTGGCCGGTGGCGATTGCGGCATGCGCGTGCGGATGGGCCAAGCTGTGTCGTAGAGGTTGAACTCGGGCGAGACGCTGACCAGATCGAGATTGGCCTCGTAATAGGAGTCGATGGTGCCGACGTCGCGCCAGTAGCGGACGCGCTTGCGGTTCAGGTCGCGGAAGTCGTAGGCCGAGACGACGTGTGTCTCCAGCAGGCGCGGCAGTACGTCATGGCCGAAATCGTGCGACGAATCGGCATTGGCCGCGTCGGCGCGCAGGGCATCCAACAGCACATCGGTGTTGAACAGGTAGATTCCCATGGAGGCGCTCAGCATATCGGGGTTGAAGGGCGAGCGCGGCAGATGGTCGTGCGCGGGCTTTTCTTCGAAGCCGAGGATGCGTGACGTGGCAGGGTCGATGCGGGTGATGCCGAAGCGCGAGGCTTCTTCCGGTGAGATCTGGATGGTGGCGATGGTGGCGTGGGCCGAGCGCGCCTGATGGCAGGCCAGCATCTCAAGGTAATTCATCTTGTAGATGTGATCCCCGGAGACAATCAGCACGTAGTCCGGCCGCTCATTCTCGATGCTCTCGATGTTCTGGTAGACGGCGTCGGCTGTGCCGAGATACCAGTCGTTGTGAACGCGCTTCATCGGCGGCAGCACTTCGATGAACTCGCCCATTTCGCCGGAAAAGAGGTTCCACCCCTGCCGCAGGTGACGCGCCAATTCGAGCGATTTATATTGTGTCAGGCAAAAGACGCGCCGCAGACCCGAGTTGACGCAATTGGAAAGCGTGAAATCAATAATCCGGTAGATGCCGCCAAAAGGCACCGCCGGCTTCGCGGTGCTGCGAGTGAGCGGATACAACCGCTCACCGGCGCCTCCGGCGAGAAGGATCGCAAGAACGTTCTCCATCGGTTGACTAATCTCAGTCTAGCGCGCCGTACCCAAACGGTTCACTCCATCAAAAGCGGCGGTCTTGTAGCACTCGGCGAGAGTCGGGTAATTGAAGACGGCCGAGACGAAGTAGTCGATGGCGCCGCCGAAGGCGAGCACGGCTTGTCCAATGTGGACCAGTTCGCTGGCGCCCTCGCCGATGATGTGCACGCCCAGCAGGCGGCGCGTGTCGGAGGCAAACAGGAGTTTCAGCAGGCCGGTGGTGTCGCCGACAATTTGGCCGCGCGCAATTTCGCGGTAGCGCGCCTTGCCGACTTCGTAGGGGATGCCCGCGGCGGTGAGATCCTCTTCGGTGCGGCCGCACATTGAGATTTCCGGGATTGTGTAGATGCCGTAGGGGAACAGTTCCGGCACGCTGGTGGCGGCAACTCCAAAGGCGTGGCAGGCAGCCAGACGCCCTTGCTCCATGGATGTGGACGCAAGAGACGGGAAGCCAATCACATCACCGACGGCATAGATGTGCGGCACTGCAGTCTGGAAATGATTGTTGACGCTGATACGGCCGCGGTGGTCGGCAGTAAGTCCGGCGGCCGCCAGGTTGAGCCGCGCGGTGTTGCCGGTGCGGCCGATAGAATACAGCGCCCTTTCGGCGATAATCTGCTTGCCGCTGTCGAGCAGGATGCGAACGTGCAGGCCGCAATCGTCTTCCACTCGTTCGATCCCGCGCACACTTTCACCCAGCCGCAGCGTGACGCGGTTCTCACGCAGATGGTAGGCGAGCGTGTCGATCATTTCGCCGTCAACAAATTCGAGCAGGCGTTTGCGGCAATCCACCAGTGTCACGCGCACACCCAGCGCGGCAAACATAGAAGCGTACTCGCAGCCGATGACTCCGGCGCCCACGACAACAAGCGTGCGCGGCAACTCGCTCAGGCACAGTATGTCATCGCTGGTGAGTATATTTTGGCCGTCGAAGGGAATATGTGGCGAGCGCGTCGGTTCTGTACCGGCGGCAATGATGATGTGCGCGGCGCTGACCAGGCGATGGCCACGGCCTTCGGGTGAATCCAGTTGCAGCGTATGGGCGTCGGCGAACGAGGCGCCGCCGGAGATCACCTCAACGCGGTTGCGGAGCAACTGCGAGCGCGTGACGTCAATCTCGTGGCGGATGACGGCATCGACGCGCTGCAACAGGTCCTGCATGGTGATGCGGGTCTTGACGCAGTAACTCTGGCCGTAGAAGCCGCGGGCGCGGTAACCGGACAGATCAAGTACGGCTTCGCGCAGGGTTTTCGATGGAATAGTGCCGGTATTTACCGAGACTCCGCCCAGCACGGTACGTTTCTCAACAACGGCGACGCGGCGGTTCAACTTGGCGGCCTGAATTGCCGCGCGTTGTCCGGCCGGCCCAGTGCCGATGACCAGGAGGTCGTAGTCGAAGGGATGAATCACACTGGCCCCCATGCAAAATGCGTGAAGCCGGCCCGAAGGCCGGCTTCCTCGATGATCACACACGGAGAGCTGAAAAACCCACCCGCCTGTTTAGGGCTCGACCTCGAACCGAACCGGCTGCTCAATCATCTTCGGCTCTTTGCCACGAGTCAGAATCATCAACCGGTAACGTTCACCAACCTTGGCGGTCGGCGGAATCTTGGTTTTCAGGGTCTTGTCGGTCTGCTCAGTAATGGCGACTTCAATATCATTTTTACCATCGGTGAGATAGAGCTTTGCGACAAGTCCTTTGCCGAGATTTTCGCCGGTTACGACGATTTCAATACCCACCTTGCCACTCATCGGTTCAACCGTGGTGCAACGGGGAATCGCGTCCTGCGCCAATAGAGGGAGAGCGGTCAGAGCCACCAGCATGAGCGAGAAGAGCATGAAAGAAGAGAACCGCATCTGTTAACCTCCTTCACGATCCTAGGCTTACCGGGACCAGAATGCAAGCGCGTCTGGTACAGAATTCCAGCAGCTTGCGACGCAGCTCTATCGGCGAAGCGGCTTAGCGCTCAGTCTGTTGCAGGTGCAGGCCCTTGTGAATGGCGTAGAGGGCAAGTTCGAGCCGGTCCGACACACCCAGCTTGTCGAAAATGTTGTGCAGATGGTTCTTTACCGTCTGCTCACTGATGAACATCTTCTCGGCCATTTCCTTGTTCTTGTAGCCCTGTGCCACCAGGGTGACAATCTCGCGTTCACGAGTGCTCAAGGGGGAGCGCTCACGCGACTTTGAAGCGGCCGGACCGAGACCGGTCTCGCCAGGCGTGGCGAACTGCCGCATGACGGCGGCCGTTGTGTGTGAATCGAGCCAGATTTCGCCGGCATGCACCTTGCGGATGCTCTTCACAATGAGGTCTGCTGCTGTCTGTTTCAGCACAATGCCGCAGCAGCCCAGTTTCATCGCCTGGACGAACTCGTTCTTGTCCTCTGAAGCGGTGAGGACCACGACGCGGGCCTTCGAATTCGTGTGATGCAAGGTCTGCAATGCGCCGAGTCCGTCGAGGTTGGGCATGCGGAGATCGAGCAGAATCACGTCGGGCTGGAGATGCTCGGACTTCTCGATCAGCTCACGGCCATCAGCGGCGTCGCCCACAACGTCGATGTCATCCTCGAGAGTGAGCAGTTTGCGAAGACCCTCGCGCACGATTGGGTGATCGTCGGCGATAATTACCCTGATCTTTGGTTTGTCGGTTTCAACTGCCGTGCTCATGACGTTGTCCATTCTCACCCGTCATCCTGATTCTAAGGGAGACCAGTACCATGGGGTATCCTCGTACTACCCTAGCTCACCTATCAGTATTACCTTAGATGGACTTTGGGGAATCGTACTAAGGAAGGGCGCTCAGCCGACTGACGCGATAGACTGAGTGGGTAAATGAGCCAGATACGTGTTGATCAAACAGCAGACGGGACCGCAGTGACGGTGGCGCCGGGCCGCAAACGCCGTCTGATTCACACACCGGGGCTGATGTCGGTGGTGCTGGAGATTGAGAACGGCCCATGGGCCGCAGCCGACCCGTTTCATTCGCATCCCCACGAGCAGACGACGTACGTTGCCGCTGGGGAACTGGACTTTCTTGTGGAGGGCGAGGCGCCGCGCCGGCTGAAGGCGGGCGACTTGGTAGCGATCCCCGGCAGCGTTCCGCATGCGATTCATGTGCATTCGGCGCGCGCGGTGCTGGTGGATAATTTCACGCCGATTCGCAACGATTTTTTGGGTTAAGCCGAATGAAACAGAACGCCGCCGGATTGTTGTTGGCCGCCGCCGTATTGTGCGGGTGCTCGTCGAAAGCGTCCGATCCGGCGGCTACGCCAGCGAAGCCTGCCGCAGCCGAAGGCCCGCGGATGGTGGAGTTGGGCGCTGAGGCGATGCGCGAGGCGGGTATCTCTGTGGTGACCATTGAGACTCGCCGTCTGCCGGTGATGGTGCGGGCCAACGGACGGCTGACGGTGAACGAGAATGCGACGTGGCGTGTTGGCGCGGCGCTGGAGGGGCGTGTAACGGCCGTGCTGGTCAACGTGGGCGATCACGTCTCCAAGGGCCAGGAACTGGCAAAGTTGCACAGTCCGGAGGTGCAGGAATCGCGCGCCAACTACCGCCGGGCGTCGAGCGCGGTGGAACGGCTAAAGACCGGCGTGGTTTTCGCCACACGCCAGCGCGACCGTGTGCGCAATCTTCACGAGAACAAGGCCGCCAGCCAGCGTCAGTTGGAAGAGGCTGAAAACGATCTGAAGACGGCGCAGGCGCAATTGGCGGCCGAGCAGATTGAACTGGAGCGCACGCGCAAGCGGTTGTCCGACTATTTGCAGGTGTCGCCGGACGGGACCGACGAGCTGATTTCGGTTCGCGCGCCGGGCTCCGGCACGGTGCTGGAGCGCAAGGTGACGCCGGGTACGGTGGTTTCGGCCGGTGGGGAGATGTTCACGCTGGCGGATATGGGCACGGTGTGGGCGGTAGCGGCGGTGCCGGAGAGCGCTCTCAAGAGCGTACGGCCGGGCCAGTTGGCGCACGTGATGGTGCAAGCTTACGAAGGCCAGCGCTTCGCCGGGCGGGTGACTCAGATTGGCGAAAAACTGGATGCCGAGACGCGCACGGTGCCGGTGCGGATTGAAGTCGGCAACCGCGACGGGCGGCTGAAGCCGGAGATGTACGCAAGCGTGGAGCTGGAGGCCGGCCAAAGCGAAGAGGCGCTGTTCATTCCCCGCACGGCGGTGCAGGACGTAAACGGCGCGGCGACGGTATTCGTCGAACGGTCGGGCGGGCATTTTGAACCGCGCGACGTAGAGCTGGGAGACACGCTCGATAAGCTGGTGCGGGTGACGCGCGGTCTGAAAGCAGGGGCCCGCGTGGCGGCGACCGGCGGTTTCATTCTCAAGTCTCAATTGCTGAAATCTTCAATGAACGAGGAATAGCGCGCCATGCTGCAGCGGCTGATCGATTTTCATCTCAAGCAGCGCTGGGTGGTTCTGCTTGGCGTGTCGCTCTTGGTGGTGGTGGGCCTGGCGGTGGTGGCGCGCATTCCGGTGGACGCCTTTCCAGACCTCACCAATAACCAGGTGGTGATTGTGACCGAATGTCCGGCGATGGCGCCCGGCGAGGTGGAGCAACTGGTCACATTCCCGATTGAGAGCGCGCTGATGGGAATTCCGCGGACAGAAGGCATCCGCTCAATTTCGAAGCTGGGGCTCTCAATGGTGACGGTGGTGTTCGAAGACGGCGTGAATTCGTGGTTTGCGCGGCAACTGGTGAACGAGCGGCTGGCCGAGGCGCGGACGCGAATACCGGCGGGGCTGGAGCCCGGGCTGGGACCGATGGCGACGGCCTTTGGCGAAGTGTATCAGTACACGGTTGAAGGGCGCGGCTATTCGGCAATGGATCTGAAGACGATACACGACTGGCAGATCCGCCACGCGCTGCGTACGGTTCCGGGCGTCAACGAAGTGAATAGTTGGGGCGGGGAAACGAAGAGCTACACGGTGGAGGTGGCGCCGCTTGAACTGGAGCGGTACGGACTGACTTTACCCGAGATATTCCAGAAGATTGCGGACAATAATCTGAATTTCGGCGGCGGGTTTCTGGAACACGCCATGGAGCAGTTCACCGTGCGCGGCATGGGACGAGTGCGCTCGGTGGCCGATCTGCGTCGGATTGAGGTGGTGGTCCACGCCGGGACAACGGTGCGATTAGGTGACGTAGCCAAGGTGGAGCCACGTCCGCTACCGCGTCAAGGCGCGACGCTGAAGGACGGCAAGGGCGAGACCGTCAGCGGCATGGCCATCATGCTGAAGGGCGAGAACGGCAAGCGCGTGATTGAGCGTGTGAAAGCCAAACTGGCCACGCTGCGTCTGCCCGAAGGCGTGCGCGTGGTGCCGTTTTACGACCAGAGCAGCGTGATTGACGGCACAATCCACACCGTTGGGCGCGCGCTGATTGAAGGCGGCGTGCTGGTGGTGCTTGTGCTGCTGGTGTTCCTGGGCAACTGGAGAGCCGCGCTGATTGTCGCCGCCGTTATTCCGCTGGCCATGTTGTTTGGCTTTATCGGCATGGCTGTGTTCGGCGTGTCGGCGAACCTGATGAGCCTGGGCGCAATCGACTTCGGCATGATTGTCGATGGCAGTGTCGTCATGATGGAGAATGCCGTGCGGCGCCTGGGGCGCGGCGATGGCCGCCCGGTGGACCGCGTGCGCGTGGCTGCGCACGAAGTGGCGCGTCCAATTGTATTCGCAGTGGCCATCATCATTGCGGTCTACCTGCCTGTGTTCTTCCTGGAGGGTTTGGAGGGCCGCATGTTCCGGCCCATGGCGATTACCGTGTGTGCAGCGCTGCTGGGTTCGCTGATTCTGGCGCTGACCGTGGTGCCCGCCGCGGCAACGGTGCATCTGGGCGGACGCGTCCGTCATGCCGATGAACGCTGGTTTGCCTGGGTCCGGATGCGTTACTTGCGTTCGCTTGACTGGGCGTTGGACCATCGCCTGGCTGTGGTTGGGACAAGCTTCGCGGTGCTGGTGGTGACGCTCGGCTCGACGGCGTGGCTGGGCAGCGAGTTTATGGCGCGGCTCGACGAAGGCTCCATTCTGATTGAGACGCGTAAGATGCCGGGCATCGCGCTGAAGGACTCTGTCGAAGTGAGCACACGCGTGGAGCGGATAGTGATGACGTTCCCGGAGGTGAAGAGCGTCGTCACGCGCATCGGCCGGCCCGATGTGGCCACCGAGGCAATGGGTATCCACCAGGGCGACGTCTACGTGCTGCTAAAGCCGCGCGATGAGTGGCGGCGCTTCAAGAACAAGGAAGAGCTGATTAATGTGCTGGCTGCAGCGCTCGAAAAGGTGCCAGGCGTCAGCTACAACTTCACGCAGCCAATGGCGATGCGGCTGGACGAAACAATCTCCGGCATCAAGGCCGATGTCGCGGTGAAGATCTTCGGCGAGGATCCGCGCATGTTGAATCAGTTGGCTGAAAAGGCGTTGCGGATTCTGGGCGGCGTGCACGGCGCTGCAGACGCACAGATGGAGATGGCGACGGGTGTGGCTGAGTTGCGCGTGGAGGTGGACCGTGAGCAGTTGGCGCGCTACGGCCTGAACGTCAGTGACGTTCGCGACCTGATGGATGCGGCCATCGGCGGGCGTCAGGTGTCGGAATTGATTGAAGGGCAGCGGCGGTTCCCGATTGTGGTGCGGCTGCCGGAGACGTCGCGCACCGATGACGAGGCGGTGTCGAATCTGCTGTTGCGCGCCCCAGGTGGCGAGCGTGTGCGCCTGGATCAAGTGGCGCGCGTCGTGATCGGACGTGGACCGGAGGTGATATCCCGCGAAGACGGCGAGCGGCGCGTGGTGGTGCAGGCCAATGTGCGCGGCCGGGACTTGGGCAGTTTCGTGTCTGAGGCTCAGCAGCGGCTGGATGCGGGCTTGAAGCTGCCGGCCGGCTATTCGGTGCACTGGGGCGGGCAGTTCGAGAACCAGCAGCGTGCGGCGCGGCGGCTGATGGTGGTGGTGCCGGCGAGTATCGTGCTGATCTTCGGACTGCTGTTCTTCACGTTTGGCTCCTGGCGCCAGGCGGTGCTGATTCTGATGAATGTGCCGTTCGCGATGATTGGTGGCGTCGTCACACTATGGGCGCGCGGGTTGAATTTGAGCATTTCGGCAGGCATCGGCTTCATCGCCCTGTTCGGCGTGGCCGTGTTGAATGGCATCGTACTGGTGAGTTCCATCAACCGGCTGAGGGACCGCGGGATGGCGCAGCGCGACGCGCTGCTCACGGGCGCCGGGCTGCGTCTGCGGCCGGTCTTGATGACGGCGCTGGTGGCGAGCCTCGGCTTCCTGCCCATGGCGCTGGCCACTTCTACCGGTGCCGAAGTGCAACGCCCGCTGGCCAGCGTCGTGATTGGCGGCCTGGGCACGTCGACGCTGCTGACACTGTTCCTGCTGCCATTGCTTTATCCGTGGTTCTCGCGGTCAGAAGAGCCGGACTTGCAGCCCTACGACGGCGATCCGGTGGTGCATGCCATTGAAGCCGAGGATGTGTGATGGAGCTTGACCGGTTTGTGCACGCACAGACGGGCGTCTACGAAAGCGCTCTGGCTGAGTTGCGTTCCGGTGAAAAGCGCGGCCACTGGATCTGGTTCATCTTTCCGCAGATTGCCGGGTTGGGGCATAGCGCAACGGCCGAATACTACGCGATCGGGACGCTGGACGAGGCGCGCGCGTATATCGGGCATCCACTGTTGGGCAGCCGGTTGAGGGAATGTACGCAAGCGGTGATAGATGTTGAGGGGCGTACGCTGACGCAGATCTTCGGCTGGCCGGACAACCTGAAGTTCCGCTCGTCCATGACGCTGTTTGCCCACGCGACCGACGACAATGCGGTATTTCGGGAGGCGCTGAAGAAATACTGCGGCGGGGAATTCGACGAGCAGACACTCAAGCGGATATAGAAAAAGGGCGCGCCGCAGAGGGAGCGCCCTTTTCAGATCAGACAGAAAAACTAGGCCGCCTTCACGAAGGTGAACAGCGCGAGCGACTCGATAAAGGCCAAGCCGAGGATGAGCAGAATACGGATGGCGCCGGCAGCCCCGGGGTTGCGGGCGATGCCTTCCACCGAGGCCGAAACGGCCTTGCCCTGGGCAATGCCGCAGAGGCCGGATGCGATGGCCATGGCAAACGCCTGCGGCAGCACGAAGGTGCCCGACGAGGACGTGGTGCCCTGCGCGAACGACGGGACGGCGATGGCGGCCAGCGCCGCCAGCATCAGAACGTTACGAAACTTCATGGATATTCTCCTAACGGACGTTGGTCTTCCGGCGTGAGATTCAGGAGGTGGTTGCACTCCGTTGCGTTGGGACGCCGGGGCCTCACACTGAGCCGGCCGGAAGCCGGTAATTCGAACTAGTGACTCTCGTGGGCGACCGCTTCACCCACGTACACCATGGCGAGCATGGTGAAGATAAAGGCCTGTACAAAAGCAACAAAGACGTGCAGCGCCATAAACGCCACCGGCACCGCCAGCGGAACCAGGGCCATGAAGCCGTTGGTGACCTGCTCGCCGGCCAGCATGTTGGCGTAAAGACGAATAGTGAGCGACATCGGGCGGATGCAGTGGCTGATGATTTCGAGAATGAACATGAACGGCGCAAGCCACCACATGGGTCCGCAGAAATGTTTGAGGTGTCCGATGACACCCTGTTCGCGGATACCCTGGCCGTTGTAATAGAGGAACGTGCAGATGGCGATGCCGGCCGGCACGTAGTAATACATGGTCGGCGACTCAAGCGTTGGAATAACGCCGAAGAGGTTAGAGATCACGATGAAGATGAAAATCATCGTGAAGTAGCTCATGAAGCGCCGGTAGTCGTGCCCGACGATATCGCGCGCCTGCTCGGCAATGAAGCCATAGACGTTTTCAAAGACGAGCTGCAGCTTGCCCGGCCGGTCCACCGAAAGGGAAGCCCGCACGATGGCGGCCGTCACCACCAGCAGCAGGATAACCAGGATTTCCATGGAGATGTAATTCGTCCATGGCTTGGTAGGATCTTCGGTATGAAAGCCGACGAGGTTGAACAGCGCGACGGCAGGCGCGGCCAAGTATTTATTCAGCAGCGCAGTAAACCAGAGTTCATGCTCGTGCATAGATAATTTCGATCAAAACATCCAAAGTAGCCGCGGCAACGGCCAGCAAGAGACCGGCCGCGAATACGGGCCGATCGGACCCGTAAGTCTTCACGATAGCATAGGCAGCGCCACCCAGAATCAGCACCCGGAAGGCGTGTGCGAGAACAGACGGCAACTTCACCGGGCGGCCTTCAGCGGCGGCTTGCAGATCGTCGCTCATACGCTTCAGCCACCAGAATCCGGTGGCCGAAACAGCCGCTCCGCCGGCAAAGCTGAGCAATCCAGTGACACCGCGTGTGACCCATGCCAGAGCCATGCCCGCCAGGGCTAATGCGCCCATCAAGCGGAAGATGCGGCGGATGGAGCGGGCGTAATCCCAATCCGCCATCAGCGGGGCTGCTCCTTGTTGCGGGCCCCGGCATCCAAGCCCTCAATTCGAAGCGCTTGGCGAAAGGTTTCATAAATGCCCGCCACGCAGCCAATGATCAGACCGGTTTGTGGCGCCCAGGCGATGTTCCAGTGCGCTCCCGCCCACACGCCCACCTGGTAGCAGACCCAGCCGCTGATCGGCGTAACGAAAGCCAGACCAGCGTAGGCCCCGGCTTTGGCGTACGAACTCATGCCCGGCTTCTTCTCGTCCACATGGCCAGTATAGGCTGCGCGGCCGAATTTGGCGAACCAGATCCGGTCGCGCGGCAGCATATGTGGGCATCAGCGTTCCAAAGGAGCTGTCTCATCATTACTTAAGCGACAAATGTAAGAACGTAAAGCCGGTGGTGAAGCCAGGAAGTGGCGGCGGCAAGAAGAAAGCCGGCCGGAGAGACGGCCCTAGGACCGGCAGCCCGGCCGGCTACGCGCCAACTGCGCGCGGCCTGGGATCGGAGGAGAGACCTCAGGCTTCTGCCATATAGACGTTTGATGGTTTCGTATGGTTTCGTTGATTAGAGCCCGAGCTCGGCCGCGAGGCGGTCGGCATGGTAGACCTTCTTCAACGCTTCGATAATTGCCGGGCTGGCCACATGCACGCTGCGCGACTGCCGCTCTGTGTAAACAAAGCGGTTAGGCAGGCTTTCGATGTTGCCGTCGAAGAGGATGCCGACGATTTCGCCGCGCGTGTTCAGCGTGGCGCTGCCGCTGTTACCGCCGTGGGTGTCCGCCGTGGTGACGAAGTTGAACTCGGTCTTCGGGTCCAGCTTGGACTTCGCGGCCAGCCACGTGGGCGGAATGATGTAGGGCTCCTCGGAGCGGCCTTTGGGATAAAGTCCGCCAATCGTCGTGGTGTAGGGAACCGGGTTACCCGCGTCGTCCTTATAGCCTCTGACGTCGCCATAAGACAAACGTAGCGTGAAGGTGGCGTCCGGATACTCGCTGCCGCCAAAAGCGGCGAAGCGCGCCTGGGCAATCTGGCTGGCGGCGCTTGTTGCCACGCTCTCCACCTGGTCCTCGTAGCGCTTGCGGACCTCACGGGCAAACGGGTCCAGGCGCAGAGCCAGGCGGATCATGCCGTCCGTGGAGGCTTGCACCGCGGCCGGGTCCTTGGCCAACCGGCGGCGTTCGGCCACGTCGGCCAGTTTGCTGGACTGAACATAGGCCTTGGCGGCTTCGGCTGGCGTCTTCCCGTCGAGCATGGTGACCACGGCAGGATGTTTATCGCCAAGTATTTGTGCGGAAAAGCTCAAGTAATTGGTGAGAATCGCAATCTCGAGGTCCGGGTGGATCGGGGCCGGTGAATACATGCCCTGTTCGAAGCTCGCCAGACCGCTGTCGGCAAACTCGCGCAGCCGGTCGGCGCTGGGCTTGCGGGTTTCCACCGCGTAGCGGACCACGTCGCGCGCGATTTCGAACAGTTCGGAGCCGCGCGTCGCGTTGCGCTCCAGCAGGAAGTAGGGGGCGTAGAACGAGCGGTAGTTCTGATAAGTGGTCGCCAACTCATCCCAGAACTTGCCGAACTGCTCGGCGCGAGCCGGGTCCTTGGCAATGGCGGCCTTCAGCTTCTTCTCGTCGGCGCGCTTCTGGTCCATCAGCGCCTCGTCGCGTAGTCCCTTCAGGAAGCCCGAATAGGCCTTGTAGCTATTCTGCTGCCCGAACAGGTTCTCACCGGCCTGACGGCGCTGCTCGGCGCCGCGCGCCATGTACTCCTTCAGGCACTCGATCAGAGACTCAAGCCGGTGCTGCACCAGCGGGTAGCTGACATCGCGCGAGAACTCAAGCTCCGTCATCGTCATCAGGCGGCCGGTCGAACCGGGATTGCCGGGCACGAACGTCAGGTCGCCCTCTTTCACGCCCGTTTTGGACCAGCGGAAGTAGTGCTCGGGGTGAACCGGCTTGCCGTTCTCGTACGCGCGGAAGAAGGTAATGTCCAGGTCGTAGCGCGGGTAGGTGAAGTTCTCCGGGTCGCCGCCGAAGAAGGCGATGCCGAACTCCGGCGCCATCACCACGCGGATGTCGGTGTACTTCTTGTACTGATAGAGGTGATACTGGCCGCCGGAATAGAGCGTCACCACGTCGCAGCGGTTGCCGGTGGAGGAGGTGCAGGCCTTTTCGATCTCCGTCATGGCCGCCTTGCGCTTCTGGTTGGCCTCGGCAGCCGGGGCGTTTGCCGGCACCGCGCCCTTTACCTTGGCCGTGACGTCGTCGATTTTCAGCAGGACGTTTACTTCCAGGTCGGGGCAGGCGCGCTCCTCAGACTGAGTCTTGGCCAGGAAGCCGTCCTTGATGTAGTCCTTGGCCGGGGTGGACAGCTTCTGCAGGCAGTCGGCGCCCACGTGATGGTTGGTGAACAGGAGGCCGTCAGGTGAGACAAAGCTGCCGGTCCCGCCACTGTTAAACCGCACGGCGGACAGACGCAGGTGATCGAGGAACTGGTCGGTGACCGCGAAACCATACTTCTGTTTGACCGCTTCGCGCGGGAAAGCATTGAATAACCAGATGCCTTCGTCGGCACAGGCGAGCGGCGCCGCCAGCAGAGCCAGCCAGGTGCAGATGGCTCGATGAGAGTGGATAGTCATTTTCGTCTGTATCCTATTAAGCTATTGTTTTTTAATAGCCTTCCCCACAACTAAACGTGTAGTATCCTTCCCCGCGAGAGGGGGGATATGCGATACTGGAATTGCGAATCCGCGAACGCAATGGCGCAACTTGGCGAGGCAATCAGCTGCTATCACAAGGTTCTGGAGCAGGACCCGGAGCGGAGTATTGCCTGGATTAGGCAGCTTCGCCAGGAGATGGCAGCGCGTCACTTGGTGGTGGGCGGCCGTCCGGTATCGCCGGTGGTGCGTCCGCATTTTCTTAGCCGCCGCCAGTATACCAATTTAGTTGCCGCTTCAGAGGCGCTGAGTTCGGCAATTGAGCGGCTGCGCGCGATGCTGCTGGAAAGTCCGCAAATGATGGCGCGGTTGAGCCTTTTGCCGGCCGAGCGGATGCTGGCGAGCGTCGATCCGGGCTATGCGGCGCCGACCGTTGCCGGCCTGATTGAGACTCAGGTGAACAACGGCAGCCTGCATGTGACTGGTCCGCAGGCGGATTTGCCCTATGGCGTGCTGTACGGCGAGGCTTTGGCCGACCTGTTCCAGGACGCGCCGCCACTCAAAGAAGTGCGCAAACTTTTTAAGCTGACTCGCCCGGTAGGCGCCAAGCCGCTGGTGGCGTCTCTACAAAAGGCATGGAAGCAGTTTGGTGGCACCGCATTGCCGCGCGTGGCAGTGATCGAGTTCCGCCAACCTTACAGCACGTTTGAGACTCACGAGTACGGCTTGCTGGTGGAGCGGTTGCGGGCCGAGGGTCTGGAAGCAGAAACGGTGTCTCCGGACCAGTTGGACTACCGCAATGGTACGCTGCGGCGGGGCGATTTCGTGATCGATCTGGTCTACCGTGGTGTGCGGGCTCACGAGTTTTTGCTGCGCTACGATCTGACGCATCCGCTGGTGCGTGCTTACCGCGAGCACAAGGTCTGTGTAGTTAATAACTTCCGGACCGAGATGACGCGCAAGCGGGCACTGTTGGCGCTGCTTTCGGAAGAGTCGCAGAACGGCGCTTTTCCGGCCGCTGAACGCAAGGCGATTGAAGAGACCGTCCCGTGGACGCGCATTGTGGCTCCAGGCAAGACAACGTATGGCGGCCAGAGTGTCGACTTGGTGGAGTTTACGCTGAAGAACCGCGAGCGCTTGGCGCTGCGGCCGAACGAGGATAGCAGCGAACTTCATGCGACCGAGGGCTCGGCCGTGGACAGCGGTGCCTGGGAACGGGCCTTGCGGTTGGCGTTGCGGAATCCGTTTGTGGTCGAGGAGCGCGTTCAGGCGCGTGAGGTGAGCTTCCCGGTGGAGGAAGACGGCGGCATCTCGTTCCGCAATCTGCGCGTGGACGTGGCTCCACACGCGTTTCTGGGTAAGGTTCAGGGCTGTTCGACGCGCGTTTCGTCCGTGCAAGGCGGCTATACGGTGCTGGCTGGGCTGGCGCCGACACTGATTCTCGACCCGCGGTAGAGAGAAATCCTCCGTAACTCACCAGAAAGATCTCTTCTCCTTTCATCAGCAGCGGTGAGGAAAGTGCCCAATCAGGTGTATTCTTGGAGATAGCAGGCGGTCTTGCAGGATGGCAGTCAACGTGCTATTTCTGTGGGCGGTGAAGTGTATTCACCGAATGACCGCCCTCGGAGCCGGGTTGTGCTGAAGGGGTTGAAAAGTCAGTTTCTCGGAGCACTGCTGGTCGTTCTGACCCTGGCGATCGTCATCTGCGCCGGCGTCAATTACCAGCAGCAAGCCCGCTATCATCTTGCCGATGACGGTGTCACCTGGATGGATGAGCGGGACAATTCCGGCTGGCATGTGACCGCCGTCTTTGTCGAGCCCAACGGTCCGGGCGAACTGGCCGGCATCCGGCGCGGCGATATGCTGCGGCGAATTGCTCCGGTGGAGAACACGGCCGGCTCGGTGGTGCGGCGGGCCGCGGATGTGGCGCGCATCCTGTGGGAAGCAGGGGTCTGGGGCAAGGCCACCTACACGCTGGACCGCAACGGCATCGAGATTTCAGCCAAGGTCATTGTGGCCGACGCCAATCGTGACCATGCCCTTTACGGGCAGTACGCCGTGGGTGCGGCCTATTTGGCGATTGGTCTGTTCATCTTCTTCCGCCGCAAGCAGGCGCCCAAGGCGCTGCACTTTTTCCTGCTGTGCCTGGCCAGCTTTGTCCTACATACCTACCACTACACAGGTAAGCTGAACGAATTCGACACGTTGATATACGCCGGCAACGTGGTGGCGGGTCTGATGGCGCCTGCGCTGTTCATGCATTTCTGCCTGACGTTCCCGGAGCCGCGGCGGTCGTGGAGTTGGGTGCAGGTGACCTCGGTATACCTTCCGGCGGTATCGCTGATTGCGCTACAGTTGGGCGTCGCGGCCGGCGTGGTGCGCACTTCGGTTCCGGCCGAGGAGCTCCGCTGGCTGCTGGACCGCATCTGGCTGGCGCTGTTTAGTGTCACTTACCTGACCGGCGGCGTAGTGCTGCACATCAACAGCCGGAAGGCCGAGGATCCGATTCTGCGCCAGCAGCTAAAATGGCTGCGCAACGGCGCCTTCGCCGGCATCGTGCCGTTCGCGGCGCTGTACGCCGTACCGTTCTTCCTCGGTCTGGCGCCGACGGCCGGAATGCGGTTTTCGGTACTGGCGCTGGCGTTTATCCCATTGACCTGGGCGTACGCGATCTTGCGCTACCGGCTGATGGATGTCGATATCATCTTCCAGCAAGGCTACGTCTACGTACTGGCCACGCTGGCGGTGCTAGGCATTGTTTCGCTGCTGGTTTTCGCGCTTTCACAGCGGGATGAGCTGAGCCCCACTGCGGTGATCCTGCTGGTGCTGATTGCGGCGTTTGTCTTCGAGCCGCTGCGCAACTGGATTCAACAGCAGTTGGATCGCTACATCTTCTATAAAGACCGCTTCGACTATCGCCAGACGCTGATCCGTTTCGCGCGCGAACTGAGCTCGGAGATGGACCTGGATCGCACGCTGTCTAGCGTTGGCGAACGGATGCTGAGCACGCTGTCGGTGAACCACATCGCGTTTTTCCTGTCGCGCGAGGATGGGCCCGGTTTCAGCCTGCATACGGCGTTAGACCGCAACGGGGAGTTGGAGCGGCTGCATGCCGCGAAGCTTGATTTGAGCTTCCTGGACGAGTCACCGCGCGAACCGTACATTTTCTTCGAACGAACGCGCCACGCCGTCGATATCGTGATGCGGCGGTTGCCATCCGGCGTGCGTGCTACCATCGCCGAACTGGATCTCACCTATTACTTGCCGTGCACGTTCCGCGGCCGCACGCTGGCGTGGCTGGGCGTGAGCCGCTCGACGAAGGGCGACTTCCTCAGTTCTGACGATATCGACCTGCTGACGTCGCTGGCGGGCTATATTGCCATGGCTGTTGAGAATGCCCGGCTGTACCGTTCGCTGGCCGACAAGGTGGAGCAGTACGAGCGGCTGAAGGAGTTCAGCGAGAACATTGTTGAATCGATCAACGTAGGCATTCTGGCGGCCGACCTGGAGGACCGCGTTGAGAGCTGGAACTCGCAGATTGAGCGGCTGACCGGCATTTCACGGGTGGAAGCCGTCGGGCGGCGGCTGAACGAACTGTTCCCCGCCGAACTGGCGATGCATTTTGACACCTTACGCGACGGCAACCAGGTTCATCAGCTCTATAAAATCCCGTTGCCGGCCGACTCGTTCAAACGCAATGGCGGCCGGGCGGACGTCATTGTCAATCTGGCCGTGGCGCCGCTGGTGACGCGTGAAGGCGCCCGCATCGGACGCCTGATCATCTTTGACGATGTCACGGAGCGCGAGGATCTGGAGCGCCGGTTGGTGCAGGCCGATAAGTTGAGCTCGATCGGGTTGCTGGCGGCCGGAGTGGCGCACGAGGTGAACACGCCGCTGGCTGTGATTTCAACTTACGCTCAGATGCTCGCTAAGCAGGTGGCGGGTGACGAACAGAAATCCAGGTTGTTGGACAAGATTGCCAAGCAGACGTTCCGCGCCAGCGAGATTGTGAACTCGTTGCTGAACTTTTCACGCACATCGAGCGCGGAGTTTGAGGCGTTGGATTTGAACCGCCTGGTTCGCGAAACGCTTTCGCTGCTGGAACACCAGTTCGAGAAGCAGGGCATCACGGTGGAGACCGAGTTGGACGAAGCATTGCCCGCCGTGCGTGGCAACGGTGGTAAGCTCCAACAGGTGTTTCTGAATCTGCTGCTGAATGCGCGCGACGCGATGAGTGAGCTCAGCGACGGCCAGCGGCGGCGCATCAGCGTGCGTAGCATGGGTTCAAACGGCAGCACGGTGCGCGTTGAGGTGCAGGACTCCGGCCCCGGAATTCCACGTGAGAACCTGTCGAGGGTCTTCGATCCGTTCTTCACCACCAAGGGCGCGCGCAAGGGTACGGGGCTTGGCCTAAGCGTGAGCTATGGCATTGTCGAAGAGCACGGCGGAGTGATAGAGGCCGATTCAACGCCAGGTGAGGGCGCGACTTTCCGTCTGGAACTGCCCGTGGCGCAAGGAAAAATTGTGAATGCCTGAAACTGACACGGACAAGGCGGCGCGCACCACATCGCGCGGCCGGATACTTGTGGTGGACGACGAGACGGATATCCGCGAATCGTTCGAGACTTTGCTCGGGTTGGAAGGCTATACGGTGGTGCTGGCCGAGAACGGCACCGACGGGCTGGCGCGATTCGACGCGGGCGTCTACGACCTGGTGCTGCTCGACTTGATGATGCCGGACAAGTCGGGCCTCGAAGTCTTGGACGAGATCCGGAAGCGCGACCGCGAGACGCCGGTGTTCCTGATCACGGCCTATGGGTCGATTGAAGTGGCCGTGGAGGCGCTGAAATCCGGCGCGAATGACTACTTCTCCAAACCCTGGGACAACGAGAAGCTGGTGATCGAGATCGACCGCCAGATTGCTCGCACGCGGTTGGAACGCGAGAACCGTGAACTGCGCCGGGCGCTGAAAGAGCGCTATGGTCTGGCCAACATCGTTGGCAAGAGCGACCGGATGCAGCGCGTGGCTGACCTGGTAATGCAGGTGGCGCCTTCGAAGTCGAACATCCTGATTACGGGCGAGACCGGCACCGGCAAAGAACTGATTGCCAAGGCCATTCACGCCAACTCGCCGCGCGCCGACAAACCGTTCATCGGCGTAAATTCCGGCTCGCTGCCACCGGAGGTGCTGGAGTCGACTCTGTTTGGCTACGTCAAAGGCGCTTTTGCCGGCGCGCTGGCCAACAAGGTGGGCAGCTTCGAGTCGGCTAATCACGGCACGCTGTTCTTCGACGAGATTGCGACGCTGAACGCGGATCTGCAGGTGAAACTGGTGCGTGTGCTGCAGGAGCGTGAGTTTACGGCGCTGGGCGCAAGCGAGCCCATGAAGGTGGATGTCCGGATTCTGGCCGCGACGACGGCCGATCTGGCCCGGATGGTAGAGGAGGGGCGTTTCCGCCAGGATCTCTATTACCGTCTGAACGTGATCAACATCCCGCTGCCGCCGCTGCGGGACCGTAAAGAAGATGTGCCGCTGCTGGTGGATCACTTCTTCCGCATTTATTGCCGCGAGAATGACAAGTATTTGGATGCGGATGGGCGCTCGCTGCTGCACTTCGAGCCGGATGCCGTGCATCTGATGATGGACTACAACTGGCCGGGCAACGTCCGGGAGCTGGAAAACGCTATTGAGCGCTCCGTGGTGCTGGCAACGTCGAATACCGTTCCGGCCAGCGTGTTGCCGGAGCAGTTGCTGCACTCGACAGGCGTGCGGTTGAGGCGTGATGATACCGAGCCGCTCGATTCGGAGGCGTCGCTGTTCGAAATTGTTGCCGATTTTGAAGCGCGCAGGATTATCGAGGTGCTCGAAGCCGTCTCGTATTCGCAGACCGACGCCGCAGCACGGCTCAAGATCCCGCTTTCGACGCTGAATCAGAAGATCAAGCGATTGGGCATTCCACTCAAGAAACGCGGCAGTTAAAGCTCCCCGCTCAGGTGCCCGGTTGATCTGCTGGCGCCGGCGGTAAGCCAGGGGGCGCGACCGGGAAGAGAATAGCCTGGTTCCGCAAAGCATTTCGCATGCACAAACTCAACTAGTTTGGGTCACGCTACACTGATGGGTACCATGGCTGATCCGTTGTTGATTGTGGTTGCTGAGATGACCGCCCGGCCGGGCAAGGAAGAGGCGCTGCGCAAGGCGCTGCTCGCATTAATCGAGCCAACGCGCGCCGAGGCGGCCTGCCGGCAGTATAACCTGCATGAGTCCACCGAGCGCCCCGGACAATTTGTCTTTTACGAGAAGTGGACCTCGCGCCAGAAGCTCGACGAACACCTGGCGACGCCGCACATGAAGCACCTGGGCGAGCAGTTGCCCGAGCTGCTTGAAGGCGAAATGCGGGTCGTTACCTACACCCAGATCGCCTAGCTAGGGTGTTTGCCCGATGGCGGAGCTCTCCCGTCAGGCCGATGAAGAGGGAGAGATGGTTACCCCGCAACTGTGTCCGCGAATCCGCTTGGCTGCGACCCTTTTTCTGGCCGCGGCGGGCTTGGCGCACGTATCTGCTGCAGAGACGGTGGGCGTCACTGTGACGACTAGCCCGGCCAATGCCGTGGTATGGGTGGACGGGCTGCAATTAAGCGGGACGACGGCGTATTCCTGGCAGGTGGGCAGCAAGCACATGCTGGAGGTGCGTCAGGCTGGCCAGACTTATGAGAGCGGTGATAGCCGGCTCAACTTCACCGGCTGGAGCGTCTCAACAGGTGAGCTGACGGGGGCGGCATCGCAGACGCAGGTGATTACGGTCGGTTCGACGTCCGTGGTCTACACCGCCAATTTCACTCTGGAACATCGTGTGGTCGTCTTGGTGAACAACGGTCCGGCCACTAATTTCCTGGATTCCACTCGTACTGATCGAATCGCGTTAACGGACGACAACCTGGCGGACTATGCCAGCAAGACAGGTTACGTGGTGGTTGGGGACCTGGCGGCGTGTGGCAGCCGGCAAGGCGTAGCCGCATCGACGTACGCCTGGATGAGTGACTCCACGCAACTGACGCCATCTGCCTACTCCTATCCGGGGTTTGCGTTCAAGAACTGGGAGAACCCGCCCGGGCCTGCCGAAAATGGCGGGCAACTTAGCGTGACGCAGCCAATCCAATTGCGCGCCATCTTTTCCAGTGCGCGGCGCGTAAACGTGCTCACTTCACCGGTGGCCGGGTTGAAGGTGATCGTCGACTACGCCGAGACGGCCTCGCGCGGCGACAAGTGCTGGCCGGGTTGGTCGTCAACCGAAGTGGATCCGGATACCATTTGGCCGTCGCTCTACGGTTATTGCGTACAGGTGCCATTGTGCGACGGGGCGAAGGATTTTCTGCCCGAATCTGTGCATGTCTTCTCGGCGCCGGTATCGCAGCGCGACAGTTCGAAACAGCTCTGGGTCTTCGATCACTGGGATTTCGGCGACGGTGAATCGCACGGCCAGAACAGCAGCGTCACCATTCCGGCCGAAAACTCGCTGAATACCTATACAGCGTATTTTGTGAAGGGCATCAACGCGACGTTCACGACGTTGCCGACCGGCCTCACGCTGAGTATTGACGGGCGCACCAACTGGGCGGCCTATGTCTTTGAATGGGGGCTTGGGCACTCGCATACCGTTTCGGCTCCGCTCGAACAGGTGGATTCGGCCGGCCGACGCTACAAGTTCACCAGTTGGTCGAATGGCGGAACGGCCGACCAGACAATTACAGTGGCCGACCAGGACGGTACGGGCACCTTCCGTCTGAATGCGGCATATGAGACGCTGGGCCAGTTGAAGCTGACAAGCAGCGTCGGGACGCTGAACTTCACGGTTGACGGCGCGGCGTGCGCCTCGCCCTGCACGCTGGACCGCTCCTCAGGCGCCAACGTTACGGTTTCGGCCCCGTCTGAAGTCGCAATCTCGGATGACACCAAGGCGGTGTTCTCTGGCTGGAGCGATGGACTTGCGACCGCCTCCCGCACGTATACGTTTGGCACTGACGCCAAGGTCTTTAAAGCCCAATACAGCTACATGCAGCGGCTGACAACGACGACGGATCCAGATGGGTCCGCAACATGGTCGTTCTCGCCTTCGCCGGCGACGGGCGGGTTCTTCGCGGCAGGCACGCAGGTGACCGTTTCTGTGGCGGCGAATCTCGGCTACAAATTCAAACGCATTGAAGGTACGGTCAGCAGCCAATACAACACGGTGACACTGACCATGAGCGCTCCGGCCACGCTAGTGGCACGGTTGGAGAAGACGGCGGCGCTGTCGGCCGACGCCGTGGTGAATGCGGCTGGTGAAACACCGGTGGCCGGCGTGGCGGCGGGATCTTTGGTGGCGGTGACGGGCGCGAATCTGGCCACCGATAGCGTGGTCGGACCGTCCAGCCCGCTGTCGCAGACGCTGGCGAGCGTCGTGCTTCAGGTTGGGGACTATATCATTCCGCTGGTTTCGGTGACGCCGGAGCGGATTGTGGCGCAATTGCCGTCCAGCTTAGCGGCGGGTGAGTATACGCTTAAGGTGAAGTCGGCGCTGTCATCCACGACGCTGTCGACGAAATTCACGGTGGTGCGGAACGCACCTGGCTTGTTCCGGTGCGCCGAGGCAACTGATGAAGTTCCGTTGGCGGCAGCCTATCACTCCGATGGCAAGGTGGTCTCCGACAGCTATCCCGCCAAGCCCGGCGAGGAACTGACATTGCTTGGCACGGGTTTTGGCCCGACCTATCCGGCCGCGCTGGACGGCTTTGCCGTCCCGCTCACGGCCATCTACCCGCAAGTAGACAAGGTGGAATTGCAGTTGGGCAGCGACACCATCACTCCGAAATGGACGGGCGCAGGGCCCGGACGCGTTGGCTATGGACTGGTGCGGTTCGACGTGGGAGTCACCACGGGGCAACTGGAACACCGTTCGCTGGTTGTGAAGGTCAACGGACAGAGCTCTAATACGGTGATTCTCCCGGTTCAGTAAACATTTCTTATTTCTGTCGAAACCGGTGAAACTTGACAGGCGTCCAAGGGGCAGACCAAACTTGGTCAGGGAGTTTTCGTCATGCGTCTCGGCTTCCGGTTTCTGCTATTAGGGTTATGTCTAACCGCCGTGTTGATGCCGGCTTCGGCACAAAATGCGATTTCGGCCAAGGCCGGAATGATCAATGTGGTCGATGGCGACGTCTACATGGTGGATGCCAAGGGCGGTGAGCCGCAGCGTGTCCAACCTAAGATCAACGAGTTTATCGACATCAAGGAAGGCTACACGCTGAAGACGGGCGAGGGACGCAGCGAGGTGCTGCTGTCGCCCGGCGCTTTTCTACGCATGGCTGACGACAGCTCCTTCCGGCTGCTGTCCAATCGTCTGACGCAGATTCGTTTGGAGACGCTGACCGGTAGCCAACTGATCGAAGTAACGGAACTCATCGACGGCAATGAGATTACGGTTCACCAGCGCAATGCGGTGGTGAGCATCGTCAAGGGCGGATTGTATCGCTTCGACAGTGAGCCATCACGTGTGCGGGTTTATCAGGGCGAGGCCATCGTGGAAGTGGACGGACAAAAGGTGAACCTGCGGTCTGGGCGTCAGATGTCGCTGGGCTCTAATGGCTGGGTGCAGGCTAAGTTCGATCAAAAGGACACAGACGCGCTCTACCGGTGGGCCAAGCGCCGCAGTGGCTACATTGCGATGGCGAATGTCTCGGCGGCCCGGCAGGCGGGCACGGGCACGGCATTTGCGCAACAGGGCTCCTGGGCGTTCAACCCTTACTTTGGCTTTTGGACGTACCTGCCGTACTCCAATACAATGATGAATCCGTTCGGCTACTACTACTACACGCCGTCGACTGTGATGACGGTCTATTATCCGCCGCGGCAGTCGCCGAGTGCCGGCTTCGGAGGGCACGGTGTTGGGCTGTCGAACCAGGCCGGGTATGTGGGGCGCTCCGCCTCTTCCGCCTATGTGCCCAGCTCCGGCATCAGCCACAGTGCGGTGTCAGCGCCTTCAGCTAATGCCGGTTCGGTTGGCTCGCACAGCTCCGGCGCCAGCAGCGGCGCGGTGAGCAGCGCTACGGCCACCAGTGGCGGTGGGGGCATGCGCGGCGGCAAGTAACCAGCGTCAATCGGCGCGGCAAACAGTCAGTTCATAGAAGTGCGATGGCGCATGTGCTACGACATGCGCCATCGCTTTTTTCATCCAGGGTTCGTAGGGCAGGTATTCAGTCGTGCGGCACAAGCGCCCGACACCGGCCTGATCCTTCAGACGGGTGGTCACAGCTCCAGGCGAGATATCACGGGAATTGCGCACAATCCAGACGTCTTGTGCCGTACGCAACTTAGCCGCCAGTTCGATCTCGCGCTGCGTGAACATGACACGCCAAGGTGTGTGGCTGTCCAGGTAGTATGCCAGTGCGAAAGCGTCGGTGTTGTAGGCGTCGATCAGAATCAAGTCAGATTGCCGCGATTCGTGGTTGATGACCGATGCGATCTCCCGTAGTGGCGCCACATAGCCTTTGTTGAGGTAGTGGTCGCGCGAAAAGTAGTTGACGACGGAGAAGACACTGGAAGTGCCCAGCAGCACGACTAGCGTGAGACGCCAGCGTCTACCGGCGGCGGCGATGGCAAGAGCAGGGTAGGGGAGCAGCCAGAGGAGGCGTGCCGGAATGAAGGGATAGCTAACCCATCTCGCCACGCCGAAATACCCGATGACGGCGGCCAACACCAGGAGCGTAGTGAGCGCGTGTGGGGAGCGGCGTGCGCCGAGCCAGACCGCAACCGCAACCAGTGGAACCAGAGCCAGCGCGGGCCAATAAAAGGACTCGCCAATGCTGAGCGAAACCAGCCCGAAGGCGGCTTTCAGGCCTTGTTCCGGCAGGTTCGCGCCGGTAAGCATGTAGCGCGACGAAAAGCCGGCGGCTTGGCCCCATTTGTCCAATGCGCCGGCAAGCGTCCATAACCAGGGAAGATAGGTCACCCCGATGGTAGCCGCCAGCGCGGTGGCCCGCAGCCAGCCGACGCGCTTCCAGGCAAGCAGCAGAAAGGCGCCGAGCAGCGCCAATCCCGGGACATAGTGGGTGTAAAGAAGCGCGGTCAGTGCGGCCCATACTACCCAGGCGCGCGTCTTGCCCTGCAAATACCGCCAGATGGCCCAGACAGCGATGATCGAAAGCGCCGTCTGCATGGAGTAAGAGCGGGCCATGCGTCCGTAAAGCAGCAGGCAAGGCGAAAGGCTGAACAGACCCAGCGCGGTCAGCCGATGTGGCCAGCGCCAGCGGCGGGTCCAGAGCAGGTCCAACAATACCGAGGCCAGCAGGCTCCATAGTGCTGACAGCGCACGCAGACCTTCGAGCGAGTGCGCCGGCCAGACGTGAGCCAGCAGGTAGTAAAGCGGTGGATGGATATCCGCCTGGAGTTTCGCGAAGATCCGGGGCACGCTGCATGGAACGGTTTGCAGTGTGAACAGTTCATCAGACCACACCGGCAGCAGGCCGAGATTCGCTACAAGGAGCACGGCCTGAATGAGGAGAACGGCGAGAAGAGGCCAGAAACGCTTCAAATTGAGAGGCTAACACGATGTAGCCGGTACAATGAAGAGAACGATGCCCGCATTGGTGGAATTTGACAACGTAACGGTGTGCCGCGAGGACTCACAGGTACTGCACGGCATCAGTTTTTCGATCCGCGCCGGCGAACATGTTGCCATCGTGGGCCCGAACGGCGGTGGCAAATCCACGCTGATCAAAGCCATCACGCGCGAGCTCTATCCGCGTCACTCCAATCCGCCCGGCCACGTCCGGTTGCATGGCCAAGAGGTGTGGAATCTGTTCGAGCTGCGCGCGCTGCTGG
Organism: uncultured Candidatus Solibacter sp.; assembly: GCA_964478395.1. Classification (GTDB taxonomy): domain Bacteria; phylum Acidobacteriota; class Terriglobia; order Bryobacterales; family Bryobacteraceae; genus Paludibaculum. The sequence goes on from CAYZIX010000042.1 coordinate 26,358, forward strand.
GCATTGTCACCAACGATTTGGTGGAGAGTTGTGTGCGGCCCTACACGGCGTTGGAGACTGTGCTGAGCGGGTTTTTCTCAAGCATCGGCGTTTGGCCGAATCACCGCGTCACCGATGAGATGCGGAGTCGCGCAATGGAGTCGCTCGAGTTCTTCGACATGGGCGGATTTGCGGACCGCAAACTGACTGCAATGAGTTCCGGCCAAGTGCGGCGCACGGTGCTGGCCCGCGCCCTGGTGCATGAGCCCCAGGCACTGGTGCTGGATGAACCCACCAACTCGCTGGATGTCCGCGCCCAGCGCGAGGTGCGCGGCGCCATGCGGCGGCTGGCGCGGGCTGGAGTGTCGGTGATTCTGGTGACACACTACCTGCCGGATATCATCCCCGAGATTGAACGTGTTATCGCGATACAAGAAGGGCGCGTCGCATTCGACGCGCCCAAGGCGGAAGCACTCACCGAAGACCGGCTGAGCCGTTTGTTTGGTGTGCGCGTGCACGTGCGCACCACCGATGAGGGTATGTATCAGATGTGGTGATCGGCGCGGCGCGTAGCCGTTTTGCGCTCGAACACAGTGTTCAACATCGTGTCCGGAATGGTCAGTGAGAAGTTCACGTTGATGCCGGAGGCCGTGACTATCGCTGTTTCGGCGACCTTGAGCACTTCCGCGGCGCCCTGCTTATCAGAGTTCATCTGCATCAGCGAAAGCACGAAGCGGTAGAGGTCGACAAGCGATTCGGCGTCGGTGGTGGAGCGTGTGGTGACGGCGCCGGCCACCTTGATATCGGTGCTGAAGGTGACGCCAGCCGCGCCGGAACGGATCATCTCGGCTGAAACACCCTGCGGCAGAAGCGTGGTCTTGCCTGCCTTGTTGGCGCCCAATTCACTCAGCCCGATGGTAGAAACAAACCAGGCATCGTAGCCGGACCACTGCGCCACGCGCGTCTGCAGATCCGCGCTGAGCGCGCTCTTGGTGGCTGTACGGCGATCCAGGGCGGACTTCACCTGGTCGAGTTGGCCGAACAGCGCCAGGCCGCTATCCGGAATCGCGACGGCCGCGGAGCCGGTTTTGCTCACCCAGATTTCGACGCCTTGATAAAGCACCGTTTGGGCTCCGTCGGCAACCAGCAGGGCGCCCAGCTTGGCCGGCTGGAAATTACCACGCGCGGCTACGAAGCCTGTCTTGCCGTCCGAGGCCGCCAGCACCTCATAGAGGTCTTTGCGCGGATCGAAGCCGGTAGCTTCAATCATCTTCTGGAAATTGGCGTCCTCGGTCTTCATTTGCGCCAGCACGCGCTGGCCGAAGGCCGAACCGCGGGCTGCTTCAACATTCAGCCCAGACAGCATGGCCGGATCGGTAGCCAGGAGTTTCAACAGGCCAGAATCGGCCGCCATTGCGGTGGCCGCGGCCAGGATCATTGTCAGAGCAGTGCGTCGTAGCAGCATCTTCGTCGTCTCCTGCCCGTTAATACGACGCGGCCCACGCGGTTATTCCAAAGTTTACACGGCACACTGGTCGACGATTTCAATGCCGAAACCGTCCAGTCCAACCACCTTGCGAGGGTGGTTCGTGAGCAGGCGAATGCTGTGCAGCCCGAGGTCGGCTAATATCTGCGCTCCCAAGCCGGTTTCATGCTGGAGAAGGCGTGCGCCCTCGGGTGAGGCGTAGTGCGAATAGGCCCGCGTGTGTGTCAGCAGGCGCGGCAGGCCACCGGCCGGATCGGGATTCATCTCGCGAATGCCCGGGCCGGTCTGGTGCAGGTAAACCAGCACGCCTGAGCCCGTTTCGACGATCCTTTCCAGAGCGGCGCGCAGAATGCGGTGGCAATCGCAACCGGTGGAGTGAAACACGTCGCCGTAGGTGCAACGCGAGTGCATTCTGACAAGCGCCGGCGATTGCTTTTCAGGCTCGCCAAAGATCAGCGCCAGGTGCGTTTCCGGGCTGATGGAGGAGGCATAGGAAATGGTCCGGAAGCGGCCCAGGTCCATGGTCAACTCGCCCTCGGCGGCGCGGCGGATGATCCGTTCGTGCTCCAGGCGATAGCGGATCAGGTCGGCCACCGATACCAGCAGCAGGCCGTGTTCCTGACAGAACTTTTTGAGCTGCGGCACTCTCGCCATAGTGCCGTCCTCGTTCATCACTTCACAGATCACACCACCGGGCTTGAGACCGGCAAGCTTGGCCAGATCGACGGCTGCCTCCGTCTGGCCGGAGCGGACCAGCACGCCGCCTTCGCGGGCGCGCAGCGGGAACATGTGGCCGGGGCGGGCCAGGTCGGCGGGTCCGGAGTTGGGATCGATTGCGACCTGGACCGTACGTGCGCGGTCGGCGGCCGAAATGCCGGTCGTAACGCCATCGGCCGCGTCGACGGCCTCACAAAAGGCCGTGCCGAATTGCGACGTGTTGCGCTGCGACATCATCGGCAGGCCCAGGCGGTCGCAGCCGGCCTCGTCCAAAGCCAGACAGATCAGGCCGCGGCCGTGGACGGCCATGAAGTTGATGGCTTCGGGGGTGGCGAATTCGGCGGCCAGAGTGAGGTCGCCTTCGTTCTCGCGATCCTCATCGTCAACGACAATCACCATCTGGCCATTGCGTATGGCCTCGACGGCGTCGGGAATGGGTGCGAAAGGCATAACGTTGATCTCTTTTATTATCCCGGTCCGCGTTATTGAGAGACAAGCCGATATGTTGAACCGAAAGGAGCTGCAGTGAGAGTAAGACAGTGCTTGGTAATTGGAGGGGCGCTGGCCGGTCTGGCCGGTTTGGCCGTCGCGTGGCAGGGAACGATGTCGACGCTCGGGTGGACGGAGGCGGATAAAAAGATGGTGGCCCGGTCGTTCCTGCTGAATGGCGGCACGATGAATACACTGCCGGGCGTTTGGGAATTGAAGCCGTTGGTGAAACGGTCGTGGGGGCAGCGGCCTGCGGCCGACCGGGTGGTGCTGGTGCGCGAACTGGCGGCTGCGGCCAAGGCGATGGTCTCAACGCCCGCCTTCCTACAAACCTACAACGGGTGGATCAAGGAGGGGCGCAACGCTGTTGACCACGGTATGAAGGTGGACGACCAAACGCAAATGCAGCGCATGACGCAGCCGGGCGCCATGGATGAAGTGATGCGTGAGGCTGGCGTGGAGATATACGACCAGTTCATCACTATGCAGCCGGACGCCATCAAAATGATGCTCGAGATGGATCTGCCAAAGTGGAGTCGCGCCCGGGACGCGAAAACCAAGGCGCTGGCCGCGCGAGGCGAATCCGCCAAGGCGTTGCTTGCAACTAACCCGAACGAAGCACGCAGGCAGTACGCGCTGGCCAAGTGCGTTGAGATGGGGGGGCCAGAAAGCCCGGAGGAGATGACGAAGATTCGCCAGGCCGCCGGGCAACGCAAGAATCGGGAGAAGTGGATAGAGGAACAGCGCGCCTACAACGAGTACAATCTAAAGACTGTGCTGAAGAAGCGGTTGACGGAGTTTGTTGCTGAAGCCCGGTCAGTAGATTTCGCCGCCGAGACGAAGGTGGGTGTGCGCGGCAAGAGGATCTTTGCCAACCCGGCC
>CAYZIX010000043.1:0-29817 GCA_964478395.1 uncultured Candidatus Solibacter sp.
AGGAAGGTGATCCCCGCCACCTGCCAGTAGAACCCGGGCAACCGCCGGCAAAGCGCCATCAGGGGCCAGGCGGCCAGGACCGTGGCCACGGGCAGCCACACCGCGGTGATGCCCTCGGCCGAGCCGCCCGCGCCATTGGAGCGGCTCGAAGGCTACACATTCGAGGGCTACCGCAACGCGGACGGCACGGTGGCCACGCGCAATCTGCTGGGCATTACGACGACGGTGCAATGTGTGGCGGGCGTGGTGGATGTGGCGGTGAGATGCATCCGTGAAGAACTGCTGCCGCGCTATTCGAACGTCGATGATGTCGTCGCGCTGAATCACACCTATGGCTGCGGCGTGGCGATCAACGCTCCAGGAGCTGAGATTCCCATCCGCACTGTGCGGAACCTTGCGCTGAATCCGAACTTCGGCGGCGAAACACTGGTGGTCAGCCTAGGATGCGAGAAGCTACAGCCGGAGCGATTGCAGTTGGGCGATTGCGGACTGGTGCGGTTGCAGGACTATTCGTTTGAGGGCATGATCAACGCCGTCTTGGGACAGGCTGAAGAGCGGCTCAAGCGATTGAACGAACGCAAGCGAGTGACGTGCCCGGCCGCTGATCTGGTGGTGGGCGTGCAGTGCGGAGGCAGCGACGCGTTTTCCGGCGTGACGGCCAATCCGACCGTGGGCTATGCAGCGGATCTGCTGGTGCGCGCCGGTGCGACGGTGATGTTTTCAGAAGTGACCGAGGTTCGCGACGCGGCGCACTTGCTCGCCCGCCGCGCGGCAACGCCGGAGGTGCGCGCTGCGCTCATCCGTGAGCTGAAGTGGTACGACGAGTATCTGGCGCGCGGCGGCGTGGACCGCAGCGCGAATCCGACGCCCGGCAATAAGCGCGGCGGGCTCGCAAACATTGTCGAGAAGGCGCTGGGCTCGGTGGCGAAGTCGGGTACCAGCGCACTGAACGCCGTGGTGGGCCCGGGTGAGCGCGTCACCGCCAAGGGGCTGGTGTTTCTGGCAACGCCGGCGAGCGATTTCATTTGCGGCACGCTGCAACTGGCCGCCGGCATGAACGTGCACGTCTTCACTACCGGCGAAGGCACGCCGTACGGGCTGGCGATGGCGCCGGTGATCAAGGTGAGTTCACGCACGGCGTTGGCTACGCGTTGGGCCGACCTGATCGATATCGACGCGGGCGCGGCGGGGATCGAACAAACCGGCTGGGAATTGTTCCGCCGCATCTTGGCCGCGGCGAGCGGCGAGCGGACCGCAGCCGAGCGTTTGGGGTTGAAGAACGACCTGGCGCTGTTCAATCCGGCACCGGTCACGTAAGTACGCGCGGCACGCCTGGTTGAACGTGCATCAGCTCCTTACGGTCGCTGCTCGTCGCGCGTGGTGAGTGGAATGGAGACGCTGCCGGCGCGGCCGCTGGCGCGGTCGTGCAGCACCACGCGCACTTTCGTCGCGCCGGCTGGGATTTCTAGCTTTGTCCGGGCAGTGAAGCCGTCGCGTAGCGCGCGTTCGCGCGTTTCCGGCAACAGGTTGAGGTCGAGCACATTGACTTGGCCACCCAGTGGGCGTTGCCGCGAACTAAAGTGCATGATCATTTCTAGCGCAGCTGTCCAGCGGCCGTTGTGTGGCTCCAGATCAACGCGGCTAACGTCGAACGTAACAGCCAATTCGATGGTGGTGCCCTGGCGGTCCGGCTTGACGCTCATGGGCAAGGATAACCAGTTGGCGGGCGAGCGCATAGCATCGTCCAACTCGTCGGGTGGTTTACCGGCACGCGGGCCATCCTCACTGTAAGACTCCTTGTAGCTCAAGCGGAGGCCGGGGCGTGCCGCGCGGATGCGCAGACGATGGTCCTTGCCGGTGAGACGGCCCTCGGTGAGTTGAAAGCCGAGGGTGTAGCCGGCGTGCAGGTCGGCCAACGCGGACTTCATGCCGGCGTCGATATCGTTGCGGTTGTACCAGGCGCGGCCGCCAGTCCGCTCGGCCAATTCCTTCAAACCGTCGATGGTCAGGTAGGCGTTGGGCGCGACGGGCAAGCCCCGGGCGTCGATTGGATAGACAGCGGTGTCAGCGGCATTTAGCTTATGTACGGCTGCCTGGATTTCGCGGGTAAAAGTGCGTTTCTCCAGCCCCGCCCCAGGTACGCTGCGGGCGTCGAGCACCAGCGGAAAGCCGGACGAAACCCAGATGAGACTCTTGCGGCCGGGCAGTTTGGCAAGACGATCGGCGATCAGGGTAAGTGCTTCGAGCGTCATGCGAATGCGTTGCTCGTAGAGATTCATGCGAACCGTTGCGCCCAAGGAACTCGGGATGACGGTTGACGCCGTATCTTCGTGAGGCAGCAGGTCCAGATCGCGGCCAGGGATGCTGGCGTTGTACATGCTGAGTTCGGCATCGGGCGAGTTGGGGGCGGCGCCGATGATATTGAGCCGCCGGGCGAGCGTGCGCGGGTCGCCGGAGAGATCGTGAACAACGCGTAGGCCGGAGTCGAGCACCAGCAGCTCAACCGGCTGGTCCGGCGCCAACTGGCTGAGCATCCGCACGACGTACTGGCGGGCGGATTGGCGGTCGAGCAGCGCCGTGTTCAGCCAGTCCAGCAGGATAACGGCATAAACACCGCGCGCGCCTGTAGTGGACGCAATGTGGTTGGTATAGGTCCCCGGCGAGGAGTGAATGACGGCCTGCTGAGAAGGGGCCTGAACAGCCGAGAAGAACGTGACGGTCTGCGGAACGCCGTTGTCGAGGACTTCAAAATCTTCCTTGTGCAGGCCGGAAACAGTGGCGCCGTTTTTGTCACGCGCCACGACGTCCACCTGTACCAGGCGCGACCAGGATGTAATCACATCCGGAGTGCGCTGCTGCGCGGCCATATGGGCGGCAGCAAGCAGCACAACCACGGCCAAACGCACAATTGGTTGGGTCGACACTCGACCTGAGTGTATCGCCCTCCCGGAGAGCCGTCAAACCGGGCCGCGATGCAGCGTCAGGTTGACATCCTACCGCAGTAGGCATACGCTCGGGTAGAATGTCTTCCCAAGAACGCCGGCGCCGGGACGAAGAAGATGTGCGTGCCGAAATTGAAGCGCACATGGCGTTGGAAGAGGATGCGCTGCGGGCCGAGGGCCACAGCGGCGAGGAGGCGCGATATGGCGCCCGCCGGAGTTTTGGAAATCCACTCGCGGCGCAGGAGCGGGTCTATGAGGCGGCCCGCCCAATGTTTTGGGAAAATCTTGTGCGCGATGCTCTTCAGGCGGCACGGCGGCTGCGCCGCAGTCCAGGTTTCAGTTGCGCCGTGGTGACGACGCTCGCGTTGGCGATTGCCGCTAACGCGGCGGTGTTCGGCATCTTTGACGCGGCGCTGTTGAGTCCGCTGAAATTGCCGCGCGCCGATGAATTGGTGGCGGTTTACGGAAGACAGGCTAAAACAGGCAACTACCTTTCTGTTTCATACCCAGATTATGCCGATCTGGCGCGCGACACGCGGCAGTTGCATTCGCTGGCCGCCTACGTACGCCTGCCGCTGCATGTTGAAAGCAATGGTGTGGTGGAGCGGCTTCCGTTTGAAGTGGTGACACCCAATTACTTTGAGACGCTTGAACTGGGTCCGCGGCTGGCCGATGATACGGTGCTGCTATCGGAGAGCTACGTGCGGGAACATCCCGCCGCCACAACGTTGCGAGTGGAAGGCCATGCGCTGGCTGTAGGCGGCACGGCGCCGGCGCGCTACCGCGGTGTGAACCTGAACTGGGGTGAGCCGCCGCGTGCGTGGGTGACGCTCGCCACTTTACAACGGCTGATGCCTCGTCTGGCCGAAGCCGACATTTTGCATCAGCGCGGCGCGCGCTGGTTGCTGGTGCTGGGCCGGCTGCGCGAAGGGTCGACGCCGGAGCAGGCGAGTGCGGAGTTGGCCAGCGTGGCCGCGCGTCAGGCAAGAGAGCATCCGGCGACGAACCGCGATATTACCGTCGCGGTCGAGCCGGCTGCGCGCTCCAAGTTCTGGCCGGCCTATCGTGCGGCAGTTGCGCGCTGGATGGCGGTGCTCAACGCCGCGTCGGCGTTGATGCTGTTGTTGGCGTGCGCCACGGTGACGAATCTCCTGCTGGAGCGCGCCTTGGCCCGGCGGCGCGAAACGGCCATACGGCTGGCCATTGGCGCCAGCCGCTGGCGCACGCTGCGCCCCTGGCTGATGGAGAATCTGCTGCTGGCGTTGCCGAGTTGGGCGTTGGCGTTGCCGCTGGCATGGGGCTTGCAGGCGCTGCTGGCACGGCTCCCAAACGCATTCGGATTGCCGCTGGCGCTGGCTCCGTCGCTGGACGGGCGCCTATTGCTGATGAGCGTGGCGCTGACATTTGTGGCAACGCTCGCTGTCACCATCGCACCAGCGTGGCAAGCTGCGGGAACGAACCTGGTGGACGACCTGAAGGAGTCTGGTAACTCATCGGCTGGCGCGCGGACGGAGTGGTTGCGGCGTACGTTGGTGACGGCGCAAGTGGCGCTTTCGGCGCTACTGCTGGTGGGCGTCGGCCTGTTCGGGCGCGCGCTGATGCGCGGCCGGACGGTGGATCTCGGTTTCGACACGCGCTCACTGGTAGTGCTTTCACTGGACGCCGCGCCGGGGCGCGAGGCGGAGTCTGATGGGCAGTTGGGCGAAGCGCTGGAGAGGCTGCCCGGAGTAGAGGCGGCCGCGGTGTCAACCAACACTCCGCTTAGCACCGTGCACATGCCGGCGCGCGTCACTGGTGGCGCGAACGCGGCCACGGTGCGCTGGAACGCCGTGACGGCCAACTATTTCCGCACAATGCGTATCGCGCTTTTAGCTGGGCGCGAGTTCCGACGCGACGAACGCGAGCCGGTGGTGATTGTCAATCAGAGTCTGGCACCGCGTCTGTGGCCTGAAACAAATCCATTGAATCGTGTTTTGACGGTCGATGCGGGCACACCGCGCGAGCAGACGTTGCGCGTGGTGGGCGTGGCACGCGATGTGCGTGTCAGCTCCATTTGGGAGACGGACGAGCCGTACTTTTACCGTCCATTCAGCGCCGGAGGCCACGCCAATTGCATTGTTGTCCGCACCAGTCTAGCGCCGGCCACGCTGGCGCGGGAGGTGCGGCGCACGTGGCCACAACTGGCGTTGATCGAGACGACCAGCGGGCGCGAGCTACGCGATGGCGCGTTGGGGCCGCAGAGATTGGCCTCCGCGCTGTTGGGCGCATTTGCCGTGCTGGCTGCGGTACTGGCTTCACTGGGCTTGGCCAGCCTGATGGGCTACAGCGTGCGCCGCCGGCGGCGGGAATTCGGCATTCGTCTTGCGTTGGGGGCGACGCCCGCCAGCCTGTTCAACGGAGTACTGCGTGGAGCGGCCGTGGTGGCGATGGCGGGCAGCGGAATCGGATTGAGCGCCGCGGCACTACTGGCGCCGTTGGCGGCGTCGAGACTGGGCGACGTCTCCGCGCACGACGGCGCCGTATTTGCGTCGGCGGCACTGTTGCTCCTCACTGTGAGTCTGGCGTCGGCCTGCGGTCCGGCCTGGCGGGCGTCGAGGCTGGCCCCACACACGGCCCTGCGGCAAGACTAGATCGCATAGAATGGCGGGGACATGCCCTCCGGCACGATGTTGGTTCTGCTGACGCTCGGCGCGGTGGCCCTGCTGCTGGTGCTGATCCTGTGGCTGAAACTACATGCGTTCCTGTCGCTGATGATCACCAGCATGGCGTTGGGGCTGGCTGCGGGCATGGCTCCGCTGAAGCTGCTGAAGTCGCTGCAAACGGGATTTGGCGACGCGCTGGGCTTTATCGCGGTGGTGGTGGCGCTGGGCGCAATGCTGGGGCGCATGATCGAACACTCGGGCGGCGGCGCGGCGCTGGCAGAGTGGATGATTGAGCGCACCGGGCGGCGGCACGCCGTATGGGCCGTGTTCCTGGCGGCGTTTCTGGTGGGGCTGCCGATCTTCTTCGAAGTCGGATTCATGATCCTGGTGCCGCTGGCGTATGCGCTGGCTCGTGAGACGAAGCGGTCGCTGCTCTACTTCGGCTTGCCCATCGCTGCGGCACTGACGGTAACGCACGCGATGGTGCCACCGCATCCGGCGCCTGCGGCGGCGGCGCAACTGCTGGGCGCGGACCTTGGCAAGGCGATTCTTTATGGTGCGGCGCTGTCGATTCCCATGGCGTTGAGCGGGGGCATGGTGTACGGCCTGTGGATCGCGCGCCGCATGTTCGTGCCGGTGCCGGAACGCGCCATTGCGGTGGAGCCGGCGGCGGACCGCAAGCCGCCGCGCGTTGGCTTGATTGTGCTGCTGCTGACGCTGCCAGTGTTGCTGATTCTGCTGGCGAGCACCGAACGCTGGCTGCCCGCGCCTGTGCACCCGCCCGCGGAATTTTTTGGGCATCCATTCACGGCGTTGAGCGTAGCCACACTGCTGGCGATGTATGCGCTGGGCGCGCGGCGTGGCCTGGATCGCGAAAAGTTGCTCAAACTGACAACTGATGCGCTGCTGCCAATTGGCACTTTGCTGGCCATCATGGGCGGCGGCGGCGCCTTCAAACAGGTGATTGTCGATTCGGGCGTGGGGCCGCAGGCGGGCCGTCTGCTGGCGGAGATGAACGTGTCGCCATTGATATTGGCCTATGTGGTGGCGGCCGGCATGCGGGTGGCGCAGGGCTCGGCCACGGTGGCCATCATCACGGCGGGCGGGATTGTGGCGCCACTGGTGCAGGGCCGCGCCGGCTACTCACCCGAGATGACGTTGCTAGCGCTTTGCGCGGGCGGCACCATCCTGTCGCACGTGAACGATGCCGGCTTCTGGCTGGTGAAAGAGTGCTTCGGCATGAGCGTGGCCGATACGCTGCGTTCGTGGACCGTGATGAAGGTGGTTACGTCGCTGGTGGGCATCACACTGGTGCTCGGTTTAAACGCGATCTTGCATTAGACTGTTTGGCTGGAGTTGTCCTCAATGAAGAAACCGTTTCTTGCCCTCTTGATTCTTGCGCTGGCCGGCTGCGGTGGCGCACCCTCGGTGGAAGAGGCGAAGAGTTTTCTGGCCTCAGCCGAGGCCGATCTGCTGGCGCTCAGCAACGAGGCCGGTCAGGCGCAATGGGTGCAGTCGAACTTCATCACCCAGGACACCGAAGCGCTGTCGGCCAAGGCGAACGAGCGCCTGATCACGGCATCGGTGAAATACGCCAAGCAGGCGGCGAAGTTCGACAACGTGAAACTGCCGCCCGACATGGCGCGCAAGATGCTGCTGCTCAAGCTGGGTATGACGCTGCCGGCACCGTCGGATCCGAAGCTGGCGGCCGAGATGACGAAGCTGGCGGCGGGGCTGGAAGCGGCATATGGCAAGGGTAAGTACTGTCCAGGCGGTGATCAATCGAAATGTATGAACATCGATGAGATCACGCGCGTTATGGCTACCAGCCGTGATCCCAAACAACTGTTGGATGTGTGGACGGGTTGGCACACGATTTCGCCGCCGATGAAGAAAGACTTCATGCGGCTGGTGCAGATCACCAACCAGGGCGCCAAGGAGTTGAACTTTGCCGACACCGGCGCGCTGTGGCGCAGCCAGTACGATATGAAGCCGGATGAGTTCTCAAAAGAGGTGGACCGGCTGTGGGAGCAGGTGAAGCCTCTGTACGTGCAACTGCACGCCTACGCGCGCTGGAAGCTGCGCGAGAAGTATGGCAAGGACGTGGTGCCGGAGAGCGGTCCAATTCCGGCCCAACTGATGGGCAATCTGTGGGCGCAGCAGTGGGATAATCTCTATCCGATCCTGGCGCCGGCGTCGGCCGATCCGGGCTACGATCTGACGGCCATTCTGAAGGGGCGCAAGACCGACGCGCTCGGCATGGTGCATTACGGCGAGGCGTTTTTCAAGAGTCTTGGCTTCGCTCCGCTGCCGCAGACGTTTTGGGAGCGCTCCCTGTTTACGCGTCCGCGCGACCGTGACGTGGTGTGCCACGCCTCGGCCTGGGACGTGGATAACGTTGACGATCTGCGCATCAAAATGTGCATCGACATCACGGCCGACGAGTTCAACACGATTCACCATGAGTTGGGCCACAACTTCTACCAACGTGCCTACAACCAGCAGCCGTTCCTGTTCCGCAATGGCGCCAACGACGGTTTCCACGAGGCCATCGGCGACACCATCGCGTTGTCCATCACGCCCGAATACCTGGTGAAGCTGGGCCTGATCCAGAAAGCGCCGGACCAGTCGAAGGACATCGGACTGCTGATGAAGCGGGCGCTCGAAAAAGTGGCATTCCTGCCGTTCGGGCTGATGATCGACCAGTGGCGCTGGAAGGTCTTTTCAGGCCAAGTGACGCCCGAGCAATACAACAAGGCCTGGTGGGATTTGAAGTTGAAGTATCAGGGCGTCGCGGCGCCGATGGCGCGCGGCGAGGAGTTCTTCGATCCGGGCGCGAAGTACCACGTGCCGGCGAATGTCCCCTACACGCGTTACTTCCTGGCGCATATCTTGCAGTTCCAGTTCCACAAAGCGTTGAGCGAAACCGCAGGCTGCAAGGGTCCCGTGCACCGCTGTTCAATCTACGACAACAAAGAGGCCGGTAAGCGTTTGAACGAGGCGCTCGAAATGGGCCAGAGCCGTCCGTGGCAGGATGTGCTTGAAAAGCTGGCCGGCACGCGGCAGATGGATGGCGGCGCGGTACGCGCCTACTTCAAGCCGCTGGAGGATTGGCTCATCGAGCAGAACAAGGGCAAGCCGGTGGGCTGGTAGTCCAGGTTGGATTTGAGGTGAGACAGAACGCCGCCGCGGCCGAGGCAAGATGGGCGCGGCGGCGTTTTGCATGTTTGCGTTAGTCCGTTTTACCCCAGCGCTGGTAGGCGCCGGGCTGTTTCCACCAGTAGCCTTCGCCCTCGCGCGCCGGATCGTACTTCGGATTCGGCGCCGGGAACTTGGCTTTCACCTCTTTCAGCCACACGTCCAGCTTCTGCTCCAGCTCACGGGCCTTCTCGGGGAATGCTTGCGCCAGGTTTTTCTGCTCGCCGATATCTTCCTTCAGGTGATACAGCTCCACGTGGTTGTCCTCGTAGAAACGGATCAGCTTGAAGTCACCCAGGCGGATGGCCGCGCCGGGCCGGCCCAGTTGATTGCTGTAGTGCGGATAGTGCCAGAACAGCGGCCGTTCGGACAGTTGGCGCGCCGCTCCCAGCAGCGGAACGAAGCTTCGGCCGTCGATGCCCGCGTTGGCCGACGCCGGACGGCCAGCCAGTTCATTGAACGTCGGGAAGTAGTCCACGCTGCACACCACGGAGTTGTCCACCGCACCGCGGCGCACGCCCGGTCCGCGCAAAATCAGCGGGATACGGACCCCGCCCTCGTAAAGATGGCCCTTGCCTTCGCGCAGCGGCCAGTTGGACGTGGTCGGCTTCAGCAGCCACTCCGGCGCCGACAGCCCGCCGTTGTCCGACGTGAACAGCACGATGGTGTCGTTCGCGATGCCCGAGCTTTCAATCGCTTCCAGCACCTTGCCGACGTTCTGATCGAGGCTTTCGATCATGGCGGCGTAGCCCGGGTCGTTGTGCCGCAGTCCGGGCTTCAGTTTGGCTTGGTACTTCTTGACGAGGGCGGGCTTGCCCTCCACCGGCACATGCGGCGCGAAGTGCGGCAGGTAGGCGAAGAACGGCCGTTCGCGATTCTGGCGCACGAAGCGCGCGGCCTCGTCGCCCAGCCGGTCGGTGACGTATTCACCGGGAGTGCCTTCAATCTTCGGGTCTTTGCCCGCCCAGCCGGGGTAGAAATAGCTGGCGACGCCCGCCTGCGCGCCGAAGACAGTGTCAAAACCCTGCTTGTCCGGTCCATAGCCCGGCCCGCCCAGATGCCACTTGCCGAAGTGCCCGGTGGTGTAGCCGGCGGCCTTCAACGACTCGGCAATGGTGGTCTCCGACAGCGCCAGTTGCTGCTCCTGCTCCACGCCGATCAGCTTCGAGTACGGCAGCGGATGCTTGCCGCCCAGGAAGTTGGTGACGCCCAGCCGGGCGGGGTATTTGCCTGTCATGATGCTGGCCCGTGTGGGCGAGCACACCGGGCAGGCCGCGTAAGCGTTGGTGAAACGCAGCCCCTCGCGGGCCAGACGGTCGATGTTCGGCGTCTCATATAGCGGACTGCCATACACGCCCAGGTCGGTGTAGCCCAGATCGTCGGCCAGAATCAACACCAGATTCGGCGGCCGCCGCCGCACCGGCGCCGCGCCCAGCACCGATGCCGCCGCCAATGCACCCGTTCGCGACAGAAACTGTCTTCTCGTGTTCATCTCGTACTCCCTAAAACTCCAACTTCAATCCCAGTTGCAGGACACGCGCCGACTGCGCCCCGCTGGTGACACCGAAGCTGGACGAGCCCAGCACCGTGCCCGGAATCAGAAACTGCGTGTGGTTGGCCGCATTGGTGGCCTCGGCGCGGAACTGCACGTTGTAGCGCTCCACCACGCGGAAGTTCTTCAGCAGCGACAAATCGAGGTTCAACACACCCGGCCCGGTCAGCAGCGCGCGCGGTGAATTGCCGAACGTGTACTGCGCCGGTGCGGTCACGGCCGTGGTGTCGAAGTAGCGCGCCACGGTGCGCTCCGATTTCGGCAACACCGGATTGCGCAGCACGTTTACGCGCTGTGCGCCGCCCGAAAACGAGTTGCTCGTATTGGTCTGCGTCGTCAAGCCGAACGGTGCGCCGGCCTGTGCCACCAGGATGCCGCCGACGTTCCAGCCTCCCGCCAGGTTGGACAGCAGTCCGCTGGTCAGCAGCCTGCGGCCTTTGCCCCACGGCAGTTCGTACACCGAGCTGATCACCAGACGGTGCCGCACGTCGTTGCCCGACAGCGAGCGGTCGGATCCTCGGTTGTAGAAATCTTGATAAGCGCCCTGCACCGCTCCAACTTCGAAGCTCGACGCGATGTCGTCGATGAACTTCGACCATGTGTAGTTGGCCAGGAAGTTCAGCCCGTGCGAGAAGCGCTTCTCCGCCTTCACGTTCAGGCCATGGTAGTTTGAGTTGCCCCACAGCGGTGTCAGCAGCGTGACGTTGCCGAACTGCGGGAACGGCCGCGACTTCTGCGACGCGCCGGCCACCAGCAGCTCCGGCCGGATCTGGTTGATATTCGTGTTCTGCCCGGGCAGCTTGTGGCCGACATTGCCCAGATAAGACAACTCCACCGCCAAGTTGCCCGGCAGTTCGTGCTGGACGTTGAAGTTCCATTGCTGTGAGTAGCCCAAGCTACGGTCCTGCCCGATGTAGGTGGGTGCGAACTTCACCGCCTTGCCCGGCACTACAGCTCCGTAGCTTGCATCGAGCGTGGTGGCGGTGGTGGTGGGGAAGCCGTCCGACACCTGGAAGGCCGGCGTGACGCCACTGTCCGGCGAACTAAAGTCGCCACCGGTCTGAAAGCCTGCGCTGGCCGTGTTCGAGCCCGGCACCGCCGGCCCATAGTAGATGCCATAACCGCCGCGCACCACCAAGTTGCGGTCCTGACGCGGCCGCCAGGCGAAGCCGAAGCGCGGTCCGAAATTATTGTAGTCGCTACGGTAGACCTTGGCGCCCAGCCCGTTGAGGCCGGCGAAAGTGACTACGCCCGGCGTTGCCGACACCGGATTGATGGCGGCGGTATCAAACGAGTTCTGGCGGTTGTTCACGTCGATGCGCGGCGTATTCGTCTCCCAGCGCAGCCCGATGTTCAGCGTGAAATTGGGCGTCGCCTTCCAGTCGTCCTGGATGAAGCCCGCGTAGTAGGTGGAGCGCCTGTCCAGCCGGTCCGTGTCGAGAATGCTACCCGACAGAGCCTTTCCCAGTAGCAGGCTGGCGATGGCATTGCCGCCGGAGCTGGTGGACGGCAGTGCGGTGGATTGCGTGCCGAATCCGATGGAGCCCGAAACCAGGCTGTTCAGATCGTCGACGTTTTGCCCGCACCGCACCTCGCCACCGAACTTCAGTGTGTGTGCGCGCAACTGCCAACTGACGACATCGACGAAATCGGTATCGCGGATTGGCGTTTGGATGCGCTGCTGGCCGGAGCTGCCCAGCGCGGCGAAGCCGGCTGAAGTCACGTAGGGAAACGCGCTGCCTGAAACGCCGTTCAGACCGAGTTTCGCCGGCCAGCCGCCGCCAATGCTCAAGGTGTCGGAGCGGAAACGGCGTGGCTGGTAATTGAAGCGCGCATCGTTCACCACGCGCGTGCCGATGTTCACAATGTGGTTTACCAGGAAGCTGTACGCCCGCCGGTCCGTGGTGGAGCCCGCCGGATCGGCCGCTACGTTGGTGTAGGTAGCTGTCGTGTCGGTGGGGAAGTCGTGCAGCACCATGCGGAAGCTTAGCCGCTGGCGGTCGTTGATGACGTGATCTACCTTCGTCGTCCAGGTGGTCAGGTTGAGGTTGGTCGAGCCGTTGGCGCCGAAGTTGTTCGCGCCCGCCAGATTGGAGGCCGCACGGTTGGGCGGCGGGAAGTAGCTGGCAAACTGGCTGGAGACGGCGTCAAAACGCGACGCCGGGATGACGTTGCCCGCGAAGGGCGTCCGCGTCGTGGTGCTGCCGGAGGTCACGTTGGTGGCCGGATCGTAGACGGTCACCAGAGCGCCGGACGTGTTGTAGGTCTGCGAAAAATCGCCGCCACGCTGCGCCGCCGTAGGCACCGTGTACAGGCGTGTCGCGCCAATGCGCTGCCGCTGCCACTCGTTCGATGTGAAAAAGAAGGTGCGGTTCTTGATCACCGGTCCACCAATTGTCAGGCCGTAGATGTTATATCGCAGTGGCGCCTTGGAGGCGGAGAAGAAGTTGCGTGCATCCAGCGCATCGTTGCGGAAATACTCATACACGCTGCCACGCAGCCGGTTGGTGCCGGAGCGCGTGGAGATGCTCACCACGCCGGAACTGGAATTGCCGTACTCGGCTGAGTAGTTGCTCTCCTGCACGCGCACTTCCTGCACCGCTTCCACCGGCGGATTGAACAGCGCTTGCGGAATCTCCAGCGCCACATTCGACGCGTTCACGCCGTCCAGCAGCCACTGTTGCTGATCGGCGCGCCCGCCCGCCACGGCCACGCGCGGCCGGATGACGTCGCCCGCGACATATACCGCGCTGCCCAGCAGCTTCAGCAGATCGCCTACGCGCCGGCCGTTGATCGGCATGTCCGACACGGTCTTGTTCTCGATGAACTGCCCCACCGTCGCCGTCTCCGATTCAAGCAGCGGAGCCTGTTCGCTGACTTCCACCGACTCGCTGACCTGCCCGATATTCAGCGTGAAATCGAGCCTTGCCACGCGCCCCAGTTCCAGCACCAAGCCCTTGCGCGTGTGGCGCTGGAAACCCGTCAGCTCGGCGCTGATCTCGTAGCGGCCCGGTTGTAGCGGCGCCACCGTGAACTCCCCTTCGCCGTTCGTCGGCGCCGTCAGCGTAACACCTGTTTCCTCGTTGCGGATTGTGATTGCGGCGCCCTTCAGTCGCGCTGACGACGGGTCTGTGATGATACCGGTTACGCCGCTTGCGGTTTGCGCGCGTAACGGCATCGTGCCGCTCAGGACGGCAAACGCAAGCATCACAAGGAAAGATCGGATTCTCCAGGACTGCGTGTTGGCCGCAGCCGGTCCAGTGGAGGGAAATGAAGACACTTTGGACGTTCTCCTCGTTCGTTCTTTTTTGAAGCGGGAGCCTGCAGACTCGACAGGCGGGCAATGAACGGTGGGGAGACAGAACAGGTGCTCCACCACTGGAAGGACTCAACTGGGCCTTCCGTGTGGGGCGGGGAGCTGTGGACAGCTCCCCGATTCAAATACTACAATTTCTATAGAATATATACAATATACTTGCCGGTTGTCAATTCCGGAATGCGATTCCGGCGGGCAACTAGTCGGCACGCATCGGCGCGAACAACTCAGTGGAGAAGTAGCGCTCCATGCGGTCCGGGAAGATAGTGACCACCTGAGCGGCCGGGCCAAGCCGTCGCGCAATGGCTATGGCTGCGACCAGGTTGAGGCCTGAACTGGGGCCGACCGGGAAGCCGTGGCGCATGAGCAGGCGTGTCAATTCGAGGGCCTCGCCGGCGCTCACCTCGACCGTTTCAAGCTTCGGCATGTGGGCTTCGTCGTAAATCGTGGAGATGCACTCCACGACACCCGGGATGCGTGTCGAGTAGCTGCAACACTCCACGTCGAACTTCTCGTATTCAACCGGGCGGGCGTAAACAGGGATTGGTGTGCAGCCCTCCTCACAGAGCCCGTCGTATAGCCCGACCAGCGTGCCGCCGGTGCCGACGCCGCTGACGACGGCATCCACCGCACGGCCGGGAATCTGATCTACCACTTCGCGGGCAGTCGCCATGGCGTGGGCGCGCGCGTTCTCGGGATTGAAGAACTGGCGCGGCAAAAAGGCGCCTTGCTCGGCGGCCAAGCGCTCGGTTTCGGCAATGGCACCACGGATACCGTCGGCCTTGGGCGTGAGGCGAATTTCGCCGCCGTAAGCGCGAATCATCCAAACACGTTCACTGGAAACGCCCTCGGGCAGGCAGGCAATGAAACGTAGTCCGAACTGCGCGCAAGCCAGCGCCATGGCGATGCTGGTGGAACCGCTGGAGGCCTCGACGACGAGGCTGCCCGGGCGGATGACGCCTTCGCGCCAGGCCTTTTCCAAAATGTGGCGGGCAATGCGGTCCTTGGTGGAGCCACTGGGGTTGAGAAACTCAAGCTTGCACCAGACGGCCGGGTCGGTCTCACGGAGTTGGATTGGCGCAAGTGGTGTGGGCGCCAAACGGCTGAGATAGGCATTAATTTCAGGAAGCCGGTTCGACATGGAAACTCCTCTCTTCCAGCTTGAGCCTGCGATGCGGTCCAGCGCAAATTGATGGGTCCTAAAGAGTTGGAGCACGCAGGTCGATATGAAAACAGAATGCAGCCGAGTGAAACGAGCAGCGTCGTGACAGAAAGCTCCGGTCCTTCAGTGGTCCAGCGTGATGCGCGTCTGTTCTCTTCGTTTGGCGTGCCGGTGAACGAGGCGCTGGGGCGGTCCACCATTTTGCTGCTGGACCAGATAGAAATCAACCGCCAGCTAATCAAGGGCATACTCAAGGCCGGTCCGTACAGGGTAATCGAAGCGCGCAACCAGGACGAAGCTTTTTCGATTCTCGAAAGCGAATCGGTGGATCTGATCATCGCCGAGCTGGTGATGGGCGGAACCAACCGCCATACCTATGGGGGGCTGGAGTTTTGCCGTCGCGTCAAGGCCAACCGCCGGATGCGGCTGATCCCCATCCTGATACTCACCTCTGTGCAAGGCATCGAAAACGAGGTGGCGGGCCTGGAGTCGGGCGCAGATGAATTCCTCATCAAACCGTTGCAGCCAGCCGTGGTGCGAACGCGCATCCGCACGCTGCTGCGCAATAAGCGCGCCGTCGACTCACTGGAAGAGGCCGAAACAATCTTGTTCGCGCTGGCGCAGACTGTCGAGGAACGCGACAAGGAGACCGGTAATCACTGTCAGCGGCTGGCTGCGCTGAGCGTGGCCCTTGGCACGGCGCTGGGCTTGCCGGAAGACGATCTGGTGGCTCTTTATCGCGGTGGATTCCTCCATGACATCGGCAAGATTGCCGTGCCGGACGCCATCCTGTTCAAGCGCGGCGTGCTGAATGAGGAAGAGTGGGCTGTGATGCGCTCCCACACCTGGAAGGGTGTTGAAATCTGTCACCCGATGCGCTCGCTGGCGCCAGTCTTGCCGATCATCCGCAACCACCATGAAAAATGGGATGGCTCGGGATATCCGGACGGCTTGACGGGAGAAGAGATCCCGCTGCTGGCGCGCATCCTTCAATTGGCCGACATCTACGATGCGCTCACTTCACGGCGTAGTTACAAATTGGCCTATCCGCCGGCCGATGCCATAGCGATGTTGAAGAAAGAAACGGCCATGCATTGGCGTGATCCGGAACTGGTGTCGGTTTTTTGTGAAATGGTTTGCCAGCCGAATTTCGTCGCTCAGTCCGCGTGTCTTTTCTCGCCAAATGCGCAGAATGACGAGGAGAGTCCAGACCTACGCTCAATGCGCGAATCGCTGGTGCGGATGTCGCGCGAAGTCCTCAAATAGTTCAAGCAAGCGCATATACTGGGTCCTGACAAGGAGCTCGGTATGGCAGCATTCACCCGTCGGACCCTTTTCGGAGCCTCGCTCGCAACGGCTGTGGCCCGGGCAGCGGTGGCGCCAAGCGACCGCGTGCGGATTGGGATGATCGGCTGCGGCGGCATCTCGGTGGCCGACTCGCGTGCCTTCCTGGCCCATCCGGAGTGTGAAATCAGCACAATCTGTGACATTGATGACGCGATGATCGCCTCCACCGTGAAGCGACTGACCGAGGCGGGCCAGAAGTCGCCTGCGGTGGTGAAGGACTTCCGCCGCGTTATCGAAAGCAAAGACGTTGACATCTGCCTGATTTGCACGCCGGACCATTGGCACGCACTGCCCACGCTGGCGGCCTGCCAGGCGGGCAAAGATTGCTATGTGGAAAAGCCGCTGGCCACCTCCATCGGAGAGGGCCGCGTGATGCGCGACGCCGCGCGGCGCTACGGGCGCGTCATGCAGATGGGCACGCACTGGCGCAGTGGCCAGCACTGGGCCGAGGCCGTGGAGATGGTGCGCATGGGCAAGATCGGCAAGGTGCGGCAGGTGCGTTGCTGGGCCTATCTCGACTGGGTCAAGGACATTGGCAATCCGCCAGACTCGGCGCCGCCGGCGGGCGTGGACTACGACATGTGGCTGGGCCCGGCGCCATTGCGGCCGTTCAACAAGAACCGCTTCCATTTCAACTTCCGATGGTTCTGGGATTACGCCAACGGGCTGATGACGGATTGGGGCGTGCACCTGATCAACATCGCGTTGTGGGCGATGGGGCCGGAGTGGCCGAAGGCCGTGATCAGCTCGGGCGGCAAGTACGCGCTGAAGGACAATTCAGAGACGCCCGACACGCAGATTGCTGTGTATGATTTTCCGTCCTACACGCTGATCTGGGAGCATCAGGTGCAGTGCGGCCTGGGGCCGGACCGCCGCGAGCACGGCGTCGCCTTCACCGGCTCCGATGCCACCCTGATTGTCGACAACAACGGTTGGGAAGTGATTGCCGAGCCGCTGAAACGCGGCGATGTTGTCGAGATGAAACGCCGCACCAAGGCTGGCGAGCAGATGCGCGCCGCGCACGCGCGCAACTTCCTGGATTGCGTCAAGAGCCGCCAGCAGCCGGTGGAAAACCTGGATGTGGGCCACCACGTCTCGACGGTGGCGCACCTGGGCAACCTCGCCCTGCGGACGCGTTCGCGCGTCGAGTGGGACCACGAAAAAGAGCAGGCCGTCGCGAACGACGCGGCCAACGCGCTGGTTGCGCGCACCTACCGCGCGCCGTGGAAGCTCGACTAGATTACAGCCCGCGCTGGCGCAGCTCGTAGAAGATCACGGGCGTAATCAGCAGCGACAACACCATCGAAACCGTGACGCCGCCGATGACGGCGATGGCCAGCGGCTGCAACAGTTGCGCGCCGGAGCCCACGCCCACGGCCAGTGGCGCCATGCCGAAGATAGTGGCCAGCGCGGTCATCAGAATCGGCCGCAGGCGGCGGCGTCCAGCGTGGAAGATGGCGTCGCGCAATTCGTAGCCACGCGCGGAGAAATACTGCTCGGAGTCGAGCATCAGAATGCCATTTTTGTGCACGATGCCGATCACCATGATGGCGCCCATGAACGACGAGATGTTCAGTGTGCTGCCGGTGATCCACAGCGCGGCCAGCGCGCCGGAGCCGCATAGGATGGTGGCCACCAGAATCGCGATGGGGTGCGAGAATGAGCGGAATTCGAAGACGAGGATCACGAAGATCAGCAGAATGGAGAGCAGCAGCACTTGCGTCAGGCCAAGGAACGATTCGCGCTGCATCTCGTAGAGCCCGCCGTACTCCACGTGTGTGCCCGCGGGCAGCGCCACTTCCTTGGGCAAACGGCGTTGGATTTCGTCAATCGTGGTGCCGAGATCGCGCCTTTCCAGGTGTGCTGTTACGGCCGACATGTTGCGCAGGTTTTCGCGGTGGATCTCGGTCGTGCCTTCGTCCACCTCGACGCTGGCCAGGCTCGACATCGGCACCGTTTGGCCAGTGGGCGACGTTAGCAGCAGCGATTTGAGCTTCTCGGTGGAAGAACGGAATTCGAGCGGATAGCGTACGCGGATGCCCACCAGACGGTCGCCACGGATCATATCGGAGGCCACCTCGCCGTCGAGCATCGCGGCCTGCAGATCGGCCACGTCCTTCACGCCAAAGCCCGCCAGACGGGCCTTCACCGGATCGACGCGGAAATTGTGCGACGGGCCGATGACGATGGTCTGGTTGACAATGTCGACCACGCCTTTCACCTTTGGCAGCCATGCCTCGATCTTTTCAGCGGCCTCTTTGTATGCCGCCTCATCGTCGTTGTAGACCTTGATCTCAATGGGCTGCGGCGACCAGGCGAGATCGCCGATCAGATCTTCGAGAATATGCGGGAACTCAACTTCGATGGCCGGCTCCGAGCTGGCAATCTTATGGCGCAGTTCAGCGGTCACATCTTCGAGTGGGCGCTTGCGGTCGCGCTTGAGTTTGATCAGAAAATCGCCGGTGTTGGGCTCCGCAATGGCCAGCGCCAGACGCGCACCGGTGCGGCGCGAGTAGCTCTCAATTTCGGGCGTCTCGCGGATGAACTGCTCGATATGGCGCAGCACCCGATCCGTTTCCTGCAACGATGTGCCGGGCGGCATGATGTAGTCGAGTACGAAGGCGCCCTCGTCCATTTCGGGCAGGAATCCACTGCCGAGCTGGTAATAGATGCCGGCCATGCCGCAAAGCAGTCCTGCGGCGCAGAGCAATACCGCGCGCGGATGAAAGAGCGACCAGTGCAACGCCGTTTCATAGCGTTGGGTAAGCCAGCGCAGCACCCGGCCCTCGCCGCTCTGTTCGGCCTGTTCTAGATCGCTAGTCGCTTCACCGGCCGGGCGGCGGAAGAAGACGGCGGCCAGCACCGGCGTAAAGAAGATGGCGAGGAACAACGAGGCGAGGAGGGCTGTGACCATGGTCATCGCCAAAGCGCGGAAGAAGACGCCAGTCACCCCGCCGAGGAAGACCAGCGGCGCAAAAACAACAATGGGCGTGAGTGTGGAGCCGGTGAGGGCGGGCGTCAACTCCGTGATTGCGCTTTTGGCGGCCTCCATCGGCGCCTGGCCCGTGGAGAGGTGGACCATGATGTTTTCCACCATCACGATGGCGTCGTCAATCACCACGCCAATGCAGGCCGCCAGTCCCCCGAGCGTCATCAGGTTGAAGCTCATGTTGAATGCGCGCATGAAGACCACGGCGATCAGCACGGCAATTGGGATGACCACGGCGGCCACGATGGTGGTGCGCCAACTCTTCAGAAACACCAGCAGCACCAGCACGGACAGGCCCAGCCCGATAAGAATACTTTCGGTGACGCCCGAGATGGAATCGCGAACCAGTACAGACTGGTCGTAGTAGGTAGAAAGCTGAATGTTGCCCGGCAGCGCCTTCTTGATGGCGGCCAGTTCGGCGTTCACTGCATTGGCGATCTCCACAGCGTTGCCGTCGGGCTGCTGCAAGACGTTGATTAGTACGGCCGGCCGGCCATTGGCGGTGACGATGTTGTAGACGGGCTTTTCCGCGGCCACCACATTGGCAATGTCCTTCACCGAGACAGGCGTGCCGCGCACCACGTCGACAACGGTGTTTTCGATCTGCTCGCGCGTCCGCAACAGGCCAGTGACGGTGGTCAGGTAAAGATGGTAGTTCTCCTGCACCATGCCCGATGGCGAGATGATGTTGTCGGCGCGCAGCGCGTCGGTCACCTTGGTGAGCGGCATGTTGTAGCCGTTCAGCTTCTGCGGATCGACCAGTACATGGTATTCGGGCGGGCGTCCACCGACAATGCGCGTCTCAGCCACGCCGGGCAGGCGGTAGAGGCGCGGCGCAAGGTTGTAATAGGCCAGCTCCCATAGCTCCGACTGCGAACGTGTCGGCGATGTGATGCTGAAGCCGACCATCGGGAAGACTGAGAACGTCAGCCGGTTGATGTAGAAGCGGCACTCCGGTGGCAGTGAGGGCGTGATCTGCGAGATGCGGCCCTGCACCAGATGAAGTGCGTTGAGGATGTCGACGTCCCAGCGAAAAAAGACGCTAATTTCAGTTGAGCCGCGCGCCGTCACCGAACGGATGGTGGTGATGCCCGGGACAATGCGCACGGCTTCTTCAATTGGCCGCGTGACGCGCAACATCTGAACATCGACCGGCGTGATGCCGTTGTCCACCAGGATCACGATGCGCGGAAAGTCGGTCTGCGGAAAGATAGCGATGGGCAGCCGGAAGAGGAACGCCGTTCCGGCCATCGCAAAAGCAAGAACGATGATCACCATCGCGCGGGCATGTGCCTGGACGAATCCAGAGAGCCGGCTGTTCACGGCTACTTGTCCTCCGCGATGCGGATCTTTGTGCCGTCAGTCAGACCGTAGGCGCCGCGTACAATGACGGACTCCCCCACCTTCAGGCCGCTCTTGATCTGGACTTTGCCATCGAACGTGACGGCGGTCTCAACTTCACGCCTTACGGCAGCGCCCTTGCTGCCAGCCACCATCACAATACCCTTACCGGTGCCTTCAGCAAACTGAACGGCCGGCTCCGGCACCACGATGCTCTTGGCCTCGGTGCCAGTGAACACTACGGTCTGGCCGAAGGTGCCGGCGCGTAGCGCGTGTGCCGCATTGGGGATCTCGCACCAGGCTTCGACGGTGCGCCGTGCCGGGTCGACTGCCTGGTTGACCACCGAAACGTGGCCGCTGAAAGATGTTCCGGCGGCGCCGCCCGGCAGGAAGGTGCAGGCCGCACCGGTGTGGAGCTGGACGGCCTCAGTTTCGGGGACTTGCGCACGCGCCACGGCCACGCTCAGATCCATCACAGTGAAGATGGGAGCGTCGGGCTTGGCCATGTCGCCGGGGAATTGGAACTGCTCAGTGACGGCGCCGGCGAAGGGGCTGCGGATGTCAGCGAAGGCTAACTGGGCCTGCGCCTGCGCCAGTTGTGCGCGGGCCTGATCGAGCCTCGCCTTGGCCATGACGATGTCGCGGTCGCGCGACTGGTGCAGCATCAGGTCGTAGCTCTTCTGGGCCACTTCATTGTTGGCTCGCGCCTGCGCCAGCTCCGTCTCACTCATCGTCAGGTCGCGCTGCGGAATGGCGCCCTGTTGGAAGAGCTGATGGCGGCGCTCGTAGAATTTCTCGGCCTGCTTCAGGGCGGCCGCGGCGCTGGCGGCCTGGCCGCGTGCCCGTTCGATGTCGGATGGCAGCGTGGCGGAAGTAATGCGCTGAAAATTCGCTTCGGCGTCGGTGACTGCCGCGGCCGCCTGGTCGCGCGCCGCGATGAGGTCGCGATTATCGAGCTGTGCAAGCAATTGGCCGGCGCTGACGGCATCGCCCTTGCGCACGGCCAGGCGGCGGATTGGCGCCGTGATGCGCGCAGTCAGATTAGCCTGTTCACGGCCAAAGATGTAAGCGGGTGCCTGGACGCTCAGGCGGACATCGGCAAGTTCGGCGCGGGCCACCTTTACATCCACCACGGGCTGTGGCGTCTGCTCCTCATGCGATCCGCAACCAGCCAGCACCAGTGCGGCGAGGATCAACGGAAAGAGTGGTTTCATCGTCCCGCGGCGACCTCCAGATCGGCCCTGGCATTCAAGTAATTGGCGAGTGTGGTGTAGTAATTGGCGCGGGCTTGCGCCAACTGATTTTGCGAAGTGACGACGTCGAGCGCCGAGCCCTCGCCACCTTCGTAGCGGATGCGGCTGAGGCGCAAATCGTCGGCCGCCAGCGCGCTCTGCCGCGAAGTGATGGCTATCTGATCGAAGAAGCGTTTAGCGCGTGCCAGAGCGGCTTGGTACTCCTTCGAGAGCGTGCGTTCAGAGATGGCCCGTGTGGTTTCGACCTGCTTAGCCCGCAAGCGCGCCTGGGTCATGGCGCCGCGCGCGCGGTTCCAGTCAAATAGCGGAATTGTGAGATTGACGAACGCCGCGTAGCCACGCTCGGAAATGTGCACGGCGTTGGCGTCGAGGCCGTACTGAAACGTGACGCCCAGTTGCGGCAGCAGCGCGGCGCGCGCCGTGCGGTAGTCGGCCTGATAGCCGCGCCGCTCGGCGTCCAGAAGATTGAATTCAAGCCGTTTCATATAGGGCGCTGGCTCTGGTTCAGGCGGTTTGGGAGTCTCTTCCAGCACGTCGGCCAACACAAGCGGTGTTGATACGTCACGTGTCCAGAAAGAGGCCAATTCCTGGTTAGCGAGTTGGGCTTCGAGTTCGGCGTTGCTCGACGCCTGTTCCAGAAATGCGGTTTGCGCGGCGGCTTTCACGACGTCTGCCTGTGCCGCCTCGCCGCCCTGGGCAAGTTTGCGCACGCGGATTTCGAAGGCGCGACCCTCCGCCAGCGCATCAGCGGTGGCGCGCTCTAGCCGGCGAGTGAGTAGGGCACGGTAGTACGCGGTGGTAACCGCGCGGCGCAGATCGCGCTGCGCCAGCGCCATGCTGGTGGTGGCCATCTCGCGCGCAATGCGAGCGCGGCTCAGGCCGGCGCGCAGACGGCCCGAGGTGTCGAACTCCTGATTCACAGTGATGGTTGAAACATACTCACGCACGCCATTTAGTGCAACGTAGCTGATCGTGTCGCGATTCGTGCGCGACGGGCTGTTGTAGACGATGCCGTTGTCAATCTGTGATTGCGGCAACAGGCCCGCGCGTGCCTGCGTGACTTCCTGCGCGGCGATGGAGCGCTCGCTGCTGGCAAGCGTGAGGTTGGAGGGAACTGATTCGGCAAGGCGAATACAGTCTTGCAGCGTTAGCGGATGCTGCAGCGGCTGCGCTCCCAACGTCGTGAGCGTTGCTGCCAGTACGCCAATTGCCGGCAGATGGAATCGACCCACCAAACTGACTCCTCCACTTGTCGTCTGGCTACCGCCAGACACTAGACATGATAGAGGACGCTGCTAAGTTTGGGGTGAGTTACTTTGCGCTCGGCGGCGAAGGCTTCATTCCAAGGACGATGCGTGTGGGACTTGTGAGGCGGCTAAGTCCGTAGACTACCCAGCTTCCGGCGAGCGTCCCAAAAGCCAGCAGAGGTAATTTCACGGCAATAGGAGTTGGCCACGAGATCATGTAATAGCCGAGGGCCACTGTGATGGTCTGGTGAACGATGTAAAAGGGATAAACCGCCTCTGTGGCCCAGCTCAAAAAACGGCCTGGGCGGCTAAGGTAGACACGTCCCATCCCAATCGCGGTGAAAAGCCATGCCGCCGCCAGCAATTGGTCTCTTATCAGACGCACGGAGAAGGCAATATTCGGAATGTTTCGTGAGGCGAAAAAGATCAAACTCATCGCGCAGGCCACGCCCAGGTGCATCCTCCACGTTTGCCCCAGAAGGTCGAGCACCCGGATCTTCCCGCCAAGAACATAGCCCCATAGAAATGTAAAAAACGAGGCTATCAGCCGTGTCAAGTCGGGTGAATGTTGCTGATCAGGCCGCAGACTTTTGACCAGAAGCACCGCCGCAGCGCCCGGCACGGCAATCAGGTAAATGGCGCCGGGCCGGCTTAGCCAGTGCGTCAGACGATCCACGATCCGTACTCCAGCCGGGCGCCGCAGTGCCAGAAACAGCGGGAGCCCGATCAGCGAGTAAAAGAACAGATAGGCTACGTACCAGAGATGTGCGGAGCCTACGGGCCCAATGGATAGATGCAGAGGCCTGAATATTGTAGGCCAATATTCAAAGTAGGATCCATGGACTTTGCCGAGCCACAGCTGGTTGAAGTAGGTCTGCGGAGGCACAATGAACAACACGCCGAATATGAGCGGGATGAACAGGCGGATGAAGCGTGTGCGAAGATACTGGCCCGTTGAGCGGTGTTTGAGGCTGAACGAAACCCCCGCGCCGGAGATAAAGAACAAGATGGGCAGCCGCCAGCGATGTATGAAGTCGATCACCAAGCTAAGTGACGGACTACTCTCCGGGTTCTTAACCAGCCAGTTTTCAGGTCCGAAATAAAGGCTGACGTGGTAGAGAATTAACAGAAGGAAAGCCAGGACGCGCAGCCAATCGAGGGCGTATATTCGCTCACCCGGGCCGCTGAGTTTAGAATCAGATACAGCGGTCATCTTAGCTGAGTTTCTGTGCCTCTGGTGAGCTGGTGACGCCGTGTCCTTGTTGTAGGAACGGTAGCAGATCGGCGTCAGGGCTCTCTGTCTCAGGGGGCTTCAGCCCCCGGCCACCATTTGGCCTTCCGCTTTGAATACCGTCGATGTACGTATAGTCCCCCTTAAGTCGGTAGCCATTCCATTTGGTCCCCGAAACGTAGTGACACGATTTCCGGAATCGCCGCGCGCCGTTGCCGATTATGCGCGAATGCTCACTATCTGGGCCTGGATGACTGCCGTCCTCCGCTAGAAACAAACCCTATCTTAATATGGGTATCGCAATATAGGAATCCCGGCGGCGCTGAAAAAGACGCCGCCGGGACAGTGTGTGGACTAGTGCTCCTAGAACGTGATCTTGGCGCCCAACTGGATCTTGCGTGATCCGCTGACGACCGTGTCGCGAATGCGCCCAAACGTGGTGGAGCTTAGGGTGAGTGTGGGCGAGCCGAACATGGGGTGATTAAACGCGTTGGTCATGTCGGCGCGCAGTTCGAGGTTGAAGCGCTCGTTGATCGGCGTGCGCTTGATGATGGAGCCGTCCACTCCCCAGCCGCCAGGTTGGCGGAAGAAGTTGCGGCCGGTGTTGCCGAGCTCGCCGAGCGCGGGGTAAGAGAACTTGGCGCGCTCGTTCGAGTTGAAGAACCACTTGATGCCGTCGATCTCCTGCACGCTACCCAGGGAACGTGAGCAGCCGTTGCAGTTGGCAAAACTCTGGACGACGTTATTGAAGGTGTAGTAGCCGGCGTAGACCGACATGGGACGGCCGCTCTGGAACGTGGCCATGCCGTTCACCTGCCAGCCGCTCAGCAGCTTCTGGGCCGGCGCCGGGGCGTTGGCCAGCCACGGCTTGCCCTTGCCAAACGGCAGTTCCCACACCCAGTAGGTCTGGACCACGTGGGTGCGGTCAAAGTCCGACGGCGCGTAGTTCAGCCGGCGGTTGTTGATGTCAAACGGTGTGGAGCTGGCCGATTGGTTGTTGGCCGTGGAAACCACCGTGAAGGCGGGGTCGTAGCTGCGCGTATCGAGCGACTTCGACCACGTGTAAGAGAATTGGTACTCCAGGCCACTGGTCATGCGGCGCTGGAACTGCGTCTGCAAGGAGTGGAACGTGGACCAGTCGTTCGAATCGACCACGTTCATGCCATTCGCGAACTGCGGGTAGCGAACAAAGAAGTAGGGCGAGAGTCCGGCGGCTTCCACCTGGCCCTTGCCGCTGACCGAGCGGCGCGACAGGGCCTGCGCAATGGCGCCGACGCTGCCATAGCTGAGTTCGGTCGGGTACAGACGGCGCATAGCGGCCGAGCCGGTTTCGGATGAGCTCTTGCGCGAGTCGGCCGACATGATCTGGTTGATCAGCGTGCTTTCGCCGCCGGCGGCCACGGTGCGGACACCGTCCATGAAGCCGTTCGAGCGGATCTCAGACTGATTCGCGTTATAGGCGCCAAACAGGTGATAGGCGCGGCGGCCGATGTAGTTCACTTCGATGATGGAGTTCTTGAGAACTTCGCGTTGGATGGACAGGCCCCACTGGTGCGTCTCCGGCATCTTGAAGTTCGGATCAGCCACAGTGATGGAGCTGGTGCCAAAGGCCGTGGGCTGGGCCGAGTCGCTCACCTTGCCGGTGGGCGCCGAGAGCACCGGCAGATCGGTCAGGCGTCCGCCGCCCTGGCCAAACGTGGTGTTCGACGTGCCAACGACAATACCCGGCAGGTTTTGGAACACCGTCGAGCTGAAGACGAAGCTGTTGATGCGGTCGTAGGCGATGCGGTAGTTGCCGCGGACCGACGTCTTGCCGGTGCCGAACGGATCCCAGGCAAAGCCGAGCGACGGCCCCAGGTTCTTCTTCGCGCTGGGGTAGAGGTCTTTGGCTACCCACTTCAGAGTCTGGGACGGAGCCGCGCCAGCCACCACGGCCTGATCGGGCGCGCGGACGCGGCCGTCGGGGTTGGTAGGCGTCATCTTCATTTCGAGCCGCAGACCGGCGTCAATGGTGAGATTGCGGCTTACCTTCCAGGAGTCCTGGATGTAGAAGTCGTACTCGTTGAAGTGCGTCTCGAAGTTGTAGATGCCCACCTGGTAGGCATCGCCCGAGCTGGTGAAGCCGCGCGTGGTGCTGCCCACGCGGCCCAGCAGGAAGTTGATGTTCGACTGTAGGTTGGTGCGGTCGGTGGAGTTGATGTCGGTCGGGATGCCGAACTTGGTGTTGTCCACCGTGTTGATCGACGTTGAGAAATCGACGGCCTGGGTGACGTTATAGCCGCCCATGGAGCCGCGCGTGTCGGTGTGCCGGCCCATCCGGATGTTGGTGCCGAACTTGATGCTGTGGGCGCCCTTGAACCAGGCGAAGTTGTCGACAAACTGCCAGGTCTTCAGCGCGCGCTGGTTGCCCACCGCGTATTGGTATGGCATGGCGACCGGCGTCGAGGAGTAATCGACCTGGGTCTGGTCGGCCATTGGATTGGCGAAGTTGAAGGTGAACATGTTCACGCCGAACACCGCTTCGTTCGTGGTGGTCGAAGTTGGCGTTGAGCGCCAGTTGAACGCCATGTTTCGCGGATTACGCATGGTGTTCACCGTGCAAGGCGTGTTGGGGAAGATCGGCCAGCCGGAATTGCCGCGGTCGCAGTTGGAGTCCTGCTCGCCGACGCTGATGCGCGCCGACAGCGTGTTGCGGTTGTTCAGGATGTAGTCGAACTTCGTCGTGATGTCGTACTGACGTTCGGACTGCAACGACGTGAACTGGTACGCGCCATAGTTCAGGCCGTCGCCCGTGGTGTAGGTGTTGGGCAGCGGAGCCATCTGCGCAATTTTCAGCGTGGCGGCGTTCAGTCCGATGCCATCCGGATCCATCGTGGCAATGTTGTAGGTGCCAACATTGACACCTGCCAGCACGTTGCCCGAAGCATCGACGCTGGCGCCGCTGACGCCGGCCGGCTTATTCTGGCCGCCTTTGACGTAGCGCCAGTTACCCTTGCGGGCGTCGGCCGTGTAGACGGTGCTGGTGACCAAGCCGGATTCGCGCGTGCGTAGGATCTGAACGTTGCCGTAATAAAAGAGCTTGTTCTTGATCAGCGCGCCGCCAAGGGCTCCGCCGGGCATGTTCTGTTGATACTGCTTCTTGCCCACCGAGTTGACGTTGTTCTCCCACTCGTTGGCGCTGAAGCGCGGCGTACGGAAGAACCACCACGCCGTGCCGTGCAGATCGTTAGTGCCGCTCTTGGTGACCATGGCCACCTGCCCGCCGGAGTTACGGCCATACTCGGCCGTCGTGTTGCCGGTGAGCACGCGGAATTCGGTGAGCGCATCCGGATTCATGCGGATGGGCGAGAAGTTGGAGCCGCCGGCGCTGGTTTCATTCGCGTCGATACCGTCGACGGTGAAGTTCCAGGCGCGGTCGCGCGCGCCATTCACGTGCACGCCGCCGCCGGTGTTAGCGCCGCTGACGACGCCAGGCTGGCGAGTTACCAGGTCGAGTGGATTGCGGCCACGCGAGCCGACAATGGGCAGGTCCGCAATCACTTTATCGCTGAACAGGTTGCCGTAGTTGCCTGACGTCGAGGTCTGGACCGATTCGGCAGAGTCCGTCACGTCCACCACTTCGCTGAGCGAGCCGATTTCCAGACGAACGTTGACCGTCGTCGGCGCGCCGATGGTGACCTGATTGGACTTGGAGGTGAGTTTCTTGAAGCCCGTGGCTTCAACCGTGACCGTATATGAGCCGCTCTTCACGGCCTCGAAGAAGTAAGCACCATTCTCCGCGGACTTGGCGGTCAATGTGGCGTTGGTTCCTTCGTGAATCAATTTAACTGTTGCACCGACAACAGCGGCGCCGGCCGGATCCGTCACCACGCCAACGAGGCGTGATGTCGTGCCCTGGCCGAACACCAGTGTGCTGGCTAGTGCAAACAGGGGGAAACAGCGGAAAACCCTCACTAGCATATGAGGGTTAGGGTAGCAGAATACGGTTTAGCCTTAGTCGGGTCTTAGCGTAGGGGGGATTCGAGCAGCGCCACGTAATCGGAAAGGATGGCCTGTTCTTTCTTGTTATAGCGAGACTTATAGTCTTTGCTCTTCATGGCTTGGGCACGCTCGGCCGAGCTCTGGGCGCGCAGATGTGAAAACTCAGATCGCAGCGCGGCATGGCGTTCTGCTGGCAATTCGTTCAACCGGCGGAACATGCTGCGTGCCTGTTCCTGCATTTTTAAGGGCAGACGCTGGAAGGCGGCATAGGTGCGCTCCATCCGCTCGCGCTCTTCCGGTGACATGCGGTCGAGCTTCTCCATGCGCTCTTCAGCCTGCTTGCGGCGTTCGGGAGGAAGGCTCTCAAGCGTGCGGCGGCGTTCCTCACTGTCCATGCGTCCAATGCTATCGACCGGATTCTGGCTGGGGCCGCCCGGGCCGCCACCCGGCCCGCTGCCGCCACCCCCTTTAGGCGCACCACCGCCCGGACCCTGCCCCGCCGCTGTCAACGCCAGGAGCAGTGACAGAACAGCCACGCTCGACCATCGTTTCATCGCGCCGTGAGTTTCAATTCTGCCAGCATGTCGACATCTTCGAGAACACGTTCGACATGCTCCGCTTTCACAACATCCGGCTTCATCAGGATGGCATCCAACTGCGGAGCAGCCGTCGGCGGCGTATATAGAACCATCCACAGCGCCAATCCGGCCACAACTGGGAGGGCCGGTTTCCACGAAATTCCCGCGCACCATTCGCGGACCTGTCCCAGCCAGCCCCGTCGCGGTTCACCTTCCAGACGCTCGCGTAAACACCGGTCGAACGCGGATTCGTCGGTCCTGGCTTCCCACTGATCCAGCGAATTCCATACCAACTGCTGCTCGTCACACATGCAGCGGCATACCGGGCATACGGCCATATGCGCTTCGAACACACGGCTGCGATCCGCATCCAGACGCCCGGCGCAGTAGTCCAGCAGCAATTCGGCCTGTTCATCCGCCGGTAGTGTGCAACGGGGCTTTTCACTCTGCATGGTCATCTTCAGGCGTACTGCGCCAGCCTCGCGCGAAGACTCTCATATGCACGGAAGATCAATGACTTGACCGCCGATTCCGAACACCCTAGCACCTTCGCGATTTGAGAATACTCCATCTCCTGATACTTATGCATCAATACCGCCGCACGCTGTTTTTCGGGCAGCCTGCCGATGGCGTCGCGCACCTCATTCAGTTTTACCTCGCGCACCAGCAAGCTTTCCACGCTTGGATGCCGGTCGAAAAGCCTTCGCGTCGCCGCCGACGATGCATCATCGTCCAAACTTTCCTGCGATTTGCGCGCCTTCTCGTCACGGAGCCAGTTGAATGCCAGATTGGTCGCAATCCGGAACAGCCAAGTCGTGAACTTGGCTGACGGTTCGTACTTCTCGCGTGAGCGGTATACCCTCAGGAACACTTCCTGGGCTAGCTCCTCGGCAATGGCCCGGTTCTGCACCAGACGGAACAAGTAATGGATGATGGGAGTACGATGTCGTTCCAACAGTAGGTTAAAGCTGGTGGCGCAGCCCTCACGCACCTTGAGCATCAAGGCGGCATCGAGGTCGAACAGGGCTGTACCTGTCA
>CAYZIX010000044.1:0-29783 GCA_964478395.1 uncultured Candidatus Solibacter sp.
GATCCGCAACGCCTTCCACATCCTGATGTCGGATCAGAACGTGAAGGCCGTGCTGATCAACATTTTCGGCGGCATACTGCGTTGCGACACGCTGGCTGCCGGTGTAGTAGCCGCCACGCGCGAACTGGGCATGACGCTGCCCCTGGTCGTCCGCATGGAAGGCACGAACGTCGACGAAGGCCGGCGCATCCTGGCGCAGTCGGACCTGAACTTCACGCTGGCCGACGGCATGCGCGACGCCGCCGAAAAGGTGGTTGCCCTAACGGGCAGCGACCGTCAGGGAGCTGATTCTTCTTCCGCCCCCAACGGAGGTGCCCAGTGAGTATTCTGGCCGATCGCAACACGCGCCTGCTGGTGCAGGGCTTCACGGGCAAAGAAGGAACATTCCACTCCCACCAGGCCATCGCTTACGGCACCAACATCGTCGGCGGCGTGGTCCCCGGTAAGGGCGGCGCAACACACCTGGATAAGCCCGTGTTCAACACCGTCGCCGAGGCCGTGAAAGCCACCGGCGCCAACGCGAGCGTCATCTTCGTGCCGCCACCCTTTGCGGCCGAGGCCATCATGGAGGCGGCCGACGCCGGCCTCGCCCTGGTGGTCTGCATCACGGAAGGCATTCCGGCTCTGGATATGGTGAAGGCGTGGTCGTTCCTCAAGGCACACCCCGCCACGCGCCTGATCGGCCCGAACTGCCCTGGCATTATCACGCCCGGTAAGTGCAAAATCGGCATTATGCCGGCCGCCATTCACAAGCCCGGCCCCGTCGGCGTCGTGTCGCGCTCTGGCACGCTCACCTACGAAGCCGTAGGCCAGCTCAGCGCGCTGGGTATTGGCCAGTCCACTTGCATCGGCATTGGCGGCGACCCGATTATCGGGACCACCCATATCGATACGCTGCGGCTTTTCAATGAGGATTCGGCCACCGAAGCGATTGTCATGATCGGCGAAATCGGCGGCAATGCCGAGGAGCTGGCCGCGGCTTATGTGAAGGAACACGTCCGTAAGCCCGTCATCGGTTTCATCGCTGGCCAGACGGCGCCTCCGGGCCGCCGCATGGGCCACGCCGGCGCCATCATCAGCGGCGGATCCGGCAAGGCGGCCGACAAGATGGCGGCCATGGAGGCTGCCGGCATTATCGTCTGCCAGACGCCTGCCGAGCTTGGCGCACGCGCCAAAGACGCTCTCAAGATTTAGATCTAGTTACACTTATGGCTATTGAACGTACACTCGCGATTATCAAGCCCGACGCTGTGGCAGCGGGCAACTCCGGCAAGATCATTTCGTTGATCGAAGCAGCCGGCTTCAAGATTCTGGCCCAGCGCAAGCAGACCCTGTCGCGCGCCGAGGCCGAGGGCTTCTATGCCGTCCACAAGGGAAAGGGCTTCTTCGCCGAGCTGGTGGACTTCATGACCGAAGGCCCCGTCATCCTGATGTGCCTGGAAGCTGAAGGCGCCATTGCCAAGTGGCGTGAAGTGATGGGCGCCACCAACCCGGAAAAGGCCGCCGACGGCACGGTGCGCAAACTCTACGGCACCAACATCGGCCGCAATGCTTCTCACGGTTCCGACGCCACTGAAACTGCGGCGTTCGAGCTCGGCTGGTTCTTCCGCGGCTCCGAACTCGGCTAAACGTCAATTGGGGCGCGGCCCATCGCGGCTGCGCCCATCTCCTTACCCTTCCGGATACTCCCACCGTCGCAGCCCGTCCGGGCTCAGCCGCACAGGAATAATGGCGTAGCTTGCACAGGACTCGCGGATTTCGCGCATCATCGCGCGGCGCGCCGCCCGGTCTGCCCGGCACAGGATGGTCACCGAGCCACCGTTCCCGCCTGCCCCGTTCACCTTCCAACCCAGCGCGCCGTGCCCGGCCGCAACGTCGATAATCCGCTGGTGGTGGGGCCCAATCAGCCCGGGGTGCAATTCCCGCTGCGCGTGTGTGTTTTCAATCAGCGACTGGCCCAAGGCCGCGAAATCCGCCCGGCAAAACGCCTCTTTGGCGTTGGTTGCGGCCACGCGCAGCGCCTCCAGCTTGGGGCTGCCGGGACCGGCATTCTCCAGCTCGCGGATCACCATCTCATGCACCGCGCTGGAGTTGTGCGATTCGCCCACGTACACCAGCACCAGACGGCTCTCCAGCTCCCAGCCAAACTGCTGGCCCACGGGGAGCGGGCTGACCGAGGCGTGCGGGTACTGATACATCTCAATGAAGTTGATGCCACCGTAGGCCGAGGCGAGCTGGTCCTGTATGCCGCACTGCTGGCCCAGCAGCTCGGTCTCAATCTTCTGCGCCGCCAACGCCACCTCGTGCGCCGTCAGCCGCGTGCCGCGCAAGTGGTCGAGCGCTCCAATCAGCGCCACACTCACCGCCGCCGACGTGCCCGTCGAGCAGCCTGCCGGCACTTCGCTGTACACGGTCGCCTCAATAGCCACCTCGGGCGGAATTCCCAAGTAATCGAAGGCCGCGTGCAGCAGCGGGTGCTTGTCGTCGAGCGCATCGCCCGGCTCCACAGCAAAGCGCTCACCGTAGTTCTCCGCGTGTATGGTGACACGCGGCGTGCCCGGCTCATGTTGTGTGACGCGCAACTGCACTTCAACACGCGGCGAGACCGCAATGCTGAACACACGCCCGTGGCCGGCAAACCAAGTGTCCGTCCAACCACCGTTGTCGCAGACGCGTACCGGCGCCGTGCTGTTGATGATGCGAACTGCCTGAGCTAACATGGCTGCCCTTCGAGTATAGCTGGCGAACCTGCTATCCTCAGCAATCGATGAGACGTTTGGCCTGGATCCCCATTTTAATCGTGATCGCGGTGGTGTTCCCCGCCCTTACCAGCTACTACTTCAACGACGATTTTGCCTGGATGTCGCTGAAAGGATTGCACGATCAGGGCGAGCCGCTCACCAGCCTGATCTTCCGCCCGGCCGCGCACGGCACTTGGCGGCCGTTGTCTGAGCGGCTGACGTTCTTTCTGGCCGAGAAGTGGTTTCCGTCCAACCCGTTGCCGTTCCACCTGCTGGTGCTGGCAACGCATTGCCTCAGCCTGTGGCTGATCTACCGCCTGACGCTGCGGCTCACCGGCTCGCGCGCGGCGGCATTTGCCGCCCCACTCATCTGGGCGCTAAATCCGAGTCTGGCGCAAACTTATGCGTGGAGCTCATCCTACATGCACTTCCTCTGCGCCTGTCTGCTGCTGGCACAGATGACCACCTGGCTGAACTACCTTGAATCGGGAAGCCGGCGTTGGCTGGCGGCCACCTGGGCGCTGTTTCTCGTTGGCTTTGGGGTGATGGAGTCGAACCTCGTCTTCCCG
This sequence comes from uncultured Candidatus Solibacter sp., assembly GCA_964478395.1. Classification (GTDB taxonomy): domain Bacteria; phylum Acidobacteriota; class Terriglobia; order Bryobacterales; family Bryobacteraceae; genus Paludibaculum. The sequence continues at coordinate 3,311 of CAYZIX010000044.1, forward strand.
GCGTTGGCACTCGCGTTGCTGGTGATCGAAAAACGTCATTTTCAGCGTCAAAACGCGCTCAAAATCGCGTTTTTTGGCGCCGTTTCGGTGCTTTTTGTGCTGTTGCACATGCACTTCGCACCCAAGCAGGCGGCCGGGCTCTACTCGCTCAGCTACAACCCGCTGGACATGGCTCGCGTGGTGGCGCGCTACACCATCTGGTGCGTGCGCCCGTTTGACATCGACCGTCTGGCGCGCCTGCCGCGCCTGGTGAACACGCTCTGGGCCGGGTTGACGCTGGCCTCGCTGGCCGGATTCCTGGTTTGGCGGGCGTGGCGGCGCGACTTCCGTCCGCTGGCCGCCGCCGCCATGTTCCTCATTCTGCTGGCCCCGATGACACCACTGCACGAGCACGTGCTGCCCTACTACCTGTCGTTGCCGCTGTTTGGCTTTGCGCTGGCGGCCGCCTGGGCGGTGGGAACCGGACTGAACGCAAGCTGGCCGGGTAAGACGTTGACTGCGTTGATACTGGCTGGCGGGCTGTTGATGTTTCCGGTGGCGCTGCGGCGCTCAATTCTGGAGTGGCGGGCCATGAGCTGGCAGACACACGACTTCCTGGCCGAGCTTCAACAAGCACATCAACAACACAGTGGTAAGATTCTGATTCTAAGCGGCTTTACTCCGGACATTTACCCCCATTGCCTGTTCCACAACTGTACTGGCCCGACGGGCATCGGCGGCGTTTTTGTCGCGCCGGACTGGGCGGCGGAGTCCACTTCGAATCCGGGCTGGCCGTTCAATCCACAGCACTTCGCCGATCCGGAGTCGATGCGCGCACGGCTCGCCGACGGCTCCGCCGTGCTGTTGGACTTCTCCACCGGCACGCCGCGCGACACATCCAAACAGGCGTTGGAGGCGCTCAGCGCGGGCACGTACCTGCCCCCGCGCCGGATTGAGGCGGCTACCTCCAACTGGCTGAAGACAGGCTGGAATGCGCCCGAAGGCGGCTTCCGCTGGATGACCCGCACGGCCACAGCAAGGCTATCCGGCCCGTTGGCGCCGAGCGAACGCCTGACGATTTCCGGCTTCTGCCCGGATGCCGCCGGCAAACCGGCCCACCAGTCGCTGAAGGTGACCATCAACGGGCGGGGCTTGGCGCTACAGCGGCTGGACGGCTGCAAGGGCGAGTTCAAGCTTTCGTTTGCCGTGCCGGATGAACTGCGCACGCTGCGCGGCTTCGAAGTCCGTATGGAGGCCGAAGCCGCCTATTCGACCGCCGGAGACACACGCGAGTTGGCGCTGCCCATCACACTGATCGGATTCGAATAGAGACAAAAAAAGGCCCGGCCGCTTGGGCCGGGCCTTCCTCTTCCACCGCGCTACAGGCGGCGGGTCGAAACGAACTTAACGTGGATCTGCTTGGTGGCGCTGGCGCCCTTGCTATCGGTGACCGTCAGCATAAATGTGTAGTCACCGTACATACCCTGTAACTGGAAGCCAGCCACCGGGCTATTCGGGCGGATGATGGCCGCCTCCATGTAGTTGCTCGGGCCCTGCACCTGCGTCCACGCGTAGGTGAGCGTGTCACCATCGGGATCGGAGGAGCCCGAGGCGTCAATCCAGATCTCGCGATCAATGGTAGTGATTTCGTCCGGAACGTTGACCTTGATCACCGGTGGGTTGTTCGGACCCGAAGGAATCGAGACCTTGACGGTGACGGTCGCTTTGGCGGTGAACCGTGAGTTCGACGCCGTAATTGTGTAGGTGGTGTCAGAGACCGGAGTGACATCCACCGATCCATTCGTCGTCACCGAGCCAACGCCCGTAATGGTGGCTCCGGTGGCGCCGGTCGTGGTCCAGGTCAGCTTTGAGGCGCCGCCAGCCGTGGTGATGATGGCGGGGTTGGCCGTGAAGCTGGTGATCACCACTTTCGGAATAACCGTAATGGTGACGCTGGCCGTCGCTTCGCCGCCGCCGCTCCTCGCCGTGAGGATGTAGGTGGTGGTGACCTTGGGCGAGACCGACGTGCTACCTTGCAACGTCTGCGAACCGACTCCGCTGATCTCCACCTCGGTGGCGCCGGTCACCTGCCAAGCCAAGGCCGACGACTCGCCCTCCCCAATCTCCAACGGATTTCCGGTGAAAGAGAGGATCTTTGGGGCTGAAGGCTTGCTGACGGTGACCGTCACAGTCTGCGAAACCGAACCGGCACCGTTGGTGGCGGTCAACTTGTACGTTGTGGTTTCGGTCGGGCTGACCTGTGAAGTGCCGGTGGTCTGCACATTACCGACCTTGTCGATGTTCACCGTGTCGGCGTTCTCAGTCTGCCAAACCAGTGTTGAAGCCTGACCGGCGTTGATGGAGCTGGGCACAGCCTGGAAGCTGAGAATGCGCGGCCCCTGGCTGTTCACCGTTACGGTGACGGTCGCATTCGCTTCTGACGTAGCGTTCTTGGCCGTCAAAGTGTAGGTCGTGGTCTTAGCCGGGCTCACTTCGGTAGCGCCAGAGGCGACGTTGACTGAGCCGATGCTCGAAATCTCAACTGAAGTGGCGTTCTGCACCTGCCAGCTCAGCGTGCTCTTGCCGCCAGTGCTGATGGTGGACGGATCGGCCGTGAACTTCTGAATGATCACGGCGGCCGAATCCTTCACGAAGACCGAAACGCGGGCCACGGAAGAGAGGCCGAGGACGTCGGTCACCATCAAGCGGAATCCATAGGTGTTGCCAGCCTTGCCGACAAAGGTCGGCCGCGCGGAGGTGGCATTGGTCATCTCCACCGTGGTGCCGGCAACCTGAGTCCACTGGTAAGTGATGGCATCACCGTCAGGATCGAACGAGCCGGAGCCGTCCAAGGTGACTGTGCCCGCGCTGACGTACTGATCAGTACCGGCATCGGCGACAGGCGCCGCGTTGCCGGTGCGCACCAGGCGGGTGAGCACTTCGTAACGCACGCGCGGCACATCCACCGGGATGGGCTTGTTGGAGGCGAGGTACTCCTTCGGTTGCAGGAAGTTGCCGAACTGAACACCCACGCCAAAGCGGCCGTAGGTCTTCGTGCTGGAAACCATTGTTTCGTTCCAGGCGCCCTCGAAGGTGAGCGCGATCTTGCTGTTCAGCGGCTGGGTAAGGCGCACGAGACCACCCGGCTTGTTGTCGCCACTGTTCATGGCCAACATGCCGATGTTGCCTTCCAGCATGGTGTTCCGGCCCAATGTCCACGCGCCAGACGTACCCACCTGATCGACAATCTTGAGGTAGCTCTCACGCCAGACGTTGTAGGTGGCGCTGGTAGCCACGCGGCTGACAACGCGATTGTCCAGGAAGCCCTTGGTGCCGAAGAAGCCGATGCGGCCCTTGCCAAACAGGTAGTCGGCCGTGAAGGCGGCCTGACCCAGCGTGCCGCCGGTCTGCATATCCGACAGGTTGATGTGGCGGAAGCTGGCGAAGGCGCCGGCCTGAGCGCGGCGCATGAAGCGGTTCACCAAGCCAAGGTCGAACTGACCTTCCTGGCGTTCCTTGAAGTACATGTACTCGCCCTGGGCCTGGACAGCGAAGTTCTCCTTGAACGGCGCGAAGTAGCGCGCGCGGCCGAGGAACGTCACGTTCTTGTCCTGGTCCATGCCGGCGTTGGCGCCGAGAATGGAGAAGCGCGGATCGGTGTGCTTCTTCACCATGTCTTCGGCAACCTCAGTGGTCACCCGCTTGACCTCGTCGGCAGTGGCGCCCTTAGGCATAGCGGCGATTTCGCTCTTGGTCGCCTGCTGCTGACCCTTTAAGCCATCGACATCGGCCTTCAGCTTGGCGTTTTCCGCCTTTAGATCGTTCAACATGCGGGCGATGTCATCCAGCTTGTCGAGCTTCTTGAGAATGTCGGAAAGCTGTTGCGTATAGTCGTGGCAGCAAGCCTGCAATGCCTTGATGGCATCGCTGATGCCGCCGCTGCTGATAATCTTGCCGTCCTTATCGGTGACAGTCATCACGACCCGGCGATTGATCCAGCGGCCTTCACGCGTCTTATTGTCGACTTTAGGATTCCGCTTGCCGCGCGGCGCGACCTCGATCTGAGCGGCGCGCGCGCCGTACTTTTCAAGAAATGCGCGGACCGCATCACAGCGGCGCTGCGAGAGCTTCTCGTTGTACTTCTCAGTCCCCACGGAGTCCGTGTGGCCATCCAGCTTCACCTTGTAGCCCGGGTTCTGGTTCAGCAACTCAGCCAGCCGGAGAAGGCTGGGGAATCCGTCGGTCAAGACTGCCGAATCGAATTCAAAGTTGATTTCCTCCCAGTCATCCTTGCTGGCGCCCGGCACGAGCTGGCCGTAGCCGCACATGCAGATAACCAGCATTGACAGAACCAACTTGAAAATGGTGTGCTTCACTTGACTGCTCCTCAACCAGAAATCCTCGTCCTCTCAAAAACTTGCAGACCCTAGGAAAACCTCCGTTCAGTATATCCCACAAGTGTGGAACAATGGAATCGGAGTCTGCCGGACGGGCAGTCGCGGAACGGGTACGGTTCCCCAAGGGGAAGACCGCCCGCGTTCGAGGCAAAGTCCGGTCTCCGCAGGGCAGCGTGCCGGCTAACGGCCGGGGAGGCGTGCTCAAAGCGCGTTTCACGGAAAGTGCCACAGAAAATATACCGCCCGCCGCAAGGCGGGTAAGGGTGAAATGGTGCGGTAAAAGCGCACCGCGCGCCGGGCAACCGGCGTGGCAGGGCAAACCCCACGTGGAGCAAGACCAAATAGGGGAGAAGGAGCGGCCCGCTCCGTTCAACTTCCGGGTAGGTTGCTTGAGGCGGTCAGAAATGGCCGTCCCAGAGGAATGACTGCCGCCCGGCCGCAAGGCCAGGACCAGAAACCGGCTTATAGTCCGGCAGACTCCCTTGGAATCCAGTATCCAGGCCGGTGCCGTACGGTGAGCTCCGGATGTTTGGGCAGCCGCACATCGAGCGGCTGGAAAATACCTACTGGAGCGTTAACCGCTTCAAAACTCAGCAAGTACTGCAAGTGCAGATCTTCACTGACGCGCGCGATGGCCTCCTCCAGTCCGCGCTTCCGCGTGAAGCTGTTTAGAACGCCGCCAGTGTAGCGGGCGTAAACCGAGGCGGCGTTCACCTGGACGAGCCGTGCGAGCTCGATCAGCGCGGTGATGAAGTCGAAGCCGGCCTGGCCGCCACGCGACGGCTCGGTGGTGGTGAAGGGCGTGGTGACGCGCGAGAACGTCAAGGGGTAGATGGTGAGGTTGGCTTCCTGAGCGAGAGCGACGGCGGTGTCGAGCTTCGTCTTCGAGCCGGAGTCCTTGGCCTCACCGATCAGGATGAGCACCTTACGGCGACCGGCCCGCGTGCCCTTGAGCAACTCGACCGTCTTGGCGACAACATCGTGCATACGCCCCGGCCCACCGGTGGCGCGAAGCAGCCGAAGCTGCTTGTCGAATTCGGTGGTGTCGGACGAAAGCGGCGCCAGCACGCGAATGCCGTGGTCGTAACCGAGCAAGGCCATCTCGCCGCGCGCGCCGGCGACAAGCGCTTCGAGCAGCGCGGCCTGGTTGCGGAGCTTGTCTAGCACGGCGGCGCTGGTTTGTGCGGTTTCAACGGCAACCACCAGCGAAACGGGAGCATCCATCGAGTCGAGCTCAAACTTGCGCGGCTGGCCGTTGTCCAACAGCACAAAGTCCCCGGGTGTGAGACCGGCCACACGGCGGCCTTTGCCGTCGGCGACGGTAACGGGCACGACTACCAGCTTGGCGGAGGCGCGGAAGACGGGTTGCTGGGCAACCGCGGCGGAGAAGAGCCAGGAACGGCGCGTCAGATCCATGAAGCAGGTTAAGACGCCGCGACAAGGCTCCAGGTTGCCGGCAAGGTACAATGAGGCATTCTGGATGACTACTGAGACGCAGTTCGAACGCATCGGGCAATTGAGCCTCGATTCGGGCGAGACGCTCGACGACGTACAAGTGGCCTACGAAACGTACGGGCGGCTGAATGCGGAGCGCACGAACGGGATTTTGATTGGCCACGCCTTTACGGGCGACGCACACGCGGCGGGCGTCGATGCCGAGGGCAAGGCCGGCTGGTGGTCCAGCATGATTGGACCGGGCAAGGCGTTCGACACGGACCGCTATTTCGTGATCTGCTCGAACGTGCTGGGCGGCTGCCGGGGCACGACGGGGCCGTCGTCCATCGAACCGGGCACCGGGCGGCCCTACGGGCTGCGCTTCCCGGGTATCACCATTTCCGACATGGTGCGGCTACAGAAGCGGCTGATTGAACGGCTAGGCATCGAGCGGCTGCTGGCGGTGTCGGGCGGCAGCATGGGCGGCATGCAAGCCCTGGAGTGGGCCGTGGCGTTCCCCGACGCGGTGGTGGCCTGCCTCCCGATTGCAACCACGGCGCGGCATAGCGCACAACAGATCGCCTTCAACGAAACCGGCCGCCAGGCGATCATGTTCGACCCGGACTTTCACGGCGGCGACTATTACGACTCGAAACCGCCGGCGCGCGGATTGGCCGTGGCCCGCATGGTGGGCCATATCACCTACATGTCGGACGACTCGATGCGTGAGAAATTCGGGCGCCGGCTGCGGAACCGCGAAGAATTCAGTTATGGCTTCGACGTGGATTTCGAAGTGGAAAGCTATCTGCGCTATCGCGGCAGCCAGTTTGTCGGCCGTTTTGACGCGAATTCGTATTTGTATATCACCAAGGCGCTGGATTATTTTGACCTGACGGCGGGCTACCCGTCGCTGGCAGCGTCGCTGGAACGGGCGCGCTCGCGCTTCCTGGTGATCAGCTTCACGTCAGACTGGCTGTATCCGTCCTATCAATCGCAGGAGATTGTCAACGCGTTGCGGTCGCGCAACCACGACGTGGCCTATTGTGAACTGACGTCGACATACGGCCACGACGCCTTCCTGGTGGATGTCGGCGAGCAGACCGAGATCATACGTGGCTTCCTGGCAAGCTGTGCCCAAGAGGCGGCGCGATGAAGGTCGGAGAAGTGTTGGGGCGCGGCGACTACGCGCTGATCAGCAAGCTGATTCCAGAAGGCGCGCGCGTGCTGGACCTGGGCTGCGGCGACGGGGCGCTGCTCGAATGGCTGAAGGTGAACCGCAACGTGGAAGCACGCGGCGTGGAGCAGCGCGGCGAGCTAGTGCAACGCGCCATTGCGCGCGGCGTCACGGTGTACCAGGGCGACCTGGAGGCGAGCCTGGCCGAATATCCGGACCAGGCGTTTGATTATGTGATTCTCAGCCAGACACTACAGGAGACCCGGCGCCCACTGGCTGTATTGAAAGAGATGCTGCGGTTGGGCCGCTACGCAATTGTGGCGTTTCCGAATTTTGGCCACTGGCGCGTGCGGCTGGACCACATGATCAGCGGCCGGGCTCCGAAGACAGCGCTCTTTCCGCACGACTGGTACGAGTCGCCGAATATCCACTTCATGACGGTGGTGGATTTCGAGGAGTTGATTGCCAAAGCCGGATGGACGGTGGAGCGCCGCCTATTTCTCTCTGGCCGCAAGCGCATCAGCCGCACACCCAACTGGCGGGCCGAGATCGCCGTCTATCTTCTGCACGGATAGCTGCGCCACCACGGTCCATATTGTGATAGAGCTACGCTATGCGTGCTCGCACTGTGTCTGTTTTTCTGGCTGGCCTCGCTGTCGTTGCCAGCGCTTTCGCCCAGAGCCCCATCACCACACCGGACAAGTTCTTCGGTTTCCAGCTAGGCGCGGACCGGAAAATCGCGCGTTGGGACAAGCTGGTCGACTACTACCAGTTGCTTGAAAAGGAGAGCGGCGGGCGGTTGAAGGTGGTGAACATGGGGCCGTCCACCATGGGCAACCCGTTTCTGCTGGTGATTGTCACCTCGGCAGAGAACATGGGCAAGTTGGAGCAGATCCGCGAGACCAACGCGAAGCTCTGCGATCCGCGCGGCCTCACGGAAGCGCAGGCCAAGCAACTGTTGCCCGACGCGAAGGCCGTGGTGCTGCAATCAATGAGCCTGCACGCGTCTGAAATTGGCGGCGCGCAGATGGCGCCGGAACTCGCCTACGATCTGCTGGCACGCAACGACGAAGAGACAAAACGGATTCTCGCCAACGTCATCACGCTGATGATTCCGTCGTTCAACCCCGACGGCCAGATCATGGTGACCGACTGGTACAACAAATACCTGGGCACCGAGTATGAGGCGGCTTCCCTGCCCTGGCTGTATCACAAGTACGCGGGTCACGATAACAACCGCGACGCGTTTGCACTGAATCTGGTGGAGTCGCGCTACATGGCCAAGGTGATGTTCCGCGAGTGGCTGCCACAGGCATATATCGACCATCACCACCAGGGCTCCTACGGCGCGCGCATCTACATTCCGCCCTACGCCGAGCCGGTGCGGCCATCGGCCGACCCGCTGCTGTGGCGCGAGCTGAGCTGGTACGGCGCGCACATGGCGTACAAAGAGGAAGAGGCGGGCCTCGCCGGTGTGCTGAACGCGGCCGTCTACTCCGGTTGGGGGCACTTCGGCTTTCACTGGGTGACGCCGTTCCACAATATCGCGGGCATGTTGACGGAGTCGGCCAGCGCGCGGTTGGCCACGCCCATTTACATTCACCCCGATCAACTGCGTGGCGACGAGCGCGGCATGCCGAAGTACGAGGAACAGACAACGTTCCCCGATCCGTGGACAGGCGGATGGTGGCGTCTGCGCGATATCGTCGAACGCCAGAAAGTGGCCGCGTGGGCAGCGCTGGATCTGGCCGCACGCAACCGCGAAACGGTGGTCTGGAACGCATATTTGAAGGGCCGCCGGCAGACCGAGCGCGGCGCGGCGGGTAAGCCCGCGGCGTTTGTCGTTCCGGCCGTGCAGCACGACCGGCTGACGGCCGTGAAGATGGTGAACAAGCTGATGGCGCAGGGCGTGGAAGTGGATGAGTTGACGGCCGAGTTGAAGCTCAAGAACGGGATGACGTACCCGGCGGGATCGTGGCTGGTGACGATGGCGCAACCCAAGATGGGGCTGGTGCGCTATCTGCTGGGACGCACGTTCTATCCGGACAACGAGTGGACACGCGACCGCGACGGCTCGCCAATCTGGCCGTACGACATGGCCACCGACACGATGTTCGAGTTCATGGGCGTGCGTGTGGATCCGCTGGATTTAGCGCCGGCCAGCGGGTGGCGCAAGCTGACGGCACAGGTGGCGCCGGCCGGCACGGTGGCGGGCACTGGCGGTTGGATGTTCGATGGGCGGCTGAACGCGAGCTATCTGGCCGCGAACCGGCTGCTGGACAAGGGCGCGGCGGTGGCGCGCGTCGAAAAGAGCGGAGACTTTGTGCTCGGTAGCGCTCCGGCCGACGTGGTGCGCGAAGTGGCGCAGGCCACTGGCGTCAGCTTCACGCCCGCGACCGCGACGAAGACGCACGCGGTGAAGCGGCAGCGCACGGCCATCTTCCAGCGCTATCGCGGCGGCAATGCCGACGAGGGCTGGACGCGGCTGCTGCTGGAACAGTACGGCTTCCCGTTCACGACACTGATGGACGCCGAGATCAAAAAAGGCAATTTACACGACAAATACGACATCATTATTATTCCGGAAGACTCCATTTTCGCCATTACGGGCGAGCGTACGGAGACCAGCCGCCGGGCACAGCGGCCCGAGGAATCCACGCCGCCGGAGTACCGCTCCGGCTTCGGCAAGGAGGGCGTAACGGCGCTGAAGAGCTTCGTCGAGAAGGGCGGCACGATTGTGACGCTGGGCGGAGCGTCGCGCTTCGCCATTGAACAGTTGGGCGTGGAGGTTCGTGACGTGACCAGCGGGCGGAATTCGAAGGAGTACTGGTGCCCCGGTTCGACTCTGCACTTGCGCTTCGATACGGCGAATCCGCTGGCATATGGGATGCCCGCCGAAGGGCTGGGCGTGTTCATGGGCGGCAGCCCGGCGTTTGAGTTCACATCGCGCGAAAAGGCGGAGCGGTATGAGAGCATCGCCAGTTTCCCGGCGCGCGACCTGCTGGAAAGCGGGTGGTTGATTGGCGAGCAGGTGCTAGCCAAGAAGTCCGCCGTGGTGAGCGCGCGGATAGGCCAGGGCCGCGTGATTCTGTTCGGCATTCGACCGCAGCACCGCGCGCAGACCGATGGGACATATAAGTTGCTATTCAACGCGCTGTTGCAATAGCAGCGGATATAATGACGTTGCCCCGAGGAGGGACCGAGCGAATGTCAAATGAATTGACACGGCGCGCCGCATTGGGCGCCTTGACTGGCGCGCCAATGATTGTGAAAGCATCGGCATTGGGCCTGGGCGGCGCGGTGGCGCCGAGCGATCGCGTAGTGCTGGCCGGACTGGGCATTGGCGGTCGCGGAGCCGACGTGCTGCGCTCCTTCTTCACCTATCCGGAGGTGCAGTTCGTGGCCATCTGCGACGTGCGCGCCGAACGGCGCGAGTTCGTCAAAAAGATGGCCGACACAAAGAACGGCAACACGGACTGCGCCACCTATCGCGACATGCACGAGTTGCTGGCGCGCAAGGACCTGGACGCCGTGCTGATTGCCACCGGCGACCGCTGGCACACGCCAGCGTCGATCATGGCCGCCAATGCGGGCAAGGACATCTATTGCGAGAAGCCGTGCTCGATGACCATTGCCGAAAGCCGTGCGTTGGCCAACGCCATCAAGAAGAACAAGCGCATCTACCAAGCCGGCACGCAGCGGCGCAATGTGCCGAACTTCGAGCTGGCGATTGAACTGGCGCGCACGGGCAAGCTGGGCAAACTGCAAACGGTGCACGCCAACACGCTGGACCCGAAGGTGACGCACAACTGGCTGCCGGAACAGGCGGAGCCGGCCAAGGATGTGGTGGATTGGGAAACGTGGCTGGGGCCGGCGCCGTGGCGGCCGTTCAATAACGACTATATCCGTGGCCGCTGGCGCGGACATTTCGATTTCCACGGCGGCGGAATTCTGGAGTGGGGATCGCACACGGTGGATCTGTGCCAGGCCGCAAACGACGCGGATCTGACGGCGCCGGTGACGTACGAGCCCACGGGTAAGCACGTGCTGTGCCAGTACGCCAACGGCGTGAAGCTGGTGATGCGCGACACGGGCTGGCTGGGCATGGGCACGTGTAGCGTGCGCTTTGAAGGCTCCGACGGATGGATCGAAACCGGCGATACCGGCAAGATGGAGCTGTCGGAAAACCTGAAGCAATACCACCAGGTGGTCACGTACAAGGGCACGGATCCGACGCGCCATGTGGGCGATTTCCTGCGATGCGTGAAGTCGCGCAAGGCGGCGCGCTCCAATGCCGATGCCGCCGGACAAGGCCACATCGCCTGCCATGCGGCGTATATTGCCTGGCAATTGGGGCGAAAGCTGACATTCGATCCGGTGAAGGAAGAGTTCGCCAATGATAACGAGGCCAACCGCATGAGATCGCGGGCCATCCGTGAGCCCTGGCGGCTGTATTAGGAGCAACCAGCCATGAATACAATTCCTGAAACCGCAGAAGCGATCTTCGCGTTGGACGAGGCCGGTTTGATCGCAATTGTGAAAGACGCGCAGGCGCCCATTTTCGCGCGCGGCAAGGCCTGCCAGCGATTGGCGGTGGTGGGCACGGCGGCGTGCGTGCCGGCGCTGGCGGCGCTGCTGGACGATGCCAAACTGGGCCACTACGCCCGTTACGGGATGGAGCCAATTGCGGATGCAAGCGTCGACAAAGCGCTGTTGAACGCGATGAAGAAGCTGCGCGGACGCACGCGCGTCGGTGTGATCACGTCGCTGGCCACACGGCGCACGGCGAAGGCGCTGGGACCGATCAAGAAGCTCCAGAAGGACAAGGACGCCGAGACCGCCGAGGCGGCGCGGGCGGCAGTACGTTTCCTGGAGAGCGCGTAGCGCGTAGCGCAGATGCGTAGGCGCATGGAGCTGAGATGAGAAGAGCATGGCGCGCCGCGGCGGTGCTTGGGTTGGCTATCGCATGCGTGTTGCGGGCCGATGACCGGGCCGAAGAGCTGAAACAACTGCGATTCGGCATGTTCATCTGCTGGTCGTTCAGTACATTCTCCGGCACCGAATGGACTCCCGGCGTGAAGGACGTCTCGTTCTTCCGCGCCACGGAGGTGGATGTCGAACAGTGGGCCCGGACCGCCAGGGAAGCGGGGATGGGCTATATCCTATTCGTCGCCAAACACCACGACGGCTTCTGTCTTTGGGATACGAAGACCACCGATCGCAAGGTAACCAAGGCCCCGCTTAGGCGCGACTTGCTGGCCGAACTTCGAAAAGCATGCGACCGCAATGGCATTCATCTGGCCGTGTATTTCTCAGAGGGCGACTGGACATGGCCCGGAGCAGAGGACGGCAAGCCGGGCATGGGCGGATCGAATCCAGAGATGAAGAAGGCCCAACTGAGGGAGTTGCTCACCGGTTACGGCCCCATCGAATACATCTGGTTCGACCACGCCGCGGGCGACGGCGGGCTGAGCCATCAAGAGACGATCCGATTCGTCAAATCGCTTCAGCCGGGCTGTTTCGTCGGATTCAATCACGGCGACCAGGCGGGAGCCGACATACGCCTCGGCGAGATGGGCCGGCCCGGTCCGTTGGACGATCATCGTGCGGCCGGACCGCACATGCGCGATACGCCATCGCGGAATTACCAACTAGCCGAGTTCACTTACCCGATCTTGCCCGCGCACAAGGGCGGAGCGATATGGTTCTACTCGCTGCCGGAGCACGACCAACTGGTGCATCCGGCCGAAAAGATCTATCAGGACTATCTTGGCGCGGCGCGCTACGGCAATATCTTCTCGCTGGATATCGGCCCCGATTATCGCGGCAGACTGCGCGACGTGGACGTCCGGACCCTGCGCGCAGTGGGCCGGATGATCCGCGCGCAATCAGAGCAGCGTTGAAAGCACAAGGAGACGGGATGACGCGTTATGGAATGGTGATCGGCGTGAAGCCGGAAGACGAGGCGCGCTACAAGCAGCATCACGCGGCCGTCTGGCCCGCAGTGCTCGATATGATCCGCCAATGCAATATCCGCAATTATTCGATCTATCTGAAAGACCACACGCTGTTCAGTTATTTCGAATATATAGGGGATAATTTTGAAGCGGATATGGCGAAAATGGCGGCAGACCCGACGACACAGGAATGGTGGAAGGTCATGATGCCGATGCAGGCGCCGCTAGAAACGCGCAAAGAGGGCGAGTGGTGGGCCGATATGGAGGAAGTTTTTCACGCAGACTGAGGGCCACGGGGCCCTCAGTCTGAAACCAGGCGTTGGCGCTAAACGATCTCTTCCTTGATCGGATCCCAGCGCACCTTGCGCTCCTGCTTGTAGGCCGCCAGAGACATGCACAGCGTGGCGACTTCCTGGAAGGCGTGATCCACGTTGCAGCGCGGCATGGAGCGCTTGTGGACCGCATCGACAAAGTCCTGCCAGTGGCTGGTAACTTCCAGGTCACCCTTCTTGAAGGTATACGCAGCCTCGGTCTTGGCGTTGGGCTTCCACTCAGCTTCGTAGTAGCGCATGTAATCGCGCGCCACCTCGATGGTGCCTTCGCGGCCCAGCAGTTGCACGATGTCGCCGTCGTGCTTGCTCTGGAAGTTCGAGCCGAACGTCATGACCAGGTCCTGCTTCGGATAGTCGAAAATGGCGTTCCAGGTATCGGGCACTTCCTGGTCTTTTTTCCAGAAATACAGACCGCCCTGGGTCATGCAGCTTTCCGGAATTCCCATATTCAGCATGAAATTGGCCGAATCCCAGAGGTGCGTCATCAGATCGCCGGCGATACCCGACGAGTACTCCCACCAGTTGCGCCAACGGAAGAAGCGCTCGGCGTCGAACGGACGCTTCTTGACGCCCGCGGTAAAGCGCTCCCAGTCGATGGTTTCCGGTGAGGCGTCGGACGGCAGCGTGTGGTTGTAGTAGTCGCCGTAAAACTTCCACTGAGGCATCGAGTCGGTGCGATCGATGATCATGCGGATCACGTTGATCGGCTTCACCTTGCCCTGGGCAATGAATTCGAGGGCCTTGTGGTAGGTGGGGTCCGAGTTACGGTTGTGCCCCAGCTGCATCACCACGCCGTTTTGCTTGATGAGCTTGCGCATCTCCTTCGCCTGAGCAATGGAGGTACACCATGCCTTCTCAACATAGATATCCTTCTTCGCCCGTGCGGCGGCCATCACCATTGGATAGTGCCAGAACTCGGGGGTGGCAATCACGACGGCGTCCACGTCGGGGCTAAGTATCGCCTTGTCGGAGTCCTTCGTATAGACGGCGTGTGTGTTGACAGCGAATTCCTTCGCGCGTTTCAGGTGCCCGTCATACAGGTCGCAGATCACTCGCACGTCCACTCCGGGGACGTGCTGGAACTGCTGCATTAGATAGAAGCCGCGTGTGCCAACTCCAATAACGGCCACGCCAAGCTTGTCATTCGGCCCCTTGGCCGAGAGCACTGCGGGCGCGGCGGCCAATGCTGTACTGGTAGTCTTAAGAAAATCGCGTCGAGGCATATGATCGTTCAAAGACATAGAACTCCTTCCGGTGTCTGATGCAAGTTTATACAACCTGGGGGGGATTCAGCTGGTGCAGTGCGGATGGAGCGGGAGACGGGACTCGAACCCGCAACCAACAGCTTGGAAGGCTGTGACTCTACCCTTGAGTTACTCCCGCTCGAGGGACAACACCATTCTACTGCGAACCACGGCTCAACAGCATCACCTTCGCAGTGTGAAAGATGATGTAGACGTCAAGCGAGAAGCTGAGGTTCTTGAGGTAATAGAGATCGTATTCCAGCTTCGAGATCGTGTCCTCAATCGTGTCACCATACTTGTGATTGATCTGAGCCCAACCGGTGATGCCCGGCAGCACCGTGTGACGCTGGCCATAGAACGGAATTTGCGCCGCCAGAACCTTGACGAATTCCGGGCGCTCCGGACGCGGACCAACGATGGCCATATCGCCCTTCAGGACATTAACCAGTTGCGGCAGCTCATCCAGGCGCAGTTTGCGCAACCAGCGGCCAACTGGCGTAATGCGCGGATCATTCTTGGAAGCCCAAACCGCACCGGTGCGGGCCTCCGCATCGACATACATCGAACGGAACTTAAGCACCTTGAAAACGCGTCCGCGAAATCCAACCCGCGCCTGGGAATAAATCGCCGGGCCAGGCGAACTGAGCCGCACAGCCAGCCACACCAGCAGAAACAGAGGCACGGCCAGCACGCATCCGATCAAGGCGATCAGAAACGAATAGACACGCTGCAACGCGAAATCACGCGGATTGGGACCCAGTTCAGCAGAGAAAATCAGGTTTGACGGCCGCAACGCCCGTACGCTGACACGCCACGTGGCGCGCTCATACAACGCCGCAGCCTCTTCGATATTGGCGCCGCCCAACCGAAGCGCCAGTAATTCCGGCACCGGCATCTGACCACGGCGCTCTTCGAAACCCACCACAACCAGGTTGGGCTTCAATTCCTGGTAGACCTCGGTCAGCCGCTCTAATCCGCCCAGCCAAGGCCCCATACGAGGACATGGCTCGCTGAGTTCCTGCGCCGACAGATATCCAACCCCCACCATGGCCAATTGCGGCTTCCGGCCGAACTCGTCCGCGATGGATTGGACTAACGGACTGGCTCCGAGAAACAGTACGCGCTGCGCGTTCAGCACCCGGAACAACAGGACATCAAACAACATTCGCCAGGAAGGCAACGCCAGCAGCGCCATGGCGCTGCCAAGCACCATCTGCCCACGCCCCAGAATCAGATCCGGACGAATGTAGCCGAGCAGGGCCTGCACCAGAAAAGCCGCGCCGAATACCAAGCAAAACTGCTGCACCAGCCGTAACCGCGACATCACGCGGAGATGTGAATAGAGGTCGTTTAAATAGACGCCGGCCAGCACACTAGCGACAACGACTAACGTCCGCGCCGTACCCCCCTCGTACAGATAGTAAACATCGACTAAGTCATTGTTGAGCAGCGCATAAGCAGCCAGATAACAGCCGAAGACAAGCAGCGTCTCCGATACCAGCAGCGCCAGTACCGACACAGGCAAGGAGACACGAAAAATGCGAATCATCAGCTACCTGAAAGGTGTATCGACAGAACGCCAGTTTATCACGGCCGAGTTGCAGGCCGTCCTCCTGTATTTTCACCGCCAGAAAGCCTCCCGTGGCAGATGCGGCCCGGGATAGTTGACGCAGGCTTGCCATGGTGCTAATTTCAAATCAGGACTGATTCAGTCTTAGATACGAACAGCGATGCTGAAGCTCACCAAAAAGGCCGACTACGGGTTGATCAGCCTGCGCTACATGGCAACCGAGTCGGGCGACCGCCCGGCGAGCGCCAAAGAGGTGGCTGAGGCTTATCATATCCCGGTGCCGATTCTGGCCAAAGTATTGCAGCGGTTGGCCCGGCAAGGTTTTTTGGTCTCCGAGCAGGGCACCAACGGAGGCTACCGCCTAGCGCGCCCGGCATCAGCTATTACGGCGTTGGAAGTGATACGCGCGATTGACGGCCCAGTGCTGCTGGCGCATTGTTTCAGCGCGGGTAAGGAGTGCGGACTGAGCAGCCAGTGCACAGTGCGTGAGCCGCTGCGCCGCGTACACGAAGGCATCCAGGCGCTGCTGGCGGGCATCACAATAGCCGACTTGGCCGAGGATGGCGAGGAGCAGCCGCTGGTGCCGCTGCTCGAGACGAGAACAAGAGGATAGTCAATGGTTAAGCTACCGATCTATCTGGACAATCACGCTACGACGCCGCTCGACGGGCGAGTGCTCGACGCGATGCTTCCCTTTTTCCGCGACCAGTTTGGCAACGCGGCCAGCCGCAATCACAGTTTCGGCTGGGCGGCCGAGGCGGCCGTGGAGATGGCACGTAAGCAGGTGGCGGCACTGGTCGGCGCAACGGCGAAGGAGATCGTCTTCACAAGCGGCGCCACTGAGTCCGACAACTTAGCCATTAAGGGCGTCTGGGAGATGTACGAGTCCAAAGGGAATCACATCATCACGGCCGCCACCGAACACAAGGCCGTGCTTGACACCTGTAAGCGG
This sequence comes from uncultured Candidatus Solibacter sp., assembly GCA_964478395.1. Lineage (GTDB taxonomy): Bacteria > Acidobacteriota > Terriglobia > Bryobacterales > Bryobacteraceae > Paludibaculum. Next base: position 20,350 of record CAYZIX010000044.1, read on the forward strand.
CTGGAGAAACGTGGCGCGCGCGTCACTTATCTGCCGTTGAGGACCGACGGTTTAGTTGATCTGGATCTGCTGGCGTCGTCTATCACGGACCAGACTGTGCTGGTGAGCGTGATGTACGTGAACAACGAAACAGGCGTCGTCCAGGACATCCCGGCGATCGGCAAGCTATGCCATGAACGCGGCGTGTTGTTCCACACCGACGCAACCCAGGCCGTCGGCAAGATTCCGGTGAACGTGGACGCTGACCACATCGATCTGATGAGCATCAGCGGCCACAAGATGTACGGGCCGAAGGGCGTGGGCGCGCTCTACGTGCGCCGCAAGTCGCCGCGCGTGCAGCTTACCGCGCAGATGGACGGCGGCGGTCACGAACGCGGTATGCGGTCCGGCACGCTGAATGTACCGGGCATTGTCGGGCTCGGCAAAGCGTGCGAGCTGTGCCAGGCGGAGATGGCCGAAGAAGCGGTGCGCCTGGGCCGGTTGCGCGACAAGCTGAAGGATTACCTGCTGCGCGAATTGGACGAGGTCTACATCAACGGCAGCATGGATCACCGCGTGCCGCACAACCTGAACATCAGCTTTGCGTACGTAGAGGGCGAAAGCCTGCTGATGGGGATCAACGACATTGCCGTGTCGTCGGGCTCGGCCTGCACGTCCGCCACGCTGGAGCCGAGTTACGTGCTGAAGGCGATGGGCGCGGGCGATGAACTGGCGCACTCCTCCATCCGCTTTGGGCTGGGGCGTTTCACCACGGAAGAAGAGATTGACTATACGGCCGCAAAGGTAGTGGAAGTGGTGCGCAAGCTGCGCGAACTTTCGCCGCTCTACGAGATGGCGAAAGAGGGCGTGGATCTGAAGAAGGTGGAGTGGTCGGCACACTAAGGATTCGGAGGCGACATGGCATATAGCGACAAAGTTCTCGATCACTACAACAACCCGCGTAACGTGGGCAGCCTGGACAAACAGGACCCCGCGGTGGGTACAGGACTGGTCGGGGCGCCTGAGTGCGGCGACGTGATGAAGCTGCAAATCAAGGTGAACCCGGAAACAGGCGTCATTGAAGACGCGCGGTTCAAAACGTTCGGCTGCGGTTCGGCGATTGCGTCCAGCTCACTGGCCACTGAAATGTTGAAGGGCCGCACGGTGGACCAGGCGCTGGAAATCAAGAACACGCAGATTGTCAGCGAACTGAGCCTGCCGCCGGTGAAGATCCACTGTTCGGTGCTGGCGGAGGACGCCATCAAGGCAGCGATTGAGGATTACAAGAAGAAGGCCGCGCCGGCCGGCCAGCCGGCGTAAGCTGTGAGGCGGTAGTGAAATGACAGGCATACAATTGACGCCCAAGGCGGCGCAGAAGATCCGCGAGGCTTTCGCCAAACAGGGCGTTTCAGGCGGATTGCGGCTGGGTGTGCTCGGCGGCGGCTGCTCTGGCATGAGCTACCAGTTCCGCTTCGAGCCGCAGGCGCGGCCAACGGACCATGTTTTCGAGTTCGACGGAGTGCGCGTTTTCGTCGACCCGAAGAGCATGCTTTACCTGGATGGTTCGACGCTAGATTACAAGGAGTCGCTGATGCAGTCCGGCTTCGCCTTCGACAATCCGAACGCGACGAAGAGTTGCGGCTGCGGAAGCTCGTTCACAGCCTGATGGCGCACGATCATAACTGTTGGCGTTGCGGCTCGGCCGAGGCCGGCTCGCTGTTTTGCCGCTACTGCAATACGTTGCAGGCACCGACGCCGAATTACTTTGAGTTTTTCGGTCTAAAACCGGCGCTGGCGCTGGACACGAAGGAGTTGCAGAGCCGCTTCTATTCGCTGAGCCGGTTGTTGCATCCGGACCGCTACACACGGCGCAGCGAACAGGAGCGGCGCTACTCGCTGGAGGCCAGTTCGATTCTGAACGACGCCTATCGCGTGCTGCGCGACCCGATTGAGCGCGCGGAGTACGTGCTGAAAGAGACCGGTATTGAATCGCCCGGCGATCATGGCCAGGACGTCCCGCCGGAGTTGCTCGAAGAGGTCTTCGAGCTGAACATGGCGCTGGACGAACTGAAGAGCGGCGACACAAGCGTAGCCGGCGAACTGGACCGCATGCGGTCCAACTTCGTCGAGATGCAAGGTGCGATCGACACCGAGCTGAGCGGACTGTTCAAGGGCCACGATCTGGCCGCCACGTCCGATGGCCGGCGCGCGGCGCTGCTGCGCATCCGTGCGGCGCTGCACCGCCGGCGCTATATCCGGAACCTGGTGAATGAAGTAGATAAGCAGTTGAGCGCGCGCAACGCGTAAGTGGCGCGCGGAGCGCGAAGATGAGCACCTTTCAAATCGATTTCTCTGCCGCGACACAAAAGCGGATTGTCGGCATCGACCTGGGCACGACCAACTCACTGGTGGCGGCGTTGGACCTGGGCCGGCCGCGCGTCATCGCCGGCGCCGGCGGCTCGAATCTGGTCCCGAGCATTGTCAGCCTGAACGACAACGGCACCTTCACGGTGGGCGAGGCCGCGCGGCGGATGCTGATTGAGCGCCCGTCGCGCACCGTCTATTCCGTCAAACGCCTGATGGGGCGCGGCGTTGGCGACGTACGCGAGGAGCTGAAACTCTTCCCGTTCCATATCGCCGAGGGCAGCGAGGCCGTCATCCGTCTGAAGCTGGGCGAACGCACATTCACGCCGCCCGAAATCTCGGCCGAAATTCTGCGTGAGCTGAAACGCCGCGCCGAGGCTGACCTCGGCGAAGAAGTCACCCAGGCGGTGGTCACCGTCCCAGCCTACTTCAACGACGCTCAGCGCCAGGCCACGAAAGATGCAGGCCGCATTGCCGGGCTGGAAGTATTGCGGCTGGTGAATGAGCCGACGGCCGCATCACTGGCTTATGGGCTGGACAAGCGCAAGGAAGGCGTTGTCGCGGTCTATGACCTGGGTGGTGGCACGTTCGACATCTCGATACTGCGCCTGCAAGATGGCATCTTCGAGGTGCTGGCCACCAACGGCGACACGCACCTGGGCGGCGATGATATCGACAATCGCCTGCTAGCCATCGCGCTGGAAGACGTCGCAACGGAATGGGGCGAAGATGTGTCGGGCGACGGCGCTGCGGTGCAGACGTTGCGCCGGGCGGTGATCGACGCCAAGGAACGGCTGAGTTTCGCTCTGGAAACCGCAATCGAGGTGGACTACGCCGGCCGGACGTACCGCCGGGCCATCACGCGCGCGCAGTTTGAAGGGCTGATCAAAGATATTATCGACCGCACGCTGGGCCCTTGCCGGCAGGCGATGCGCGATGCCGGACTGGACGCAGCGAAGATCGATGAAGTGGTGATGGTGGGCGGCTCCACGCGCATTCCGCTGGTGCGGCAGACGGTGGAGGCGCTGTTCCGCTCGAAGCCGCACACTGAGCTGAACCCAGACGAGGTGGTGGCGCTGGGCGCGGCCGTGCAGGCCGGAATTCTGGCCGGTGACGTCTCGGACCACCTGCTGCTGGACGTCACACCGCTGTCGCTTGGCATTGAGACGATAGGCGGCGTGGTGACGAAGCTGATCCACCGCAATTCGACAATTCCTGCGTCGGCCACCGAGGTGTTCACCACCAGCGTCGATGGCCAGCAGAATGTGTTGATTCACGTTGTGCAGGGTGAGCGCGAACTGGTGAAGGATTGCCGGTCGCTGGCGCGCTTCGATCTGCGGGGCATCGACCCGCTGCCGGCCGGTATGCCGCGCATCGAGGTCCGCTTCCTGATCGACGCCAACGGCATTTTGAGCGTGACGGCGCACGACCTGCGCTCCGGCCTGGAGCAGAGCGTCGAAGTCAAACCGAGCTACGGCTTAACCGACGAACAGGTGGAGGCGCTGGTCCAGGAGAGCTTCGAACGGGCCGAAGAGGATTTCCGCGCCCGGCAGGTGCGCGAAGCGCGCGTGGAGGCCGACAACATTCTGGCGGCTGTGGATAAGGCGCGCGCCGACGCGGCGTGGCTGTCGCTGAAGGACGAGGAACGCGAGACGGTGAATCGCGCGCTCAACGAACTCCATCTGGTCTATCATGGCGACGATCACCGCCTGATCCGCAACGCCATCGAGAAACTGGACGCATCGACACGCAAGCTGGCCGAGCGGATGATGAACGCGGCGGTGCGCGTGGCGTTGAAAGGGACGAGGATCGAGTAACCATGGGCTGGAACGATTTCGAAGACATCGGCATCGCACTGGCTGAAAGCTATCCGGACACCGATCCGCTGACAGTGCGCTACACAGACCTGCACAAGATGGTGGTAGGGCTGGAAGGCTTTACGGACGATGCGCAGGCGTCGAACGAGAAGAAGCTCGAAGCGATCCAAATGGCGTGGCTCGAAGAATATCAGGACCGGCAATAGCGCTCGCCGCACTCACGCTGGCGCCCGTCTACGGCGAAAGCGCGCGCGAACTGATGGAGCGCATGACGCGCGCCGAACAGGTGAACCGCCGCCTGGCCGCCCGTTTTGTCTACCACGAAGAAATCCGCTACACCGAAACGCGCAACGACGGCCGCGCGCGCGTAGAACGCCGCAACGGTTACGAGGTGTCGATTCTCGAAGGGGAGCCCTATCACCGCCTGGTTTCCGTGGACGGCGAACCTCTTACCGAGGACGAGCAAAAGGCGGAAGACAAACGCTACCGTGAGGTGGAACTCTACCGGCGGAAGACTCCGATGGAGGAACGGCGGCGGCGCTATTTCGCCGCTGAAGAGCAGCGCTACCGTTTCGATGCAACGCTGGTGCTCCGCTACCATGAACTGACGCTGGCTGGTGAGGAAACCGTAGCCGGACGGCGCTGCTGGATTGTGGAGACACACGCGCGGCGTGGCGCGCCAAAGCCCAAGCGGCGCTCGCAATGGAGCTTAGCCCAGGCATTCCGCTATGCCATTGACCAGGAGACGCTCTTTCCTGTCCGCGTCGAAGCGCGGCAGATGTTCGCCTTCGGCGGCTGGGATGCAGGCGCCCGGACTACATACGAGAACATGCTGGTAGACGGAGTGTGGCTGACGGGTCACGTCACCGCGGAGGGACGGGGCCGGCGCGGCGGTGTGGCGGCGCAGTTCCAGACCGAGCAGACCTATTCCGGCTACAAACGCTTTTCGGCCGCCACCACATTGATAATCGACGACATCAAATAGCGCGCCAATCCCGCATGTTATACTGAGCAAAGCGACTTCCCCCGCCGTAAGTGGCGGGTGTGTGTCGACTCACTTAGGACCTACATTACATGGCCAAGCTGAAGCTGAAAACCCACCGTGGCGCGGCAAAGCGGTTCAAGAAGACAGGAACCGGGAAAGTGGTTCGCGCACATGCGTTTGCGCGTCACATTCTGACCTCGAAAACGCGTTCACGCAAACGCAACCTCCACAAGACCGTGGTCGCCGACAAGACCGACCAGGCCAAGTTGCTGGAGATGCTGCCCTACTAGTTAAGGGCTGAAACGCGGGTGTGCGCGTCCGGAGCCAATGGCATGTGCCCGTGCCGCCACCCTCTGCCCCGCCGGAACAAGACCGGTGGGCATTGAACTGAATCAAGCAGGAGTTAAACGTGCCGAGAGTAAGACGATCAACCAACCGCCGCGATAGCCGGCGGAAAACACTCAAGCTCGCACAGGGCTATTTCCTTACCAAGAGCAAGCTGTACCGTGCTGCGCAGGAGGCCGTTGAAAAGGCACTGCGTTACGGCTACGTCGGGCGCCGCCGCAAGAAGCGCGAATACCGCTCTCTGTTCATTCTTCGGATTAACGCCGGATGCCGCCTGAATGGCATCAGCTATTCGAAGTTCATCGGCGCGCTGAAGAAGGCGGGCATCGATTTGAACCGCAAGATGCTGGCGGATCTTGCGGCGAACGAGCCTGAATCTTTTGCCACGCTGGTTGGAAAAGCCAAAGCAGCCATAGCCTGACAGTAAGCGGGAGGCATCCCATGCAAGCCATCCGGGAAGACGAAGAAGACGCTCTAGGACGGTTGGAACGGCGCCTTGAGGCGATCTCTGAAATCATCTCCGGTTTGAAACGGCGTAACGCGGAGCTGGAAGGCCAGCTCCGCGAAGCTGCCGCGGCGCGTGACGCCGCGCAGGCCCAGGCGCGCTCGGCCACCGAAGAGGCGGCACAGATGCGCGATGAATTGGAAGGCCTGCGTTCACGCCAGAAACAGGCGGCGACAAGAATCAAGTCGCTGTTGAACCAGGTGGAGCAGATGGACCTGCTCACTGAAGGTTAGGCGGAGGGCAACGAGCGTGGATGCCGCCGCTACCGAAAAGAAACTGGTTCGTGTGACCATTTTCCAGCAGCCCTACACGCTGCGGAGCTCTGGCGCGCCCGGTGAGACCGAAGCCCTGGCCGAAGCCGTTGACGCGCTAATGAATCAGATTTCTGCCCGATCTCCGGGTACGGATGCAACGCGCGTGGCCGTGCTGGCCAGCCTGCATCTGGCCGACCAGGTACGTCAACTGGAAATCGCCTACAACCGCCTGTGCGCGCGCATCGAGACGGTTGACGAGCGGCTCACCAGCCTGGTTGACGATTCACCACATTAGAATAGCCGGTCCTGCCGCTTCAACGTACCGAAACTGCCGATGTTGGCGATGACCAGTGCAATACGGTACTGGTTTTCGTTTCGAGTACCGAAGTTGAAGCGCCGGAACTGGCCGCTGAAGGCACAGCAACTGGTGTTATAGGTGAGCTGCGTGTTGGCGTATTGCAGGATGCCGCTGGAATAGTCGTACACCGCGTTCATGCCCATATTCCACCCGCGGCGGCTTTCCCCGCCCCAGCCGATGGTGCCGCGCAATTGGTTCGACGCCGGCGCCAGCAACTGGCCCGATGGCGCACTGGCGCAGAAAGTTTCGCGCTGAGAGGGATCCAGAGACACCAGTGGCACACAACTCACTTTGTTGTGGCCGAATGTCACCCAGGCATCGGTGAAACGGGCATCAGCCGTAACGCTGGAGTTGGTAAAGCGGCCGCGCAACGGGTCGTAGTCGCCACGCCACTCGAATCCGAAGCGCTCCAGCGGCTGCGCGCGCAGCGTGTTGACCACCGGCGAGTAGTTGCGAGCCTGATCGATGAAGGCATAGGCGGTCAACTCCGCCGAACTTGCCAACACGTTACGGCGGCCACTGGCCACAGCGCCGCCGAACGTTGGGTCGAAAAAGCGCCGCTGCCGCACCTCCCAACTCAGCCAGTCGCGCACTTGGCCATTTTTATCCTTCGTCCACAAGCGGTTAGCCAGCGAGATCTCCACCTCGCTGGTATTGGACAACAGCTCGGTTTCGTCAAACCGGATAATGCGCACATAGTCAGAGGGTCCGTTGTTGTCTTTGATCAGGGTGCCTGGTGTCTCGCCCAGGCTGGCGTCTCTAGACCGGCGGCGGGCCACGCCATCCACCAGTTTGTAGGACACGCGTGGCTCGATCGAATGCTTCACCTTACGCCCCATCCAGGTGGGCGCATCAAACACGCGCACCAGCGATGGCAGCACAAGATCTGCCGCGAACTGGCGGGTGAAACGGTTCAGATCGGTTCCCCCGATCACCGTGCCCGGCGTACCGTCAGGGTTGGTGGCGAACGACGAACCGTAATAAGTGTCGCGGAATGAGAATGATGGGATAAGGGCAATATCCTTCCATCGCAAGGCCGTGCCGATGCGCGGCTCGACGTCGAACCGCTCCATAAAGTTGCGCGTCTGAAACAGTGGTTGCGAGCGCTTCAACAGCCCGGCACTGGACGACCAGGAAACCCACACGGGCAGCACTTTGGTGCTGATTTCGCGGTCGCGGCTGTCGAACTCAAACTGCGGCAGCTTGCGAACCAGAATGGTATCGCCCTTGGTGGAACTCTGGAAGTTTTCCTGGCGCGTGAACACGGTATTGAAGTGAAATGTCGACCAGTCCCGCGAGACGTAACCGATACTATTTGCTTCTGATACGAGGGCTTCGTTAAAGCTTTCCGTGAAGGCTTGGCGGAAGGCAAAATTACTCAGGTAGTTGATCGATGTGCGGGCATAGAACCCCTTCGGCAACTGGACGCGTCCCTGAATGTTAGCGATGAAGCCACCCTGCTTGATGCGGGTTCCGTCTTTCTGCAGTTCTCCCTTATCGTTGACACCGTATATATAGGCATTGAAATCGGAATTCTGTGTAGGCTTACCGCGAAAGTCAATGGTGTGAGCCAAGCCGCGCGTGGTGAAGTACTGCGGCCGGTACATCAGGTCGTAGCTACGATTGATGGCCCAGTAGTAGCCCGCTCCGATCATGAATCCGCGCCGTGAACTATGGCCGATGCTGGGCGTGAGAAAACCGCTCTTACGGGCGCCGTCGGAGAGGTCTTTATACAGCACCGGCGCATAAAGCAATGGCACGCCTCGCAGCTTCAGCTTGGCGCGATAGGCCAGCGCACGGTCGTGCGGAATCAGGTCGATTAACGGAGCTTGCAGCGTCCACCAGGGGTCGTGCTCTTCACAGTTGGTTAGTACAGCCTTATGCAGCACGTAGCGGTCGCGCATACGCTCGGCCCAGTCAGCCTTGAACAGGAAGGGATTGCCGGTGGTGAGGACGCCGGGCCGGTGCTCAATCTTGCCATAGGCCGAGCCTCGCACGGCGTAGAAGGTGCCGGTTGCGATTTTGACGTTGTAGTCGATACGCTCGGCCCAGAGTTGTTCACCTGTTACATAAGCTGTCAGATGAGCGTTACCGCGCACCTCGCATAGTCCGGTGTCGCGGTCATAGTCGATCTCATCGCCCTGTAGGAGAATCTTGTCGGTTTCGACCTCCGCCTTGCCGGATAGGTGGCATTTTGAGCCGAAGCAGTCCTGCACAGTGGCGCGCATGAAACTTTCGCCGGTTGGCGGGGCGTTTGGATGAGGAATCTTAGGCGCGGCCTGAGCCTTCGCTGCCGGCGCCGATTGCTGGACTGAGGGCAATGGGGGAGTGTATTGCTGAGCGTTCAGGAGAGAAAAAACAGTGGCCACGGCCACCAGACTGATGAGACGCCGTGCGATGAGATTCGGCATTGACTTGAAAACCGCGTGACAAACGGCTGATCTTATGATACTTAGTATGAGACGGTACTGCCCGGCGCATGCCTCGGAACGCCAGGCCCGACAAACAGGTAAGTCCAAGGCTCAAACCTAGCACGATAAAACAAACGGCCGCAATAGAAGGCCGTAACAGATGCCAGGTGAGCGAAGGATGCAGGTGAGACGAATCCAGTGGGGATAGTCCCGCCTGAGCCGTTTTGCGGAGGAAATCAGAGCATGCGCTGCCATTATTGTGGTGTTGAGAATCCCGATACTGAGCTGAGGTGCCAGCGCTGTCAGCGGCGGCTGACCAGCGGCAATCCACGCCAGGCTCCGAACCCCTACCCAGTGGTTGAAACAGCGCTTGCGCCGGCTTTCAGCGAGCATCCTGCCCAGCGTCCGGGCCTGAT
>CAYZIX010000045.1:0-28512 GCA_964478395.1 uncultured Candidatus Solibacter sp.
AGTGGGTCACCAAGCAACCCATGAGCTGGGGGACATCGCTGACAGAACTTGGCTTCCCGGCCAGTTATGCCGCCATCGAGCAGCGTTATTTCCCGAACATCACCATTTCAAATTTCCGCGCCTTGCAAGCCAGCGACATGGACCTGATCCGGCGCGGCGATTACACGCACTCCTTCCGCGGTACGGTGACCAAACTGGCCGGACGGCACGCTTTCAAATTCGGTGCAGAGTACCGGTTGATGCGGATCAGCGAATTTCAGCAGAGTGACCTGGTCTTCGGCTTCACGCAAAGCTTCACGGGTGTGAATCCGTTTGCAACGGCCACCAATTCCGGCGCCGGCCTGGCATCGTTCCTGCTCGGCTACGCCGCATCCGGAACCTCCAATGTCACCCCTGCGTTGGCCATCCAGAGCCACTACGCGGCCGGCTATATTCAGGACGACATCCGTTTGACTTCGAAACTTACGTTGAACCTCGGCTTCCGCTACGATGTTGAAACGCCGCGTACTGAGCGCTACGACCGGTTGAACTGGTTCGACTATTCGGCCGCCTCTCCGCTGGCATCTGGCAGCGGCATTAGCGGTCTTGCCGGTGGGCTGATGTTTGTTGGCGCCAACGGCAACTCACGACGCCAGCAAGCGCTCGACGCCAACAACTTCTCACCCCGTTTCGGCTTCGCCTATAGTGTGGATCCAAAGACGGTCATCCGCGGTGGATATGGCATTTTCTATGTGCCAGTCAGCATCAACGCGCTCGGCTCCAGCGTAGGCTCGCAGGGATATAGCACCTCGACCAGCATGGTGACCACGCGGGACACTGGCATCACGCCGTACAGGACGCTCAGCGATCCGTTCCCGGATGGCTTAAACCAGCCTTCCGGAAACACGCTCGGGATGGCCACACTGGCCGGGCAATCCATCCGCGGCATTGACCGCAACTCGCGGGTCGGTTACGTTCAGCAATTCAACTTCAATATTCAGCGCCAATTGCCAGGCAATACCATGCTCGATGTGGCCTACGCCGGTAGCCACAGTCTGAAGCTCTTTAGTACGTGGAATGTTGATCAATTGAACCCGTCCTATTACACGATGGGCACGCAACTGAAGAATCAGGTGACTAATCCGTTTTACGGTTTGATTTCATTGGGCACATTGGCGACTTCAACTGTTTCAAAGGCGCAATTGTTACTGCCGTATCCGCAGTTTACCGGTGTGACTGGCGTATTCTCCGCGGGGAACAGCAACTATCATTCACTCCAAATCAAAGTGGAGCGCCGCTTGGCGTCTGGCCTGACCTACCTGGTTGCGTATACCTTTGCAAAGAACATCGGCGATAGCAATTCGGTGTACGGCGAAACCAACGGCGGATACCAGAATGTGTATGACCGCCGCAATGAACGTAGCCTGGTGCCGACCGACATTGCGCATCGCCTCGTCGGTAGCTACACCTACGAACTGCCGTTCGGGAAGGGTAAGCACTGGGGGAATTCGTGGAACCATGTCACCAACCTGTTTGCCGGTGGTTGGCAGGTGAACGGCGTCACCACGTTCCAGGTGGGCATGCCGCTGATCGTGACCCTCAGTTCGTCTAACACATACGGCGGCACGCGTCCGAACAGTACGGGCGTCAGTGCACGCTTGCCGCATTCCGACAGGACCGTCAGGAAGTGGTTCGATACCTCGGCCTTCACCCTGCCGCCGGCTTATTCGCTCGGCAACGTCAGCCGCACATTGCCCGACGTCCGCGCGCCGGGAACCGCCAACGTGGATCTCTCATTGTTCAAAAACATCCCGCTGAACGATCGCTTCCGCCTTCAGTTTCGTGCCGAGGCATTCAACGTGGCGAATCACACGCGCTTCAGCACGCCAGCCATGGGCTTCGGGTCGTCGACGTTCGGTCAGATCGCTTCGTCCGGCGACCCGCGCATCATGCAGATGGCGCTCAAACTCAGCTTCTAGTTGACAGGTAAGGTATAGGCTACTGACTATGCACAGAATACTCGGCCGCATGTTTATCGTTCCATTGATGTTCACCGTAGTTTCAGCGGCTGAGCCCGCCGCGTCCGTCCGCCCTAATCAGGGCGGGCGGGCAGCGGCCGAAGTCTACGTAGTGCCATTTTCGCACCTGGACTACTTTTGGGCCGGCACTCGTGAAGAGTGTTTGGCGCGCGGCAATCAAATTATCGCCAAGGCCATCGAACTGGCGCGCAAACAACCAGAATTTCGATTTTTGATTGAGGATAACGACTTCCTTGCGAATTATGTGGAGACCCACGGCGGAACACGTGAACTCAGCGAGCTGAAACAGCTCGTGAAGGTTGGACGGGTTGAAATCGCTCCAAAATGGGCGGCGATTTATCAGAACCTGCCCGACGGAGAGGCGCAGATCCGCAATATTGCCATTGGCAAGCGCTATGCGCGCGAGCATTTTGGGGTCGACCCGCAGGTGGCCCACCTGGGCGACTTGCCGGGCTACACGCTTCAGTTTCCACAGATTCTTGCCCAGACCGGCATTCCGTATATGGTGATGACCCGCATGGGGCCGTCCGATCACCCGTTGTTCCGGTGGCGCGGTCCGGACGGTTCGCGTGCTCTGGTCTGGAGCGGCGGGCACTACGGCTCCGCAACCAGATTTTTCGGCTCCGAAACGGCGGCTGGCGAGGCCCGACGCAGTGCGCTGCTCAAATTTGTCAACGATAAGCGGGAACACGCCTCGTTGCCCGTTTATATGACGTGGGGCAGCGATCTGTATGCGCCGACGTCCAAGATTGTGGAAGATGTCCTGGCTTTGAACAAGGAGGACATCGGTGTGCACGTGACCGTCGCGACGCCGAGCGACTTCTTCCGCCACACCAAAGATGCGGGCGAGATAGCCGAACTATCCGGTGAGATTCCGTCTTCGTGGCCTAACCTGCTTTCATCTCTGCCGCACATGTGGCCGAAGATTGTACCGGCGGCTAACGCGTTGCTGAACGCAGAGAAGTTCGCTGCACTCAACTACGCCATGGGCTTGGCCGATTATCCGCGCGAGCGTCTGGAGAGGCTGTGGCGGAAGTTGCTGGAAGCGATGGATCACAACCAGGACGGTCAGGGCGGGTTCTTCGCTGACGAACGCAAGCTGGCCTACATGGATCTGGCTGAGATGGAGGGCGGCGAGATTCTGCGCGACAGCCTGCGCAATATTGCCGAGCAGGTTCAGGTGCCGGCTGGCAAGAACCATCCGATTGTGGTGTTCAATGCCTCCAGTTGGCCCAGAGCCGACGTCGTCAAGGCCCATATGTCGCTGTATGGCGAAGTGAATCCGGGTGCAATTGCGGACTACAAAAAGGCGATGAAGCTGGTGGACGAAAAGGGCGTCGAGGTGCCCTTCCATGTCGAGCAATACATGGAGAATATGTCGCGTTCGTTGGCTATTGTGTTTGTCGCCAGAGACGTACCGCCGCTCGGCTATCGGGCTTATTACATGGTGCCGAGCACGCCGCAGCCGCTTGATGCCGTGTCTGTTATCCATCGTGATGCCGACAAAGATGTGAAAGAACCGCGACGGCCGCGTGGCAGCGATGTGGTCGAGACCGAGTACTACCGGCTGACAATTGACACGGCCACCGGCAGCGTCGCGCTTTTCGACAAGGCGTTGGGACGTGACGTAGTGAAGGGCATGGAGATCGTGGCTCAGGAAGAGCGCGGGGGCAACTACATTGGTGTCGAGCCGCTGACCGGGCGCATCATCCCCAACGCGAACATCACAACCATGGTGGAGGAAAACAACGCCGTCCGTACAGTTGTGCGTATCAAAGGCACCATTTCCGACATCCCCGTGGTTCAGCGGCTGATCTTTTACCGTGGACTGAAGCGGCTTGATGTGGAGAACACCATCGAATGGAAGGAGCCGCGGCTGGTCCGGATCGAGCAGCTTTTTCCGCTGCTGAATAAGGACGCGCGGATTCAATATGGCGTGCCTTTCGGCTCGAATGCCGGGGCCAACATCATTCCGAACACTGAGCCGCATGCCAGCGACGAGATCACCAAGCAGGCCTGGATGCAGTCGCGCGACGTGCACAACTGGATCTGGGCCGGCGATGAAGCGGCAGGGTTAACGATTGCCACCGATCACTATCAGCTCAAGCTGGCTGACGGTGTGATCCGCGCACAGATGGCGCGTGGCACTCGCTTCACGTCGGCCCGCGTCGTCACCGGCGAGCGGATCGGGTCATTGAATTACCCACCGCCGGGCACCTACACATTCCGCTACTCGCTCTCCTCGTCAGCCGGTGACTGGGCCGCGTCGCGCTCCTGGCGAGCAGGCATCGACTTCAATAACTCGCTGCTGCCGGTCAGCGTGGTGGACACGGTGTCGCCAAAGACGCTACCGGCGTCCAATACGCTCTGCCAGGTGAGTGGCGACAACATTGTCGTCAGCGCGCTCAAGAAAGCCGACAGCAGTGATGCGCTCGTGTTGCGTGTCTATGAGATGCAGGGCAAAGCCGGCGAGTCCGAGGTCAAGCTGTTAGGAAAAACGCATGATGTGACCGACGTGAACCTGCTTGAAGAGGCCAGCGCCGGCGCGTCCGCACGGCGTGTGATGGCGGTGCAGCCCTACCAGATCAGGACGGTGAAGTTAGGTGCAGCGCGCTGAAGCAGCCATGACTCGAACGACGGACCGATACAAGTGGCTGATCCTGGCCCTGTTCTGGCTGGCGTATTTTTTCAATCAGGCCGACCGGCAGGTGTTGTTCAGCGTGTTTCCGCTGGTCAAGGGCGAACTGGCATTGAGCGATGTGCAGTTGGGCCTGCTCGGTTCGTCGTTCTTCTGGGTTTATGCGCTGCTCGTGCCGGTAGCGGGCGGTTTGGGCGACGTCTTCAGCCGAAGGAAGATCATCGCATTGGCGTTGCTTACCTGGAGCATGGCGACGGCGTGCTCGGCGCTGGCCGGAGGGCTAGTGATGTTGGTCGTTTTCCGCGCGCTGACCGGCGGCGCCGAAGCGTTCTATTATCCGGCTGCCAATTCGATCATTAGTGACTATCACGGCGGCGGCACTCGAGCGCTGGCCATGGGGATCCACCAGACCAGCGTCTACTTCGGCATCGTCGCCAGCGGCGCCTTGGCGGGCTATGTCGGCCAACAGTACGGCTGGCGCACTGCGTTTCTGGCATTTGGCGCGGCTGGCTTAGTGTTGACCGTGGTGGTATGGAAGACGCTTCGGGAGCCGGTGCGTGGGTTTGCCGATCGCGCGGCGCTGGTCACGCCCGCCGCCACGGTGGCGCCCGACTGGCGGGCCCGCGTCGCAGACTCATTCCGCCGGCCAACGGCGCTCGCTCTGATGGGCGCGTTCATGGGCTTCAAGCTGGTGGATGCGGCCTACCTCACTTGGATGCCGACGCTGCTCTACCGGAAGTTTGATCTGAGTCTCGCCGCGGCCGGCTTCCACGCCACCTTCTGGCACCACGTCGGTGCGGCGGCCGGTGTGCTGGCCGGGGGCCGCGTGGCGGACCGGTGGTCGTCTCGCACCGTGCTCGGCCGGCCACTGATCCAACTCATCGGCCTGCTGGGCGGCGCACCTTTCATCTTTCTGCTCGGTTGGTCAGATTCCACGCCGGTGGTGTATGCCTCGCTTGGGCTGTTCGGGCTGTTTCGTGGCCTGTACGATTCGAATCTGTTCGCTTCGCTCTATGAGGTGGTCCCGCCGGAAAGCCGCGCAACGGCCACGGGCATGATGCTGTGCGTGCCGTGGATCGGAGCCGGCATGGCGCCGCTGGTGGTCGGGTGGCTGACGCGGCATATCACACTCGGTGCGGCGCTGGCGTCGACAGCCGTTTTCTACGTCCTGGCCGGACTGCTGATATTGGCGGCCTGTCTGTTCTGGTTCCGTCGTGACGCCGCGCTCATGCGGCAGTCGTTGCTTGGTCAAGGAGAATCGGCAACATGCGCTTAACCGGCAAGGTGGCCATTATCACGGGCGCCGGGCGGGGCATTGGGGCAGCGCTGGCCCGCGCCTGCGCTCGCGAAGAATGCGCTGTCGTGGTCAACTACTCCCGTTCGGCTGAAGCGGCTGAAGAGGTTGTACGGTCAATTCTAGAGTCTGGTGGACGCGCATTGGCTGTCCAGGCGGACGTTGCCGATCTTGCAACACACGGCCGTCTGGTCGACGCGGCCGTCGAAGCCTACGGCCGTCTGGACATACTGATTAACAACGCCGGCATCGAAATTCGCGAGCCATTTCTCAGCGCGACTCCGCAAATATGGGACACGGCATTTGGTGTTAACCTGAAAGGCGCTTATTTTCTCAGTCAGAAAGCCGCACGCTCCATGATGCAAACCGGCGGCGGAAAAATTCTGAACATTTCCAGCGTTCATGACCACAGCCCGCATCGCAATAATTCAATTTATTCGATCACCAAGGGCGGTATGAGGATGATGACGCGCTGCCTTGCGCTGGAACTAGCTGAAAACGGCATTCAGGTGAACGCGCTGGCGCCTGGCGCAATTCTCACCGACATGAATCGCGAAGTGCTGGCTGAGCCGGCCTTCGAACGCCAACTTGCCGGCCTGATCCCGTGCGGACGGATTGGCGATGTGAACGATGTTTGCGGCGCGGCGGTCTATCTGGTTTCCGCTGAGTCGGACTATGTCACGGGTACAACGCTTTATGTAGACGGAGGCTTGCTGCTCCGCTCTTAGATGCGGGACCGAATGAGAATACCTATGGAAAGACAACCTGTCTGGAACACCGAAGAGATGACGCAAGTGCGCGAAAGATACCAGCGCCTGTACGGAGGAGTCGTTTTTGATGTGCTGGAGCACCTTGGTTATCCAAACCAAGTGGTCTCGCATGAAATCGCGCCTCTTGGGGCAGGTATGAAATTAGCTGGGCCGGCTTTCACAGTAAAGGGCACAACGTCCACCGCCCGTGATGAGAGCCTGCGCTACAAGCGGTTGGAAATGATCAACCAGATGCGCGGTCCGTGCATCGAAGTCCGTGACGGTGGAACCCAGTTCCATGTGGCGCTCTACGGCGAGTTGAGCGCGACCACCGCGGCGGCGCACGGCGCGGTGGGCGCGCTGGTGGACGGCGGCGTCCGCGATACGGCGATGTTGGTGGATATGGGCTTCCCCGTTTTTGCCCGTTACCGCACGCCGATTGAGGCGTTTGGACGCTGGCAGATGATCGACTATATGGTGCCGGTGCTCGTTAAAGGCGAACTCACCGACAGCTTGCAGGTGAACCCCGGTGACTTCATCTTCGGCGACTACGATGGCGTGCTTGTGGTGCCGTGTGAGCTGACGATGGAAGTACTCGTTGAATGCGAACGCGTCATTGGTATCGAGAATGTGGCGCGTGCCGAATTCGCGCGCGGTGACGACCCGGTCGAGGTCTTCTCGCGGCACAAGCGGCTGTAGAGATGAGTGGCTCAACCAGTTCGAGCCGCGTTCAGCCGGGGCAGGGAGGTATGCAGTTAGCCGAGCTGTTCCTGCCGGACGATGAATATAAAATCCGGCTCGCCAGCCAGGTTGGCGTACGCCACGCAATCGTTCAAGTGCGGCCGGCTCTCAGCCAGACGCCGCAGTGCGGTTATCTGGCGCGGCTCAGCGAGATTCAGGCCGGTTTCCAGACGGCGGGTATGGTTTTCGCTGGCGTTGAAAGCCATCCCGTCCCGGCCGAGAAAATCAAGCTCGGCCTGCCCGGCCGCGACGAGGAGATTGAGAACTATATTGCTGCGATCAATGCGCTGGGCGAGCTGGGCGTTCCGCTGGTCTGCTACAACTGGATGGCTGGCCTGGGTTGGTATCGCACGCGCGCTGATCTGCCGGCCCGTGGAGGCGCGCTGGTGAGTGAGTTCGACGCCGAGGTGGCGGCGCGCCAGGGGTTGACTGAATGGGGCGAGGTGCCGGAGGAGCGCATCTGGAGCAACCTGGAGTACTTTTTGAAAGCCGTGATGCCTGTTGCTGAACAGGCGGGTGTGCGGATGGCGCTACATCCCGACGATCCACCGCTTTCGCCCCTGCGCGGTATCGGCCGGATTCTGACGAGTGCCGCGAGCTTTCGCCGTGTTCTGGCGCTGGCGCCGGGCCCGATGAACGGCATCGCGTTTTGCCAGGCGAATTTTCAGCTAATGGGTGAATCCATCGATAGTCTGGCCGCCGAATGGTGCGCACAAAAGAAAGTCTTTTTTGTCCATCTCCGCGACGTGACGGGCGCGGTGAAGAAATTTCACGAGACGTTCCACGACGATGGCCCAACAGATCTGACGAGGATGCTACGGATCTACGCCGAAGGGGGATTCAATGGCCCCATACGGCCTGATCACGCACCTACACTGGAAGGCGAGTCGAACGATCAGCCGGGCTATTCAATGGGCGGCAAGCTCTTCGCGTTTGGCTACATGAAGGGCGTAATGGACGCGTTGGGCATCCAGTATTCCTAGACGGCGGCGCGGCATAATGGCCGCAAATGAGCGGAAGCGGGCAGTCGTCATGGGAAACCTGGCGCTCCTTGAGTCGTTACGCCGTGTCCTAACTGTCTACTAGCGCGTTGAGCTTGTCTTGGTGCCGGCTCCGGCGATTCCCGTCGTTCCTTGAAGTCTTGCTTGGCTCAAATTCCCGATCTTGTAGCCGGTCCGCGAGCAGATTCACGACTCGCTGAAGCAGGATTGCAAGTAGTTGAAAAGGGATGGTGAGCGGGGAAGGAATCGAACCTTCAACCTACTGATTAAGAGCGGACCCCTGTCAAGGCATTTGTGTTGTTTGTTTTTAGAGTTTTATGCGGTTTTGTGTCGGCGGAACAAATGAGCGTTGTCGGCACACTTCGCGCCTTTCGCTCACACTCCTCCTTGAGCTCCCGATAAGCCTCCTGAAACCAGAAGAGTACGCCCTGCGCCACCAGCGCGAGGCGCCTGAATCGGAGGCTTGTCGTGAGAACGCTATTGGTGTGTCTGCTCGCGCTGGGGCCGTTGGCTGCCCAGTCGCTGCCGTTTGCCGAGCCGCTCGTGCCCGTGGCAAACAACCTGCTGCCATCGCGGGGATATACGGCGATCCGGCCCGTCTCTAACGTGCTGCCGCGCGAGATTGTGGAACGCCCGCGCGGGCGAAACCTGTTCGCGATCTCCGTAGTGACACTGCTGGCCGCGACGGCGGCGGACTTTGCTACCAGCTGGGGCCGGCGCGAGCTGAACCCCATGCTGAACGGAGGCGGGGCGATGTTTGGAGGGCACGCGGCGGCGGTAAAGGCGGGGACCGTCGGCGTGTCGCTCACCCTGCAATGGCTGACGCTGCGGCACAATCCGAATGCGTATTACGGCCTGGCTTACACCAACTTCGCCGTGGCCGGCGCCATGGGCGGAGTGGCAGCGCACAACGCGTCGCTGCCGAGGTGAACGTTACAGACCCAGGTGAGAGACGCACCGGCGCACGGCGCGGCTGCCGTGCTTCCAAGCAAGGCGCGCGGGGCGGGCGAGGTAATAGGCGGGGAACAAGGCGGGGGGATTGAAAGATCTGCGAGGTCGGCTGGTGTCGGCGTGAGGTGGCCTAGGCAGAACCGCAGCCGGTCACGCTTGCGCTCGATGATCGCCAGTTGGTAGCTGAAACTTGCTTCGGCTTGCGCCTCGCACGGTAAGCCTGTCCGGAAGCGATTCGCTGTCTCGTCGGTGAGCAAGCGTGTTTGCGCGTCCAATCTGCTGAATGCCTCAGTCGGGATCTGTGAGCCTAGCACATTCTGGCAGAGCAGCAGGCCGAGATGGATGATGCGGGACACTCGCCGCGTTTGTGCGTCCGCTAGTAGAGTGTCCCAATCCACTGTCGTGCGATCAAGCAGGCGTGCGACATCGGCCAACCAATGAAGCGAGTTCCAGCCGTGCTTGGCCCCGTGCACGCAGAGGAAGATCAGCAGATCGTGGTTGCCTAGCGTTGTGACGCCGTGGCCGGCAATTTCCATGCGGACTGATCGAGAGAGAATCTGGTCGACATCCAGAGCATAGTCGAAATGCGATGGAGCCAGCGCCCAATGCAGATCGATCGTTGTCCCGCGCTTGCGTGAGTAGAGCGGAACCTCCTGGTTCCAACGGAAGAACTGGCGGTTCAGAGTGACGCACGCGGGTTCATAGCCATCCGCCAATAGCACGTCGATAGCACGTTCGATCTGGGCATGCGGCACCAGGACGTCGATGTCGCTCATCTGGCGCGTTCCTGGTTCTTCGTAGAGGAGCCAGGCAAGCGTCGGTCCCTTGAATGACAGCATCGAGACACGCGCTGTCTCGAACAGTCGCGCCACGCGCGCCAGTTCCGCACTGTAAAAAAGCACGCACCGCGTACTTGCGACCACATGGGCGCGCAATGCTCGCGATATCTCCAGTGGCACCTGGTCGGCAGCGGATGCTCCGAGCTGCCAGCCCAATTGTGCCGTCAACCCATGCCGGGCGGCGCGGTCGAGCAGCGACGGCCAATCGTCTACATCGCTGGCAGCTTGCCGGAGGGCCGCCGCATCGGGCTTTGCGCGTGCGCACTCGATGAGCAGTCTCATTTCGGCCACAGCGTTCATGGCGGATTATCTCAAGCCTGAATTGGCAGCGGGAGAATTCCAGTTCGGGCGAACGATTTCTCGCAATCCAGGCGGGAGGGGCCCAGGCGGTCACCTTCGAGCATGGCCAGTCCCGGACAACGCGAGCAGATGTCGAGGTTGGCGCACTCGCGGCAGGCCGGCAGATCGCGCATCCGCATGCTTCGTATGCGCGCAAATTGATCTGAATGCCGCCAAATCTCCTCGAATGACTTCTGCCTCACATTGCCGCATACAATCGGCCACTGCACGCACGGCATTACATCACCTGTGGGGGAGATGTAACACCCACTGTGGCCGGCACCACACACGTACTCGTCCAACTTCTCCTCCGTAGCACGCGCAGGGGGAGCACAAAACTTGTCCGGATCCTCCACCACCGCCGGGTCACGGTAGATCCGGATGAGATCCTGCCGTTGAACCCGCAACGCAGAGGGCTCCTGCGCGCCCAGCATGCCCGGCGTGACGATCGGATCGATCTTGCACTCGGCACCGAGCGTGTCCGCCAATGCCTGCAAAGGCCTGTAGGCTTTTTCATTGCTGCGGGTGATCACGTGGTTGATGCGAGTTTTCACGCCCAGTTCCACCAGCATCTTCACCGTATCGACTGATCTCTGCCAGGAACTGGGCATGCACGTGATGGCGTCGTGTGCATCGGGCTGGTCCGAATAAAGGCTGACGTCGATGCGAGCGACGTTCAGACGAGCCAGTTCTACGGCCTCATGCTCGGAAATCAATGTGCCATTGGTTTTGAGTTTGACGTCAAAGCAGCGTTCGCGAGCCTGCCGGACAATATCCAGCAGATCGTGACGCAAGAAGATCTCGCCTCCGCTGAGGAAGAGAAACAACGTGCCGGCCTTCTCCAGTTGGTCCAGTACGGCGCAGACCTCAACCATGGTAAACTCACCCGGGCTTGTATGCTCCGGTAGGTAACAGTGCGTACACCGCTCGTTGCAGCGCCACGTCAGATCCACGTGGGCCGTCAGCGGCATCCGCAACGCCAGGGCCTTGGCGGCCACTTCCCCCATCAAGCTCATTGGGCGGGTGTTTCAATCGGCTCTGGCGACAGCAACAGGATGCCGTGTGCCGCCAAGTCCCGGCAAAAGCTCTCGGCGTCGGCACATGCTTCGTCGCGGCCAACCTCAAACTCCGGACAGATGTGGCGCTCGACAATCTCAGACAGCGCTGTTCGCCCGTCCGCAGCCTGCCAAATGGCGGTTGCGACCTCGTTCAACGTATACAAGCTCGAATCGCGCGCTGACATGATAATCATTTCGCCATCCAGCACGCGCGCCGCGATGGCTGAACTACGGGCAACATAGAGGCTCATCGAATCAACTCCCACACTCTAGGATCCGGCACAAACGTCAGCCGGCGGATTGGTACGCGCGCCACGAAATCGCAGACCGACTGGAATACCATGTTGGTCAACTCGGCATCTTGCGAGAAGAACAACACGTTCCTCATGAGTTTCCGCATGGCCTCGCCAGAATCTACGGTGTCGATTCGGTTCTCCCGCCCCTGAGCCAGAATGTAGACAGACTCGATCGGGGCCTTGATGTTTTCTCCCGGAGTTGCCATTTCACCGGCGAACGGCGTCCCGAAGGCCGTGTATGTGCCGTCGAGCGGCCGGATGTAGGAAATCTCGTCCGTCAATAGCCGCGCGTCTGGTGGCGCCAAGCGACTGATCGTGGTCTTACCCGCACCCGAAAGACCCGTGAAGATAAACGCGCGGTCATTGCGGACAACGCTTGCAGCATGCAGTAGAAAGCCACATGATTGAACCGCGAGCACCGTGTGAGTGAGCCGGAACACCGTGTCCGTCGTGTAGACGTTCGGATCAACGATGCGTAACTGGCCGATACCCTCGTGTAGACAGACGTCAACCTCAAAATCACTGCGTTCAAGATGCCATCCAAAGAATGTCCTTTGGACGGAAACCTGTTGCGCTAGTTCGCCGCGCGGCGGACTCTCCTCCATATTGAGTATAATTGCTCCGGCCAGCCGTGCCTTCGTGATGAATGCGGCGTTCCGTCTTCGGAGTACGTCTTCAAAGGTCGGACTTGCGTTACGGAGCGTTATGGGGATTCCGCCGATCTGAACGACAAGTTCGGGCATCATGCCAGAACCTGCGGGCCTGTGCCCCTCCAATTCCGAAGCCGAGAATACAGACCATAGATAAACAGCATCCCGCAGGGGCAACGAAATAAGTGTCTTATCATTATCTGAAATAGTTTCTGAGGTAGGTTCAATTCTGGTTTCGGCAAGATGAGATGTCTTCCTCTTTTAATTAGGACAAGACATCCGACTATCTGGCCTGAGGAAATCGGCGGGTCCGGTCTATGGAGCGAATCACCTTGCGTGATCCAAAACCCGTTTTGCTTGGCCACAACACGGTGAAGACAAAGGCGCCGAGCGACTCGAAACAAGACGACTGCCCTGGTCTTAGCGGGAGATGACCGGACACTCGGGCACTCTGAGAAGGGGGTGCTCAACGGGGTGGTTTCGGTGGTAGATTCTGGTTTTCCAAGACTCGAATCGACCGACGAAAGGACACTCCCGATGAGCACCAGTGAGCAGCTTATCAAGGCTAGGCTGGGCGTGCTCGCCCTAGCCCACTTACAGCTACGTCCGTCTCAGCCATCAGCTACGCCTCACCGGGCTGGGCGTGGCGCCATCAGCCGTGCGCGCGGTCTGGCAGCGCCACGGCCTGTGCCTGCGCCTGGATCGCCTGCTCTGGCTGGAGCAGAAGACAGCCGCCACGGGCGGCGTGTTGACCGAGCGTCACATCCGTCTGCTGCAGAAATACCGCGGCAAAATCAGCGATCCTGAGCAGCACATTGAATCACCGCGGCCCGGCCATTTGCTGTGCCAGGACACGTATTTTGTCGGCACCATTAAGGGTGTCGGCAAGATTTACATGCAGACCGTCATCGACGCCTACTGCTCGCACGTCTTTGCCAAGCTCTATCTGTCGAAGGCGCCGATCACGGTGGCCGACATCCTCAACGACCGCGTGCTGCCGTTTTACGAGGATCACGGCGTCACCATTGAACACCTACTCACTGATAATGGCCGCGAATTCTGCGGTCTTGAACTGCAGCACCTGTTTGAAATCTACCTGGCGCTCAACCGCATTGAGCATCGCCGCACGCAGGTGCGCTCGCCCGAGACGAACGGCTTTGCTGAGCGCTTCCACCGCACGGTGAAGGAGGAGTTTTTCGCCGTGGCCTTCCGCAAGACTTTCTATGAAAGCGTCGAGCAGCTCCAAACGGACCTCGACGCCTACGTGGAGCACTACAACCGCGAGCGCGCCCATCAAGGCTACCGCACTCGTGGCCGCACGCCGTACCAGGCGTTTCTGGACGGCCAACAGGAGACCACTCAGGACCGAGTCGCCTGAGCTAGAATCAATCCACCGGACCACCCCAAAGTGTCCGGGGATCTCCCACTAAATACAGATTAGCGGCCGGTCATCCTGTACCACGCCAATCCCCAAAACTCTTTCATTGCCTCTTCAGTGTCCTTGAGCGCATCGGCCCTCAGCATCCAGTCGGTCCACTCGCGGCCGATTCTCTTGTGTGAGCGGTAGTCCACCGGATACGCGCTCACGTGCGGGGCGGCGCCCTCGAACAGCCGCATGGCTCGCCGCATGTGGAAGGCGCTCGTTACGACAACGAGCCTTTTCCAGCCCCGCTCGTTCACGAGACGGGCCACCTCGCGGGCTTCATCGGCGGTGTTGCCGGCCTCGCCATGCGTCAGTAGGATCCGAGCATCCTGAATACCCCGCCGCATCGCCTCTTCGCGCAACAGACTCCCTTCGTCGCGCGCGTCGCTCCAAGGCATCTTGCCACGCGTGAATATCAGGTTTTGAACACGGCCCGCCTGAAAGAGTTCCACACCTCCGGCGAAACGGTCGGCCGCCTCGTTCCATTCCACGCTGCCTGGCCGCATGCCCTCGGACGCCCCACCACCCAGCACGACGGCGGCGTCGGCTGGTTGACACTGCGCGGGCGCAATTGGCGGATAGGCCGACTCCAGACCGCGCATCAGCACGTTGCTCGTCACAGGAGCAGAGAGCAACACCAGCACCGCGGCGCCCGCTCCGCACAGCCAGCGCCGCTTCAAGACGATGCCGGCCAGCACGAGTATCAGCGTCATGCCAATCGGAAGCAGCGGCCATACGAGCGTCTTGTGGATCCAAAGCGGGAGCAGCAGCGCCGCCATCAGTCCGCCTCGAGCGCCGGGCTGGCCGCCAGGCCGCAGATCCAACCCATGGTGAGGGCGTTCGTCGGAATATACATGTTGAAATCCACCAGGCTGTGCAGCAGCATGGCCATGATTGCCGCCGCGAGCCCCAGCGCCAGCTCCCAGTTGTGCGACTCACGCCGCCAGGCAGCCACCTTTAATACTCTCGCCAATGCCAGCCCAAGCAGCCCGATCCCCAGTGCGCACCCGACAATGCCAAGTTCAGCGAGCGCCTGCAAATAGTCATTGTGCGCAAAATCAACGGTATTTTCCGGGGCCACGGTCTTGTATCGACGGAAAGCACTTTCATATGTTCCCAAGCCAACTCCGGTGACTGGAAAAGCGCGGATCAGCATCCCCGTTTCGTGCCAGATCTGAGCGCGTGTGTCCTGGCTGATCTCCTCGGTCTGCGCCAGGGTGGCAAACCGCCGCACGAGTTCATCGGTGGGCAGGTAAACAAACGCGCAGATGGCCACGGCCGCGACACCGGCCGTTGTGACCACCGCGCGCCAAGTCCGCTCCGGGCTGAACATTCTGCGCTCGCTCGCGGTCAGCGCCAGCGCCCCACCCACCGCCAGTGCGCCCAGGGCCGCCAGGAATCCCATGCGCGACTGTGAACAGACGATGGCCAGCAGCATGGCCACGCCTGACGCCAGCAAGCCAACTGCCCGCAGCGCAGAACCGGCCTGCCCCCGGGATCCGCTCCGCCATGCCGCCAGCGCTCCTGCCACGGCCAAGGGCATTGTCATTTCCAGCAGTCCGGCAAAGTGGTTCCGGTTGGCGAATGAGCCGGTGGAAGGCGTGGCCTCACCGCCCGCCATGCGTGCCAGGTAGAACTGGACCAGCCCCAATGCGGCTTCTGCCGCGCCCAAGATGATGAGCGGAGCCGTCACCACCCACATTCGCCGGCGCCACCACCAGGCGAGTTCCCGCGCCAGAAGCATCATGAGCACCGCAGGCGCGAAGGCCAGCAGCCACTCAAACGTCTTTGCGGGCCCCACCGACAGCGGCACCCAGGCGGTCTCGCCCGCTGCCCGCGCAATTTCCATTCGCATGGGGCTGACCAGACCGGTCAGCCAACCGGGCAGTGGCACCATTCCAAGTGCCATCCACACGATCAGCGCGGCGGCCAGGCCCGTCGTCCAGCGTTCCCGGGGTGCGCGTTCAGCACGGTGTCCGGGGACCCACGCCACGCAACCGGCCAGCGCCAGGGCCGCCGCGCACCAATTCCACTGCTGTGGCCACACACCGCCGCGCAGGGCCAAGCCAGTGGCCAGCACGCCAGTGGCGATTACCAGCACAATCCAACGCACTCAGCGCTCCTTGCCCCCAGCTTTCCAGGAGATTATAAAAATGCCCCGCCTCTAGGGCGGGGCAGACAATCTCTCTTCTTTTGAAGAAGAGGTGCTTCATATCAGGAACCAAATGGTCTACTGTCTGACACTCACACTCGATCCATCGCCATTCGCAGCCGCAATGCCAAGGCCAACGCTAGCAGCCGCGCCGGCAGCGCCGACGGTCAGCGCGGTCGTCTTGGCGGTCCAGAATTTTCCGGCCGGACGCATGGCGCAGCTCAGAGCATACTTGCCCATTTTCTCCGGCGTCGAAAACGGCTTATCCAAGGCATACAGCTTGACTGTCGAAGCCGGTGCCAGCTCAAAAGCGGCTCCACACTCCAGCAGCCGGAATACGAATACACCGTTCTGGACTTCGACTCGCGCCTTCGAATGCGGTTGCAGGGTGACCTTCGAACCGTCGGGGAAATTGATGGTGACTCCCACCGCGTCGGCGGTAATCTCGTCGCCCGCCTTCACCGGCCAGCTAGGCACGCCTTTCGGGTCTACCTTTGCGCCGTTGAGCACGAATGGCCCCGGCGCAGTCAAGGTTGCCGCCTGCTGGGCGGATAGGATGCCGCCGGCCAGGATTAATAGGACAGATAGCAACAAGATATTTCGAAGCATTACAATCCTTTCCCTTATGTTACGCTCAGAAACGACGTCGATCAACGGTTAAGCTACTAAAAACAATGGTCTTTGCCATACACTGTCAGACGCGCCGCTTGCACGCCTCGCTACTCCTGGCCCGGCGTCTCCCGCGTACTGAACCAACGGACAAACGCGCCAACCAACAGACCGGCGACGAGGCAAACGAGCACGTTGAGAAATATCCGGCGCGCCGACTTGGCGCTGACCCAGGAATGAAACCTCGCGCCACAGTGTTCGCAATGATACGAACGCTGAGCGGTGAGCTTCAGGAGTTTGTCCCCTAGGCTCCTCGCGTGCGTTCGACGGACTTGATCACTCTGACAAACAGGGCAGTGGCGGGTAGACATGCGTCGCCTCGTGATGTCTGGAGCGTTTCTGTTGACGTGATTTTCGGGGCCGACGTGAATTACAGCCGTAGCCGACGAGCATCACAGACCTAGGGATGGGCCAGTCCTCAGTTCATTACCAAGATTCGCGAATCGTGCCATCAATGTTCGATTGTGTGGCAGCCGAGCCTGATTTGACTCCGCGCCACGTCGCTTTCGACAACTCGCGCCGCAGCAGATCCGCCAGTGGCGCCACCATGGATGTTGTCCCGTTGGTCGGAAAGACGTGGCGTAATTCCACTTGGCCCGTTTCTTCGAGAGGAACTACGACGCTCCACGCCTTGGAGCATGGCCCCTCCCCGCATCCATTGCATCCGTTGTCAGGCAGGTGGTTTTCGAACTTCTGGCCATCCATGCTCAGGCGGACATGGCAGAAGCCCATCGCCCGGCCGGTGTCACGGATTGCGGTCCAACTTTCCTCCGGCGACCGCGCTTTCGCCAGACGGTCCGCGATGCCTCGGAGCGTCATCTCCGCATTCAGCGTGCGGCGGAAGGCGCCGCGGAAGAGCAACTTGCTCGCCATGTTGATCTCGACATAGCCCAGGCTTTGGATACCTACCCATGCCACAGCGGCGAACAGCACCAGTACGATGCCCGTGTACTGGTTCCTGCTCGCCGAACCAACCAAGGAAAAGATGGCGCAAAGAGCTGAAACAGCGTAAAGCGCAAGCACCGTCCGCCGTGTTGTCCAGCCACGCTTAAGTAGCATGTGGTGGACGTGCCCGGCATCACCTTCGAACAGCGGCTTTCCGCGCAGAAAGCGCCTGACAATGGCCAAAGTGGTGTCGAGCAGCGGTACGGCCAAGGCCATCAACGGCGCAGTCAGACCCAGTAGAGTGGCGGCCTTCTGGCTCCACAGAATACCGAAACAAGCCAGCAGGAATCCTACCAGGTAGCTACCGCTGTCACCCAGAAAGATCGATGCCGGGTTGAAGTTATACCGCAGGAAACCAAGCAGTGCTCCGGCCAGGGGCACGGTCGCCATGGCGAGCGGAACGTTGTTACCCATCAGAGCCGCTACCAGCATGGTTGCGGTGGCGAAGAGGCCAACACCTACGGCCAGTCCGTCGGCGCCGTCAATCAGGTTGAACGCGTTCGTGCAGAACACTAGCCAGAAGGCCGTCAGCGGCAGGCTCCACCACCAATGCTCCAGGTTGTAGCCGCCGAAAGCCGCCATCCGCACACCTGCCCAGAAGGCGAGCATTGAAGCGACAATCTGGCCCGTGAACTTGATTCGCGGACTTAGGCTAAAAAGATCATCCAACAGGCCGATCAGGAAGATCAGGATAGCTGCAGGCATCAATCGCAGCACGAGACTGAAGCCCGTGTGCAGGTAGGTCAGGGCACTCAGCCCGGAAGTCCACAGCACACCAAATGCGGCCAGGTATGCTCCCGCCAGAGCCACACCGCCAACGCGTGGCACGGCTCGTTTGTGCAACTTCCGTTTGCCATCCGGCCGGTCCACCACTCCCCATCGCCGGAACAAGTTACGCACGATGGGTGTAATGATCAGGCTGAATAGAAAGCTACTGATTGCTAGCAGAAATAGGGTATACATCCTCCGGTATCCTCAACTCCGCTGCTGGTTTGACCGCCGATCTGATTGGGACTTGCTGTTTATTGGAAAGCAGTCAATCTGATCTATATGAGGACCAACTTTCGTGATGTCTTTTGCAGCCACCCACTGAGGCCAATCCTCCTCCGGTGAGTACTTCAAATTCCCGCACTGGCCTACCCTCGGGACTCACCCTCCGCCCTTGCCATCTCGCCCGCAATCCACTCGTACGTCTTTTCGATCCCTTCGCGTAACGGCCGGCTTGGTGCCCACTGCAGCTTCTCGGCAATCAAGCGGTTATCTGAGTTTCTGCCGCGTACGCCCAGCGGCCCGGAGACGTGCCGGAGTTTCAGTGACTTGCCCGCGACTTCCATGACCATCGTGGCCAACTCATTGATGGTCACCATTTCCTCGCTGCCGATGTTCACCGGACCAGTGAACTCGCTCGCCATCAAACGCTGGATTCCCTCCACGCATTCGTCGACATAAAGGAATGAACGTGTCTGTTCACCGTCACCCCAGACCTCGATCTCACTCCCTGCAGGTGCTTCAGCTACCTTGCGGCACAACGCCGCTGGCACCTTCTCTCTGCCACCCCGCCACGTGCCAAAAGGCCCAAAGATGTTATGGAACCGGGCAACGTGGACATTCAGCCCATAATTACGCGCAAAGGAGAAATAGAGGTGTTCACTGAACAGCTTTTCCCAGCCGTACTCGCTATCTGGCGCGGCCGGGTAGGCCGAATCCTCAGAGCACTTCGGGGTCTTGGCATCCAACTGGTTGTATGCAGGGTATATGCATGCCGAGGAGGAGTAGAAATATCGCCTGACTCCAGTTCGCTGGCCCGCATCGAGCACATTTAGGTTAATTATTGCCGAATTATGTAATATGTCGGCATCATGCTCACCCGTAAAGACAAAGCCAGCCCCACCCATGTCGGCAGCCAACTGATACACGACGTCCACGTCGCGCACCATGGCTTCCACGACATCCAGACGGCGCAGGTCGCCAATCACAAATTCATCAGCTGCCGTCGCCCGAAATTCCGGATACTTCAGGTCCACACCGCGTACCCACGCGCCCTCTCGCCTAAGGCGTTCCACCAGATGTCCGCCAATGAATCCACCAGCTCCACACACTAATACCCGCTTCATTTCAGCGTCCTTTCTCGACTAACTGACTTTGCTTTGCCGAGCCAACTGATGCGCCAGGGGACGAGGCAAACGGCTTCAAGCCGCGTTCCGCAAACTCGTGTAGAGCGCTTCAAGTTTGTCCCACACCACGCAGACACATCATGCGTAGCCTGTGCGCCCACTGCACGTCGCAATCCGTTTCCACGAAAGACAAGAACTTTGCCAACTCGACTCACACGTCGTTCATTCCATCTTGGTTAATGCCAGAATTCCATTTGCTCGCGTCGCCAGGGCCGGGTAAGTTTATCTCGCGCTAACGATGGTGGGATGCAGCATCAGTGCTTCTCAAGAACATAGAATGCACTGCACGGCGCGATTCGTTTACTCATCGTGTCCCTGTGATAGTGTAGATTCCAACGAAACAGTTGAGAGACTATTGCATCCATTCGAGCAAGTAGTGGACTGTTGAATGGTTTAATCCCTAACCACCAGCCCATTCGGAATGTGACGGGAAAACAACAATAGCGTTTTCGAATAATCGTGAGTCGTCGCTGCGTGCAGCGAGCATCGATATAGTGTTCTGGAATACCACGCTCATTGCTGGTTAAGCCGGGCCGTTTCTTTCGCCAATCTCCCATCGTGTATATCGGTTCCCGGATCAGCATGTGGCCCGACGACGTCAACAATCTCGCGAGCTCGCCAAATACATAATTAACATTCGGAATATGGTGGAGCACGCCGAAGCAGATAATCAGGTCGACCGAATTGGATTCAAGCTGTATGCTTCCGTTTGGTTGTGGTTTGATGAAGAGAGCTGGAGTATTGCCAATAGCAGGGCGCCACCACTGTTCTGCTGGTTCGATGGCCGTAAAATGCCCTACCCGATTTGCGATAGGCCGCACATCGTCGCCATTAGCACACCCCATTACAAGGCAGTGTTCGTACCTATCGCGGAGAAAGCGAAACCCATGAAATGCGTTGAGCGCATTGTCACTGTACTCGCTGTCGTAACACTCCTTCGCTAAGGCATAGTACCCATGCTCTTCGCACCTGTACCAATCTTCCATCTGAGCTTCATCAAAGTCGTCGCCAAACAGATGTTGACCGCTGAAATAGCGTTGCTCAAAGGTAGTGGGAGAATTCATATGGAACTTTCCATCGGCACGTCAAGTTCCAGCATCCGGTATAGACCCAGGAGGCGTTCGTCGATTACTGGGAGCGAGAAGCGGGCTCGCACGGTCTCACGGCCACTCCGGCCCATCTGCCTCCTGAGCTTCGGATCAGCCAGCAGTCGAATAATTGCCGCCGCAATCTCTCCAGGCATTCCAGGGGGCACTATTAACCCATTCGTGCCGTCAATGATTTCCGGGAGTCCGCCCACCGCCGTAGTAATCACCGGAATGCCCCGGGCCATGGCTTCAAGGATGGACATCGGCACGCCTTCACCGTGGCTCGGGAGACAGACCAATGCAGCTTTTGAGTACATATGTTCCAAGGTCGGGCGATCTACCCACCCCGTAATCTGAACCGCGTTTCGTAATGCAAGCGAATCGACCAAGCGCGTTGCTGCGGCTGTATCCCCGTCTCCGGCCAGTATCAACCGGGCACCAGGGAAGGCCCGCAGCACTATTGTCATGGCCCGAATCAGCTCGGCGCTCCCCTTGCGTGGTCCAAGCCTGCCTACAAAGAGGACCGTGCCCGGATCGTGTCCTACACTTGGGGCCTCTGGACGATCTTCAACGGGATTCGGAACGACAACCACACAGCGGCTATAAGGCCCTAGGGCACGCGCCCAGGATTCCGAGAGCGCGACCACACAGTCGGCGGCCCTTAGCATTCTGCGCGTAAATCCAGCCACCCAGGTTTTATCGTTTAGTGGTTCTACAGTTGCTGCATGTATGTGCAGGATAATGGGCTTTCCCAGCATGCGCGCCGTGGCGACAAACGGGAGTTTGCGTAGTGCACTGGTTTGAAAGCTCATGTGGACATGAACAGCCCGTGCAAACCAAATCCAGCGGGCAAACACCACGGCAGCGCCCAGGAACCGGCGGATTCGGCTCACTAAAGCTGTGTTGTCGTGCGTCTCAATCCAGTGACAGTTATACGTGCGCCACGTCGTTGTGCGCTCGTGGAGAGCCACGACGGATGTGATGCCTCCTTGACACCGGCGCCCCGGGGCGATTACCAGAATTGGACCGGAGCGTCCCATGTCATTGTCACCTTGCTTGCTCCGACACCTTAGCCCGATAGATCTGATTGACTGCATTTGCCTTGACTGCCCAGCTGTAACGAGCCGCTCGATCAAGTGCGCCAGAGGCAAGGGTTCGACGCTTGTCTTCGGAGAACAACTCAGCGATCGCGCCCGCCAACCCGTCAATCATGGCACTCGTATTTCCTGCTGGTACGCGAATACCGCAGCTGGTGTCTATCGCATCAGTAAAGCCACAATGATCGGGACAGACAACAGGTAGGCCGCAGGCAAGTGCCTCCACCACAACCGTCGAGGTGAGGTCATAGACGCTCGAAACGATTAAGGCATGCCCCCTGGACATCACAGCGAGCGCCTGATCGCGAGGTACCTTCCCGTACCAATGGACGTGAGGGTTAAGGCCGAGGCGGCGCGCTAACGCTTCCCACCTCGTCCTGCTTGGACCGTCGCCTAAAACAGACAACTCCCAGTTCTGCCGCGGCACGCGGCTGAGTGCATCTAGCAGCAGATTCAAGGCCTTCCGCGGTTGTAGCAGCCCGCTCCACACCAATCGCAGTGCATCACCTTGGTCGCGTCGGCGGATCGAGCTGACTGACCAAGGAGGCAGCCCGATTTCCGAAATCACGGTAGACCGGAGACCGTAGAAGCGTTGAATCTCCCTTTGGATTCCACTTGTAGCTGCGATAACAGCACCGTCAGCTTTGCGAAATGCGATCTTGGGCAGTCGCCGAAAGCGGCGGTCGTAATCGTTCAACAAATTTCGCGCCGTGAAGTGCAGCATTCCGCGCAAACCAAGGGCCGGTAGCAGACGCCACGTGGTCTGCTCCAAACCACCGATGGGGCCCCAAACAAAAGGGATGCCCAGCTTCCACAAATAACCAGGCACCCTGAATCCGACGTACGTCAACTGATGCGCGAGATCAAAACCTACGGAGCTATGGAGCCGCTCCGCCTCGGCGTAAGCTGCTTGCTGCCAGCGCAGGCGGTAGTCGTGGAGGTGCGTTGGTGGCCAGAGTTTCTCGCACAGCATTCGCCGGTCCCAGCGAATATAAGAGAAGTGCATTCGATCCCTCAAGACAGGGTAGGCGTCCAATTCCTGCTCAATCTCATCGCGAAACTCCGCCCCCACCAGCACCCAAACATCGTGATACTCGCTGATTGCCCTGGCCCATCCCCAACCGACTCCCGGTTCCGATCCCCGCCTGGGGCTGCACGCATATGCACCGATCACAACCTTTAGCCTGCGTTCCAACTTCAACCTCGTCAAGAAACTACTTGAACTAAAGAGGGCGTGGCGGTGTGGCGGACCGGCCTCATCGGCTTCCGTGTGCTGAGGATTGTTACCGACAGGGATTCCAGATAGCAGTAACAGGCCGCCATCACAAGCAAGTCAACCGCATATCCGGCGGTCGTAGTTTCTGGGATTGCCCGCATGGTGAAAAATGCCATAACGAGCCCGCATTCAAAGACTAGCTCTCGATCTTCTGCAAGCAGGCACCGTTTCGCGCGCCAGAGTTTCAGCCACAGCCACCACCCCGTCAACCAGGAAAGGACATACGGCACGAATCCAATAAACCCGCCGTACAAAAGCGCCCCATAGAAGGAGTTGTGCACGTGTTCGGCAACCACCGGACTGAGCCTGTCGCCCCACTGTCCACGGCCGACGATGGGTGAGGTGGCAATTTCAACTCTCGCGCTCGCATATGCTCTTGTGCGCCCCGTCATCGATTCGAATTCCTCGTCGGACTGCCCGCGATGCAGATATTCTATAAACCCTTCTCTGAAGGTGCCCATGCTTCCGAGCACAACCAGCACAACCGCTCCGATAGACAGTGGCACGCCAAGAACTGTGCGCCCACTAGAGCTACAGATGAGTAGGAGAGCGATTGCCCCAAGAACTCCAAATATCGCGCCACGCGATTGCATGCGGTACACAACCCAAAACGCTACTAGTGCGAGGCCGCAATATACCGCACGTTCTAACCACCGGCGACTATGAATTAGCCGGCTCAAACAAACCAACCCGGGCACGGCGGCCCATCGTGCGACTCCAGACGAACGAGAGACTTCCTTCAGTTCACCGGATATCCCGTACCCGGTTCCCGTGTGTCCCAGTGTTGCCGCCGGAGCCATCGCAGCCAACGTAACGGCGCCAGCCAGGCAGACAATCCATGTGACCGTTACCAACTGGCGCCCACCTTTCCAGCCAGGCGCCTCGGAAACGTACGCCCAACACACCAGCAGCGAACTCAGAAAAGCCACACTCCAGTAGTGCGAATAATAGGCGTCGTAGGAAAACACGGTGGCGACGGCCGCGGTCAGACCATACAGCATCAGGCACTCACTCGGGCCGCCTGGCCGTAGCCCCCTCAGTCGTTTGTGCTTCAGCAACGTGACGAATGCTAAAGGCAGCACGGCATAGGGCGCCAATACCCGTGCCGCCTTGAAGTATCCCTGCCAGCCGCTGATATTTTCCAGATCCCAAAGGCCAGTATTCAGATTCAGCCACATGGCTCCGAGCAGATTTAGTGGCCACCAGCGGATCGCACCGAGTTCTTTCCACTTCATCGGTCTGGCCCCGCCAGCGCCGCCCTGACGCCTTCCAGATTGCCGAGGCAACGCTTCATCCGCCCCCGGCCCGCGCTCATCAAGAACCGGAGCGTCAGACCAAGCCAGCAAAGCGGTGTTGAGAGCCCGTGTTTGCGAACAAAATACAACCGGTTTCTTACCTCGACATAGCCAAACCGGCGTTCCGATGCCCGCCCGGCCGGTGATGGAAAATGCCGGTAGCCCGCATCAGCCACCACGACTAGCCGTCCCCGGCGGCCCACCGCATAGCTGAAATCGAGATCTTCCAGATAGCTGTATCCGTCGTAGAACTCATCAAACCCACCCACCGGAATCGCGTCTTTCCTCCAAACTACGGAGGTGGTGGGCAGCCACTGTACATCAACGGTTTTGTGCACCTCGCTGATTACGGTCTGCCAACCGCTACGGGCCACCGATCCAGGCGTTGGAGCATAGAGCCCTATCATCTCTACCAGTCTGCTCCGTTTAAGCCGTTGGCCGCCCGGCAATTCATAATTCCTGATGTTGAACGATGCGCCGATAACTTCACTGCCGGCACTCTCCCAGAACCGGTGCATCATCTCAAAAGCACCCGGCTCATAGGTTGTGTCGTCATCGGAGAATCCGATGAGATCCGCTTCGTCACTACACGCCCGAACGCCGGCGTTCCTCTGCGCCGATGCCGACGGCGGCCAATGCCGCAGGTACACGATTCGCAATCCAGGGAATTCCCGCGTGACACGTTCGACCGGCTCCCGGCTCGCGTCGACAATGACGACTTCGAACGGCCGCTCGGTCTGTGCCGCCAGACTGCCGAGCAGCCGCTCCAAGTCTTTGGGACGGTCTTTGGTCGCCACCACAAGCGAGATCTTCACTGTTTGCATAGGAGCAGTGGGTCCGATCGGTCTGGCGGAGCTGGCAATTGTGAAGTGATCGTCAGTGAAGGTGGGTGGGTCATGAGGTAGAAGTTGCCGATGCGTGGCGCAACTGCGCGTGATTCCAGTGCCGGAAATGGATGAACAGATACTTCACATATCCGAGCGTCGCTGTCAAAAGGCTCATGGAAGACAGCGGATTGCGCTTGAGGTCGAGATAAACTGCAAATCGTGCGGCCTCTCGTGGGATTAAGCTCGCCACGCGAGACCACTGCAGACTTATCAACGCGGAACCCACCCTGTAAAACGAAACGCCCATTAACTTCCGTACTCTCGCACTTTCCCACATCGCTTTTGCCTCTGGGAGGCTGGGTGGCTCATGTTCGACGGCGCACGTCAGGGATGACAATAAACAAGACCAGGCGAGCATTCGGCGGTTTCGGCTCGTTAACAACCCGGTCTCATGTAGGAGGTGAATTCGCTCATCTAGTATTGCTAGCTCTCCTGAGACGTTGAAGTTCGCCGGGCTTGATACATGATCTACGCCGTGCAGTCTGCAGTACCAATCGAGTTCGCCAAGCTGGTGGAACACTATTCCAGCGATAAGTGCATCGGTGTGGTACTGGTTATCGTGCGAAGTCTTCCAGGCGCCAGCTCTCAAGACAGCATTGCGGCGCCACAGTGGACCTGATGTGATCCAGGGAGAACGAAGCGTCAGAAACGCTTCAAGCGGATCGTCGTTCTTCCCTAATTCGCCGGTGAGAGCACACTCGTTATGGTATTCACCTGGAGCGTTACGAAAATACTCGCATCTTCCGACGACGGCGTCTGCTTTCGGGTTTCTTTGGAAACCGCGCAGCCTCCCTTCAATAGCTGCGGGAGACAGAAGATCGTCCGAATCCAGGAAGACAACGAATTCGCCGTTTGAGGCCGCGAATCCTTCATTGCGCGCAGCGGCAGCCCCACTTTCTGCACCGGTTCTCCGAATAGGGTGGATTCGAGGTTCGTTTGCGGCGACTTCGTTAAGCATTTGAAGGGTGTTGTCTGTTGAGTTGTCGTCGACAACAATCGCCTCCCAACGCCGCCAGGTTTGAGCCTGAACCGAGGCGAGGGTGTACTTCAGGAGATTACACCGGTTCTTGGTTGGAATAATGATCGAAACTAAAGGCTGGTCACTTATCTCAAACATGGGATGTCGCTCATGACATTGGCCGATTATTGGATTTAAGCGTCAGGAGTTGATCAGGAGCTGCAAGCGTGTGCGCCTGTCCGCATCGAATTTGTCCCAACGCACTGCTACAAAGTCCGAGCCGACACGCAGCGCACGGCCTGGGTCGAGTTTGCATAGCCGCGTGTGCCAGAAAGGCCTCAGGTCGAAGGAAAGAAAGGAGTAGCCAAGCTGCGACAGTATACTGACGGTCGGGTGGCGCCAGAAGTCGGTGGTGCCGAGGTGACATTCGAAGAGGATAGCCGGCGGCTGTGCGGTCGCGAGCCACGGCCGCATGGACTCGAGAATCACCGGTTCATATCCCTCCACATCGATTTTGATCAACGATACATTTGTGCACCCGAGAGAAGCGATGTACTCACCCGCATGCTCTGTTCGAACACGGATGTGTTGCGTGGCGCCGTTTCCTGTCGGGCAAAGCGTTGTCATTCCCCAGTTCGAGGGATCCACAACGGCCATGTCGGCTACGCCCGAATGGTCTGACAGGGCGCATTCGTGCACCGTGGTGCTGGAGTATCCGTTAATGAGGAGTGACGCGCGAAGGCATTGCGCAACCAGCGGCTGAGGCTCGAACAGATGCACATGCCCGGAATTGCCCACCCGCTGGGCGGCAAAGAGTCCGGTGACGCCGAAGTTCGCACCGATGTCCAGCATGGTGTCGCCACTTCGCAGAAGCGCATCCATCACCGCCGTGATTCTGGGATCGTGTTCGCCCCACAGGTACATCGCTCGGCCGTTGTACTCGTTAGCGAAGACGACCGCCTGGGCGCCATACCGGAGTTGCGCCACTACAGCGCCCTGTCCACAGACCCAGGAGGCGAAACGGGAGTCAGTAATTCGATGGCCAACCTTGACTGTTTTGAGCCTGTGGAGTGCACAGGCGAGTGTGGCACGTGCTATTTCACGCATAGGGGTCTCTGATTATCGGGTTCGGGATTCGCAGCGTCCATTGCGGCGGGAGCCGCCTCAACAATGACTCACGGTCGGCGCTTGTGAGAAACACGAATGCGCCGATAAGCGCGGCAACAAAAAAGCTGACCGGCGCAGCGACGAATGCGGCCAGCCAATCGGGGTGCAGACTCCAGGTCTCCAGTTGGCGGGATACGACGGCTGCGAACAAGCCGGCGGCGGCGAATGGCAGCATCAGGCGTCCGAGTACAAAGGCAACGGTCATTTCCGTCTCCCGGCAGACATGTCTGACTATCACCGGCCCCATGATGAGTAATAGCGGGGCGATCGCAGCGATGGGAACGGCGGTAACTCCGAGTTCACCGACGATGGCCGTGGCAATCATCAGCGCAGCCATGGCCGTTGCGAACTGTCCCAGAGAGAGAGCCTGTAAGCGGTTAGTTGCCCATCCGGTGCTGCCAAGTGCCAACAGGAATCCTTCAACCGCGGTCGAAACCAACATCCAGTGCATGAAGCCGGGACTGGTGGCGATCCGTCCGTGCGACCAGAAACGGATCAGCCAGTCACCTGCCGACCAGAGCGCAGAAAAGAGCGTCAAGGCCACAATCGTGTCGGTGCTGACGGCAATGCGCAGCAACCGTCCGAGGTGTGCTTTGGTGCGGGTCGCGGATACCGCCGCGAACTCGGGCCGTAGTGGCGCCCGCAGCAGGGTGGTTGTGGCGCGCATGACGTTGACGACGGTCCTCGTGGTGGTGAACAGTGCCACAGCGGGGCCGCCCAGCACGCGACTCAAGAGGATTACAGGCGCCTGGAGGGCCACGATGTTCGCAAGGAGTGAAAGTCCAAACTGGCCAGTCGGCGCAGCAA
>CAYZIX010000046.1:0-28502 GCA_964478395.1 uncultured Candidatus Solibacter sp.
GTCCTACCAACCGTTTCAAGCGGAGACACGCCATTCCGGCATAGCCCGGCATTGGGCAGGCTACAACATCGCCGATGGTAGCCATACCGGTGGACCAGCCTTGAATCGCACTGCGGTTAGGGATAATATACCGCCGTGCTCTTCCCCGTCGAAGAATTCATCTGCCGGTTTTGCGAGCAACCCCTCGCAGCCGGAGCCACCGTCTGCCACTCTTGTGGCAGCATGTTGGAGTTCGCGACCGACATCGTCGCTCACCATCCCCCGCCACCCGACCCGTCGCCCCACTGCCCCAATTGTCAGGTCACGCTGACGCCCATTAGCGGCGTCTGCCCCTCGTGTGGCAGCCTGCTCGAATGAGAAGAATCAGTTTCATGATAGGCTTCTCTAATTTTACATAGTAAAATAATAGAGAAGCTCACTATGAAAGGCCCGAAGAAGTCCAAGCCGATTGGCGTCCTGACAAAAACCTTCCGGATTATCGAGGACCTGCGGGCCGCTCCCATGCCACTCACGCTAAAGGAGATCAGCGAGCAGTCCGCCATCAACAAGAGTACAGCCTTGCGGATCCTGGCGCATATGGAAACGCAGGGCTACGTGGACCGCGACGCACACGGCGGATACCGCCTGACCGAGCTGCTTTTGAAGTTGGGAACGCGCTCGTCGTTTGAGGTGAACCTGCGCGACGCCGCCGGCCCGCCAATGCGCGAGGTCTGGCGTCTGACGCAAGAGACGGTGAATCTGGGCATTTTGGATGGCATCGAGGTGGTCTACCTGGACAGCATCGAGAGCCCGCAGAGTTTCCGTCTGGTGGCATCGGCCGGGACGCGGGCCATGGCCTACCGCACTGCGCTCGGCAAGGCCATGATGGCCCTCCTGCCCGCCGCGCAGGCCGAAGCGCTGATCAACTCTTTTTCCTACCAGAGCTATACGCCCAAGACTGTCACCTCGGCCGAGCAGTTGCGCGAGGAACTGGCGCGCGTGCGCCGGGAAGGCTACGCGATTGACGACGAAGAGAGTGTAGTGGGTGTGCGGTGCCTGGCTGTGGCCGTGCTCGGCGACGAACAGATGCCCATCGCCGGCATCAGTATCTCCGGCCCGATTTCACGGATGAGTAACGAGCGTCTGGCGGAGTTCGCGGCCGTAATCCGTACAGCCGCATGGCAGACCGCGACCCGTTACCAGACCGCCTCTTCGTCTTGAATGGGCAGCGTCACCGGCCGGCCGAGCTTGGCTGAAAGGTACATGGCCAAGCTCCATTCGAGCGTCGGCCGCACGGTTTCAAGCTGGATCATCGGATCACCGCCGCTAAGAACGGAGCGGGCCAGATCTTCGATCACCACCTGATGATCGGCGAAGCTCAGATCGGCGCCGCCAGTGGCGCCGGTGGCCGCCGAGCCGCTGCCATATTGGCGGATCTCTTCGTCCTCCGGCCGTTCGTCGCGGAACTTCCAGGTATCCATGCGCTCGCCGGTCATGATGGCCGTGCCGTTTTCGCCGTTGATCTCGATACGCACGTCGGTTCCGGGCCACAACGCGGTGGAAGCCTGCACCACACCCTGCGCGCCGCACTCGTAATCGACAAAGGCGAGCAGCGTGTCTTCGAGCGGAATCTCCGGGTGCGCCAGGTTGTTCATGCGCGCATGCACCGTTTTGGCCGGCCCAACCAGATACTGCAACAGGTCCACGTAATGGAACGCCTGATTGATGGTGACGCCCGCGCCGGAGCGGCGGGAAACACGCCAGGCATCAGTCCGGTAATATTCAGTGGAGCGGAACCACTTCATGTACGTATCGGCATGGTAGATCTTGCCGAAACGTCCGCTCTGGATGGCCGTGCGCATGGCCTGCACGGCTTTGCGCGTGCGGCATTGCACACTGACACAGGCCTTCACGCCGGCCTTTTTGCAGGCCGCCGTCATCGAGTCCACTTCGGCCAACGACATTGCGGGGGGCTTCTCGATCAACACGTGCTTGCCGGCCTGAGCCGCCTTGACCACGGCATCGTGATGCAGATGGTTAGGGGTGATGACGCTGACAACGTCAATCTCCGGATCTTCCAGCATCGCGTCGAGTGAGGCGTAGCCCTTACAGCCGAAAGTGGAAGTCATCTTGGCGACGCGCGCGGCGTCGACATCGGCGACGGCAATCAGTTCGGCCAGCGCCGAGGCTCGCAATGCCTTGGCATGAAACGGCGCAATCAATCCGGCGCCCAGCAATCCGAATCCGAGCCTGGAATCCCGCATGGTGCCTCCCTACTCCGGTATCAACAATACTTTCAACGCACGCTGGGCGTCGATCTCGGCGACCGCAAAGTCCCAATCGGCCAGCCGTAGCCGGTGTGAAATCACGCGCTCGACGGGCAACGCGCCGGAGGCCACCAAGTGGATGGTGCGGTCCCACGACGTATAGCTGGTCGAGAGGTTGAAGAACAGATCGCACACCTTGAAGGCGGCCTTGTCCCAGGGAAAAGGAATGCTTGCTTTGCCAGTTAGGCCGATAGCGCAAACCCGGCCTTTCTTGCGCACCAGATCGATGGCCGAAGCGATGCCCGGCGCCGAGCCACTGCACTCGACGACGAGATCAGCGCCCAGGCCGCCGGTCATTTCGACCACAGCTTCAACCGTGTTGTCGACGCCGGCTACCAGCGTGTCAAAGCCCAGTTCGCGCGCCTTCGCCAGACGCACGGCCTCGTCCTGCTTCGTCCCGATCACCACCACGCGGCGCGCGCCGCCGGCGCGGGCCGTCATGGCCGCCAGCAGGCCGATGGGCCCCGGCCCTACCACCACGGCAAAGTCGCCGGCCTCCACCTTGGCGCGCTCAATCACATCGTGCACGGTGTTGGCGGCAGGCTCGACCACGGCTGCCGCGTCGTAGCTAACGTGATCCGGAATGCGATGCAGCAGGCGCTCGGGCATCTTCAGATACTTGGTGAACGCGCCGTCGATGCCCCAACCGGGCGAGCGCTTCATCTTGCAGATCTGGATGTTGCCGGTGC
This sequence comes from uncultured Candidatus Solibacter sp., assembly GCA_964478395.1. Lineage (GTDB taxonomy): Bacteria > Acidobacteriota > Terriglobia > Bryobacterales > Bryobacteraceae > Paludibaculum. The sequence goes on from CAYZIX010000046.1 coordinate 2,996, forward strand.
GGCACAAATAGCATTGCCCGCAGGCCTGCGTGTGCGGCTCGCCCACCACGCGGTCGCCCACACGGAACAGGGTCACGCCCGGCCCCAATTCGACAATCTGGCCCGCAAATTCGTGGCCCAGCACCACAGGCGGCCAATAGGGAAATTCGTCGCGCAGCACGTGCACATCGGTGCCGCAGATGCCGCAGGCCTTCACCTCAATCAGCACTTCGCCCGCGCCGATGGTGGGCACCGGCACATCCAGCAACTCGACAAAGCCCGTTCCCTTTTGTGTTTTGACCAATGCCTGCATGATCTCAATCCCTCCCGCACCACTCCGCGGCGAAGGCGAGCAGCGCCGTCGCGGCGCTCTCGATGTCGTCCAGCCGGATATGTTCGTCGCGCGAGTGCGCCACGCCCAAGCTACCCGGCCCGAACACCACCGTCGGAATGTGAAGTGTGTTGTTGTAGAGCCACGAATCGCACGACGCAGTCATGGCGCTGATCTCACCATCCAGGCCCGCCGCGCGGCAACATTGCGCCAGACCCTGCGGCAGCGCGTGGCCGGCGTCGAGCACATGCGAGTCGTGACGGTACATAAACTGGAGCTCGAAGTGGTTACGCGTCCAATCATCGGCATCGGCGGCAATTGCCTCGCGCATCTCGTCCATCACCTCGAAGCGCGTCTTGTTGGGCAGCAGGCCCAGCACGCCCTCGATGACGGCCTGCGCCGGCGCCGAGGCTGGCCAGTTGCCGGCGTGCAACTTGCCGAAGGTGATCGGCATTGGGTTGGCGAACTGATCGAACAGCGCAATACCGCGCGACGCCGCCAGCAAGCGGGCATGGAAGCGTTCGAGCGTCTCCATGATGTGCGTGGCCATCTTGAGCGCGCTCACCGTGTCGCCGGCGCGCCCGCTGTGGCCCGGCTTGCCGGTACAGATCACACGGAACCAGACCGCCCCACGTACGGAGGAAAGAACCCGCAGGGCGGTCGGTTCCATGACGATGCAGGCGTCGGCCCGCTCGCCGTGCCGCACCATGGCGAGCGTGCCGTTGCCGCCCACCTCTTCTTCCACCACCAGGTGCGCCAGCAGGTCGCCGCGCAGTCTGAGGCCGAGCCGCGCGAGCGCCGCCAGCACCATGTAGATGGTGGAAACCTGACCTTTGGCGTCGCATGCGCCGCGGCCGCGCACCACACCCCCAACTGGCTGCGGATCAAAGGGCCGCTCCTGGCCCTCCGACGCCGGAACCACATCGAGATGCGTGTTGAAGAGCAACGTGCGGCCGCCGCCCGTGCCGGCCGAGCGGACGCGCAGATTCGCGCGGCCGTCGTAATGCAGCCCGGCGATGGGGTCCGAGTAGTCCGGATCTTTCAACAACTCATCGGAGAGCGGGATGCGCTCCACGGTAGCGACGCGCGCAAACCACCCCGCGGCGCAATTGGCCGCGCCCGCCTCCTCGCCCGGCAGTGAGGGCTCGCGAATCAACTCGCACAGCAGGCGCTCAGTCTCACCTCGTACGGCGTGAACCGCCGCGCGGATCTCATCGATCTGCATCATGCCTCCCTGTGCCTTTACGCCCGCAGCATGGCGAGACTGCGCTCGAACAGATCCAGGCTTTCCACCGCCTCGTCCTCGCTGATCACCAGCGGTGGCGCCACGCGGATCACATTGCCAAAGATGCCCACCGAGCCGATCAGAAGACCGTTTTGCGCGGCGGCGTCAATCAGCTGCTTGGTCAGCTCCGGCGCCGGTTCCTTAGTCTGCTTGTCCTTGACGAGTTCGACGCCCATCACCAGGCCGCGCCCGCGCACGTCGCCGACATATGGGCACCGCTCCTTGATCTGCTCGAGCCGGTGCTTCATCAGCGTGCCGATGCGCAACGCGTTCTGCTCAAGCTTTTCGCGTTCGAAGATCTCGATCACCGCCGCCACAGCGGCGCACGCGACTGGGTTGCCGCCCATCGTCGAGCTCATCTCGCCCGCGTTCAGCACGCCCACCACGTCGGCGCGTGCGGCAATGGCCGAAGCCGGCATGCCGCTGCCCAGGCCTTTACCGAGTGACACGAGGTCGGGCTGAAGGTTTTCCCACTCCATCGCGAACATTTTGCCCGTGCGGCCAAAGCCAGCTTGTACTTCGTCGAGCGTAAACAGCAGGCCGCGGGAGCGGATCCACTGCTCCAGCCTGGGGAACCATCCCTCCGGCGCGAAGATGAAACCGGCCGCGCCCTGATAGGCCTCCACCATCACACCGGCCAGACTGCCGGAGCTGTTGGCGCGCACAGCGTCGTCGACAAAGTCCAGGCAGAGCATGCCGCAGCTTTCAGGCTTCGCGCGGAACGGACAACGGTAGCAATAAGGAAACGGAACGCGGATGGCGCCCGGCACCGTGGGCCCGTAGCCTTTCTTGGGGCCGGCCAGCCCACCCGTGGTCAGCGCCATGTAAGTGCGGCCGTGGAAACCGCCGTGGAAGCTGAGCACTTCGAACTTGCCGGTTTTGCGCTTCATGATGCGGACGCAGGCCTCGGTAGCCTCACTGCCGGTGCTCATGAAGAAGCAGCGGTCGAGGTGCGCCGGCAGAATCTGCACCAGCTTTTCGGCGGCCCGCACGCGCGGCTCGTTCAAACACTCATAGTTGTTCATCAGCCGCCCAGCGGCAGCCTGTACGGCCTCCACCAGGTGCGGATGGCTGTGTCCGACATTGGTCACCAGTACGCCGGAGGTCCAGTCCAGAAATGTATTGCCGTCGACGTCGGTTACGACAACGCCTTGGCCGCGGTCCCAGCAGACACGCGCCTGGTAGCCGGTGCACTGCGCCTCCACCTTCGTCCAGCGCTCAAACAAGGCCTTTGAACGCGGCCCCGGCAATTCAGTTTTGACACAGGCAACACTCATTTCTGCACCTCCACGGGACGACGAACTGATTTCACGGAATTGGCGATGTAGCGGGGCGGCAGTCCTTGCAGGGCGCGGTCTATTTCAAGCAGCACAATCTCACGGATGCGGTTGCCGGAATCCTCCGAGTACCACGCCAGATGCGGCGTCAGAATGGCATTGCGCAAGCCGAACAACGGGTAGTCGGGCTTGGGCGGCTCGGTTTCGTAAACGTCGATGCCCGCGCCGGCAATCTTGTTCTGCCGCAGCGCCTCGGCCAACGCGTCGATGTCCACCATGCCGCCGCGCGCGGTGTTGACGAGATAGGCCGTCGGCTTCATCCACCCGAGCGTCTGGCGATTGACGATGTGGCGTGTTTCGGCGTTGAGCGGCGTGTGAATGGTGATCAGGTCGGACTCGCGGAACAGCGTCTCCTTGTTGACGGTTTCGATTCCCAGCTCGCGCTTGCGTTCCTCTTTCAGATACGGATCACAGATCAGGAACTCGAATCCGAAGCTCTTCAGCTTCTGGTAAACCCGCGTGCCAATGCGCCCGCAACCGAGAATGCCCAGCTTCTGCCCGGCCATGCGGAAGATCGGCGTCGTGTTAGTGAAATCCCAGCGCCCCGCGGCGGCGGACTCTACCACCACTTGGCCGCTCGATACCACGCGCCGCGCGCACGCAAACAGCAGCGAGATGGCCTGTTCGGCCACCTCCTCCATGCAGTAATCCGGGATGTAGCACAACGGGATGCCGGCGTCGTCCAACGCCTTCTGGTCGACGTTGTCGTAGCCCACACCGTGACGGATCACCGTGCGGCAGCGGGTCCAGCTCTCCACCAGCGGGCGCGTGATGGGGACCATGTTCACGACCACCACGTCGGCATCGCGTGTGGCCGCCACGACGTCTTCGAGAGGCGCGAACTTCAACTGGTGGGCCGCGAACTCAACGCCCGCGGCGGCCATCTTCTCAGCCTCCATGCGGAGATCGGGCTCAATGTAATCCGTAACAACAACTTTCATGGGGTGGTACTTTCTCTAGCGGCCGGCGGGCCGCACCGCGCGGCCCGTCTCAGCCGACCGGTAAATTGCTTCAACTACTTCAAGCGCCCGCAGCCCGTCCTCGCCCGTGATGGCCGGACGCGTGCCGTTGCAGATGGCCGCCGCCAAATCCCGCAGGAAGGGCAGCGTCGACGGGCCGGCATAGCCGGCCTGCGGTTCCAGCTCAAACGTCACGTTGCGTCGCGTGGCGGGCTGGAACTTCTCCGAGTCGCTGCACACGAACAGGCTTTCCTTGACGCCCTCGAACGAGGGGCTCCAACTCAGTACGCCCGCCGTGCCGCGCAACGCCAGGTAGAGGTCGCGCCCGTAAGGAAACGAGTCCGGCACCGTGTAGCTGATGTCCAGCGCCAGCACCGTTCCGCGCGAGAAGGTCAGCAGCGCGAAGGAGTTATCCTCGATGTCGTACTGCTCGTTGATCTTCACGTTCTTGCCGACCACTTCCACCACTTCGTCGTTGAGCAGCCAGCGGTAGAGGTCGATCCAGTGCACGCCGAGGTTATACATCGGCCCGCCGCCGCTCTTGGCGCGCGTGAGCATCCAGCCAGCGTGACCGTCGATGTAGCGGTGCAGCCGCCCGGCCGAGCACCGGCCCTCGCCGCCGACAAGGCGGCCCAGCACGCCGTCGTCAATGTAGGTCTTCATCGCCCGCGCCACTGGGTGATAGCGCCAGACGTAGGGCGAGCTCAGCACTACGCCGTGTTTGGCGGCCGCATCGACAATCCGCGCCAGTCCGGCGGCGTCAGCCGCCATCGGCTTTTCCACCAGCAGGTGAATTCCGCGTTCGGCGCAGGCCACGCCCGCCTCCGGGCATAGGTAATGCGGCAGGAATAGCACCGCCAGGTCGAGCCGCTCTGCGTCGAGCATCGCACGCCAGTCGGCGTACCCTCGCGCCGGGAAGCTCTGTGTGAATGAGGCGAGCACCGCCGGATCGTTTTCGGCAACGGCCACCACATCCAGACCGCCCGCCGCCGCAAAGACCGGCATGTAGCTCTTGGGGTGGAGATGGGAAAGTCCGATGAAGCCCACTGACAGGGTGCGCATGCGCCGCTCCTTTCCGCGAAGCCTCAGTTTAAGATGCGATTCTCTGTTTGGTCAACAAGAATTTTACTATTTGTACTATGAGTTTTATATTGTGAAATTATTTCCTCGCCAATGAAAGGACACATGCCCCGAACGACGCGGCGGCGCCTTCAAAGCGCGCATTTCTTGTCCTGTAGCGCAGGGTTATGCGGAGATGCTCCCGCATCTCATTGAGGGGCAAGCCACTGACACCGAGTGGCTTGCCCCCGAGAATACCAGACCGTCTTCTGGGCAGAGGGCCGCTGGCTCGAGTCCTTCTGGCTCTTCCCGGTTTCGGTATGCCTATTGTTTCTTCGCCGGCGGGGCCTGGACGTAGGACGATGCGCTAGGCTGCTCGGCAGCGAACTGGTCGTCGTCCTTGAGCTCCTTCTTGAGCCGGTAAAGCTCGCGCTTCAGCTCCGCAACGATCTTCTGCGCCTTCGGATCGGCGTAGATGTTATTCATCTCGTGCGGATCGGCCACCAGATCGTAGCACTCCCACTGATCCTTCTTCCAGAAGTAGATCAGCTTGTGCGTGGCGGTGCGAACACCGTAGTGGGCGCGCGTGTTGTGATCGCCCGGATCGTGATAGTAGCGGTAGTACATGGCGCGGCGCCAGTCGCGCGGCGCCTTGCCTTTCCACACCGGCAGGAAGCTCCGGCCCTGCATATCGGCCGGCGTAGGCTGTCCGGCCAGATCGAGGAACGTCGGCGCAAAATCGCAGTTGATGCCGATGGCGTCCGATGTGCTCCCCGGCCGGATGGCCTTGGGCCAGCGCACCAGGAACGGCATGCGCAGCGACTCCTCGTACATGAAGCGCTTGTCGTACATGCCGTGCTCGCCCAGGAAGAAGCCCTGGTCGCTGGTGTAGATGACCACGGTGTTTTCGCGCAGCCCGCTTTCGTCCAGCCAGTTCAACATGCGGCCGATGTTATCGTCGACGCTCTGGACGCAGGCCAGATAGTCCTGCATGTAGCGCTGGTATTTCCACGCGTTGAGTTCCGGACCGGTAAGCACTTTCTTGACGCCGCCGACCACAGCTTCCACCTCGGTGGGCTTGATGTTCAGCCATTGCGTAGTTTCGGCGGCCGATAGGCCGGGCGGCGGTGTGAGCTTGAGGTCGCGGCGCGTCAGGTCGCGGAAGACCGACTGCTTCTGCTCGTGCAGCGCGTCTGTGCGGCCGGCATAGTCGTCGCGCAGGTTGAACGGCTCCGGAATCACTTTACCGGCGAACATCCGGCGGTGCTTTTCATCCGGCACCCATTCGCGGTGTGGCGCCTTATGGTGCGACATCATGAAGAACGGCTTGTCCTTGGGGCGGCGCTTCAGCACATCGAGACTGAGATCGGTGATGATGTCGGTGGCATAGCCCTTGTAAACCTGCGAGCCGTCCTTGTCGTACAGCGTGGGATTGTTGTAGACGCCCTGTCCGGGGAGGATATTCCAGTAGTCAAAGCCCGTCGGATCACTACCCAGGTGCCATTTGCCGAGCATGGCGGTGTAATAGCCGGCCTGCTGCAACAGCTTAGCGACGGTGGGCTGCGAGCCATCGAAGCGGTTGAACACGGGCACGCCATTCATGTGGCTGTATTTGCCGGTGAGGATGGTGGCGCGGCTGGGCGTGCAAATGGAGTTGGTGGCGAAGACGCGGTCCATACGCATGCCTTCGGCCGCGATGCGATCCATGTTCGGCGTCTGGTTGACCTTGCTGCCATAACAACTGATGGCGTTCGACGAATGATCGTCGGTCATGACGAACAGGATGTTGGGCCGCGCGGACCCAGACGCCGATCCGAATGCCCGGGCGCTCAGGAGGGGCAACGACAGCATGCTGCGACGGGAAAGTGCATCCATACGTGTTCTCATCATATGTTGTTGGCGTCAATCCTGCGTGGCCGGGGCCGGCGGCGGAGAGGCGGCGCCAACTAAAGACAATCTGGCCTTAAATTATTGAAACGCCACGCAAAAGCCATGCCTTCTTATAAGGCACTTTTCAGATTGCGGAAATACATAAAACGCCGGTAGACTAACACAAAGCCAGAAAGGGGGCTTCGTTTTGCAGACACATACTCGTTTTGTCCTGGTGCTCGCCGCTGCTGCGGGCCTGCTGGCTGCGCAGAGTGACAACGCGTCGCAACGGGCCATTGAACGCGGCAATGCTGAACTGGCGCAAAAGAAGGCCGGCTACGGTATGACCGGAGACCACTACGATCTGCGCGCCCGGAAAGTGAACGCAGGCAATGGCTGGTCGCATGTCCGCTACGACGAGTACTACAAAGGCGTGCGCGTATTTGAGGGCGAGGCGATTGTCCATCTCTCGCCGGACGGCACAGCCGACGTCACGTCCGGTCTGCGCGGCGGCATCGATCTGGATGTGACGCCGAAATTCACCGAGGGCCAAGCCAGAGCGGCCGCCATCCACGACCTGGGCCTACACGGCGCGAGCGGTATCGACTCGGCTCTACAGATTCTCCCTGCCGGCGAACGGGCGGCGGCCGACACGTTGGTCTGGCACCTAACGGTGTTTTTCGAGAACAAGCAGGACGGCACGGGTCAATACGATCTCTTCTATGACGCCCAGACGGGACAATTGATCTGGCAATTCGATTCGCTCGAAACCAGCGCCACCACAGGCACCGGCTACACGGCCTACGCCGGTATCGTGAACTTGCCGCTGGATCTGACCGGCGGGACGTACTCGATGCTGAATCCGAATCAGGCCAACCTGAAGACAACCGACCTGCTGAATGCGACCTCCGGCACGGGCACAACGTTTTCGAACTCCACGGGCACGTTCGGCAACGGCGGACTAACGGTAACCAATCGCGCGACGGCCGGCGCGGACGCACACTTCGGCATGACGAAGACTTGGGAGTACTTCGCATCGGCGTTCGGCCGCAACGGCATCGACGGCGCCGGCAGGTCCACTTACGGACGCGTGCATTACGGCAGCAGCTACGAAAATGCGTTCTGGTCGAGCAGTTGCTTCTGCATGACCTACGGCGACGGCGCTTCAACCTTTTACCCGCTGGTGTCGATCGACGTGACAGGACACGAGATGGCGCACGGCGTGATGGCTGCCGAGGCGAACCTCACCTACTCCGGTGAATCGGGAGGCTTGAACGAGGCCAGTTCCGACATCTTCGGTACGTTGGTGGAGTACTTCGTTAACAGCGGGTCCGATGTGCCGGACTACTGGATTGGCGAGCGGATCTACCGGTCGAACTGGTCCACAGGCAGCTACGTGCAGACCAAGGCGCTCCGTTATATGGACGACCCGGCCAAGGACGGCAAGAGCCCGGCCTGCTGGTCGAAGAAACTGCGGGGCCTCGACGTACATTACAGCTCCGGCCCCGCCAATCATATGTTCTACCTGCTGTCGAACGGCGGCACCAGCAAGTGCAACGCCAACGCGGTGACAGGCCTGGGGCGCGCCAAAGCCGCTCTGATCTGGTATACGGCGATCTCAGACTACATGACGTCTTCAACCAACTACGCCGGCGCGCGGACTGCCTGCCTGAAGGCGGCGTCGGCGCTGTACGGCTCGGGGTCCACCGAATACGCGACAGTGGCGGCGGCGTTTTCGGCCATCAACGTGAACTAGACGCTCACGCGCGGCTCCGCAACTCGATGAAGTGGGCCGCATGATCGATCTGTGCGTAGGCCAGGCGCTGACCATCCGGTGAAACCGAGAGGCCGGAGTCGGCGCCGGCCGGCGTGCCGGGCAGCGCGGCGACATCGCTTACGAATCGGCTCGCAAAGTCGAAGAATTGGACCCGTGCCGGTGGCGCCGCTTCCGGATGGCAGGTCAGGAAGTAGACGCCATCGCGCGTAGCCGTCCAGTTTCCCCACATCTCCGGCGTCAGCGCTGAAGTGAGTAGTTCCGGCTCGCCTCCGCCGCCAGCCAGACTCCACAGACCCGGCTGGCCAGGCCCCTTGGAGAAGCAGAGCGCGCCATCAGGCCCGCCTTCCGCAGCCATCAGACCGCCGGCCGCGCTAAGCCGGCGCGGGGCCCCGCCCGTAACCGGTGTCTGCCAGATCCGCCAGCCGCCATCACGATCCGAGGCAAAGTACAGAAACCGGCCACACGCAGACCAATCGGGATAGGCTTCTGCGCCGGCATCCGGACTCAGTGAAAGCGGCTCACCACCCGCAGCGGGAACAAGGAAGACTCCGGGCAAGCTGTTGCGAAACGCATGGAAACAGAGCTTACGGCCATCCGGCGACCAGCGCGGCATGCGCGCTGCGGCGCTCTCCAGGCTGGTGAGTTGACGCAACCCATGTCCGTCGGCATTCGATACCCATATCTCCTCGCTGCCACTGCGATTGCTGCAAAACGCAAGTGCGCGGCCGTCCGGCGAGTAGCGGGGGCAGAGATTGACCCCGGCAGACTCCACCACCTGAACGGCGTGGCGCTGACCGGGCCGCAGGCCGACGCTCCAAATGCCCGCCTTCATCACCGGATGGACCCAGGCCAGCAGGCGCGATGGGCCTGAAACGGCAGGCCATTCCGCTGGGTGGCCGGCCGGGGTGAGCGCAACCGCCTCGGAGCCGGAAAGCGGGTATCGCCAAAGGCCCGCCGGGCTGCCGGCACGCCGTCCGGAAAAAATGATCGCATCGTCCAGCGGGTCCCAAACGAGTCCCAGGATCTGACAGTGTCCACAGGCCAGACGCCGCGCCGCCCCGACACCAAACAGCGAGAGGATGTGGATGTCGTGGGAAAGCGGAGACGTGGCGGCGCGGAAGGCGAGAGAACGTGAATCCTGAGAGAAGACAGCCTCGTCGCAACTTGTGTGCCATGGCAGACCCGTAACGACAGGCCAGCAGGAGCCCGAGTTGAGATCGATCAACACCAGGCGCGCAGGCGAATCGGCATCCGTGCGCTCCGACGTCACGGCATATCGTCCGTCGGGAGAGACGTCAACGCGCGGGATGGCGCCGGCTGCGGCGTGAACAGTGGCCAGACGCCGGTCGCCCGTTCCAAACACAGGCATGAGACGAATCTCAAACTGATCCCCGTTTACCTGACGAACGAAGACAATGTGGCCACCGTCGGACGCCCACACTGGCCGGAAATCTGCCACGCCGGGCGGACTGAGCCGCGACGGAGCATCGGCGTCAAGCGATTGGACGTAGATTCCTTCAGCGGCGTCGCCAGGCGCGCGCCAATTGAAAGCAACAGCCCGGCCATCCCGCGAAAATGCGGGGTGCGCCTGATGGCCGGAAGGGCAACCGGACAGGCGGAACGCCTGCCCGGCCGCCTCCGCCGCCAGTCTGGCGCCTAAGCGCGGCTCGACCGCGGACCGCTGGGGCTGCATCGGACCCGAACCGTCGTTACTCCTGTAATGGATACGAGGGACATAACCGCCGGAGGCCAGCTCGATTGGCGTGAGCGAGTCGCGGCCGGACCCGTGATAGTACTCGATCAGTTTGGCGCGCAACCGGCGGGCGGTGACTCGGACGATTGGATCGGATTGCGTGTCGTAGTTTGGGTCCCTGCCAAAGACGGCAACGCCGATCAGCGATTCTTTCACCGCCTCCGGACCGCCCTGAACAACCATCTCAACTAAGCCACGCAACAACTTCGAGATGGCCGGCGAACTGCGGAAAGCGGCGGCAGCAAGCACACGTCCGGCTTCGCACTGCAGGTCCGCCGACTCGGACACATTCAATCGGTCTGGACCCATCGCAGGAACCATGCCTGTGCCCTCAAGCGTTTGGCCTGCCGACCAGGCAAACTGCGCCGCCCCAATGTGGCAGTTGATACTCGGAAGTTACCGCCTCACTCCGGGCGTTACCTATTCCTGGATGCCGTGGCATCACACAATGATTCCGGATTCAGAACGTAACAGGGCGCGCCGGTAGCCAGCGATAGGAGCCAGGGACAACAGAGTCCTTCGGCGGTGTGGCGCGCCCAACAAGCGAAAGTCGACGCTTACATGCCAGCGGAGCGATCCATGCGGCTCCCCTGTAACGGAACAGGCTTTCCTGTGGAGGAACCATGAAAACAACATTGATGCACTGTCTGGCGGCGATCGGCCTTTTGGCTGGCCTGGGGACACAAGTAAGTGCGCAAACCTTCAGACTCCGCGCCGACATCCCGTTTGAGTTCAAGGCCGGAGAAACAACACTACCAGCCGGCACCTACGTGATCGAGTCCACCAGAACGGCTGGCGTACTGCTGCTATCCGGCGCCGAAGGGCAGAAATCCCTCTATCTGGCCTGCTCGACGAAGGTTGCCACGAAGGATGCCCCATCCGAGTTGCGCTTCCGGCGTTACAACAACAACTACTTCCTCGCATCGGCAAGCACAACCTGGAACGACGGCGTGCACATCGAACTGCCTAAAACGCGCCTACAGAAAGAACAGGCGCTGCTGGCCCAGTCCCGCAGTGAACTGGTCATCATGGCGCGCCGGTAGCGGAGCACACCCTCCCGTGTCCGATGCCGGGCTTCAGCGCCGGGGCCTGTCAGGCCCCGGCGCCATCTGGTTTTGCTGTTGACAAAAAGATGCCAGCACGCAGCACACGCCTTACCTTCTGTCTGGTGCTTATCGCGGCGCCTTACGGGGCTGCGGCCACCCGCAGCCTACTGCTGGGCGACGCCGCGCGCGGCCGCGACACACTGCGCTCTGAACAGTGCCTCACATGCCATAGCATCAGCGGCGAAGGCGCACGTCTGGCGCCGGACCTGGGCCGGATTGCCGGGCGCAATTTTAGCCCGGCAACGCTGGCGAGCCGCATGTGGAATCACGCACCGGCGATGTGGGACGCCATGGCTAAGCGTAAATCGAAGACACCCACCTTAAGCGAGCAGCAAGCGGCCGACCTCTTTGCACACTTCTATTCGGTGGCCTACTTCGAAAAGCCAGGCAACGAAGAGCGCGGCAGGCAGGCCTTTCGTGAGTTGCAGTGCGCCAGTTGCCATGGCGTGACTGCCAGCATCCGCGGGGGCGTCCAACCGGTGGCCGAATGGCGGGGATTGCTCAACCCGATCGAGATGGCGCGCCAAATGTGGAACCATTCGCGCGAAATGCAGACAGCCTTCCGCACCGCTGGTATTGACCGCCCCCAGCTCACATCGCAAAGCTTGGCCGACCTGTTGGAATTCGCGCGGCGGCATGCCCGGCCAACCCCCGCCATCTTCGCCCCGGATTCGGCCGAACGCGGAAGGCGCGTTTTTAGATCGGCAGGCTGCGAGTCGTGCCACGCCGGTGCGGATTCCCTCCTCCAACGGCCGACGCGCTATAGCCTGACCGATTTCAGTACGGCGCTTTGGAACCACTCATTGGCCGAGCCGCTACGTCCCGTGGCGCTGAGCTATGAGGACATGCGCGGCCTGGTCGGCTACCTGCTCTCAATCCAGTTCTTCGAAGAGCGCGGCGAACCGTCCCGCGGCCGGAAGGTTTTCGAGCAGAAACGCTGCGCCTCCTGTCACGAGGGCAGCACACGAATTGGCCCCGATCTTTCGAAGCGCGCCAGTGAAATCACCTCGTATCACATGGTGGCTGCGCTATGGAAGCACGGGCCAACTATGCGGCAGCGCATGCAGGCGGCCGGCATCTCATGGCCGCGTCTATCACCTGAAGAGATGACCGATCTTCTGGCCTACCTGCATGGACAACGGCTTAAGCCGAGGCCAGCCGCGCAGCCCGCGCCGCCACAACGCGCAAAGACAGCGGCGTCCCATTGGCCATCCACCCCACAACGAATTCCGGCCGTCCTGCGAGGCAATCAGCGCCGCCTGAGGATCGCAATCCAGACGCATAGGTAATTAGCGCCCGTGGCCAGGCATCCATGCCGTGTAAGCTAGAGCCATGCTCTCGCGAAGGACACTGCTGGCCGCTGCCCTGGCGCCGCCGCGCAAGATTAGCCGGGAACTCTTTCTCGCCGCACCCGGCTCAGGAACAGCCTCAATGGCTTCGGCCTATGACACGCGGCCGAAAGGCGGCGAGATGCTGTCGGTAGAGAACCGCATGCGGCGCTCCGACACAGTCGAAGCCATTTACCTGCGTCGCTCCAACGACAATGGCGCACATTGGAGCCAACCCCAGGCGGAGCGCGTCAGTGAGAAGCGCCCCGAAGGTATGTGGCGGCGCGCGCCACGCGGCTACTTCGTCAGCCCGCGCGGGGCACTGGTGGAGTTCTGGAACGAGGCCACGCTGCCGACTGACGATCCGCTGGAGGGACAGCGCCAATGGGTAATCTGGTACGCCGTCTCCACCGACGGCGGACGCACGCGCAAGCTCTCGCGCCAACTAGTTCAACACGGCAATGAGTTTTCGGCCGCGCACCCGTTCCCGGGCGTCCACATCGGCAAGAACAGCTTTATGATCGGCGACAACACCTGCACGCCGTTATGGCTGCCTGACGGTTCGCTGCTGCTTCCGGGGGTGATTGCGCCGCTCAACCAGGACGGCTCGCTCTACAATCCAACCGGCGGCTATACTTACCACGACGCCGCTTTCTTCCACGGCCGTTGGCAGGGCGACGATCTGGTTTGGGAGTTGCGCGCTCGCGTCGCGAGTGATCCGGCCCGCACCACACGCGGCCTGGACGAGCCCACGCTGGCGCTGCTCAACGATGGCGCCGTGCTGGCCGTGATGCGTGGCGCGAACGACCGTAACCCCGCGCTGCCCTCGCACCGTTGGGTCTCCTTCTCGAAAGACCAGGGACGCACGTTCACCAAACCCGTACCGTGGACTTACACCAACGGCGAGACGTTCTTCTCACCCAGCTCCTGCTCTCAACTGGTAGCCCATTCGAACGGCCGTCTTTACTGGCTGGGTAACATCACACCAACTAACCCGCGCGGCAATCGCCCGCGCTATCCGTTTGTAATCGGCGAAGTGGACAAAAACTCCGGACTGCTGCGCCGCGAGACGCTGCGCACGGTGGACGATTTGCAGCCCGGCGAGGATCCCATCCTCACGTTGTCGAATTTCTACGCGCGCGAAAACCGCCAGACGGGCGACATCGATCTGCACATGTCGCGCCTGTTCGCATCGTCCGACAAACCCTGGGCCGGCGACGCGTATCTCTATCGCATCCCCGTTTGATCGGCAATCAGTGCCAACACCGCGCGCGCTGCCGGCTCCACAGCCGCCTCGACGGCCGGCGACAGCGGCGTGCCCAGGTCGAACGAACGCGCCGCTATACCTATCAGGTGAATGGCGCGTGGTTCGCTTGCCAGCGTACGCGCCAGCCGCAGCGTCTCCAGCAGCGACGGCTGGTGCGGGCTGGAGCGCGGCTCCAGCCGGAGGCTGAACAGCCCCTCCTTGTCGAGCTCGATCACCGTACCCGGCTCGTCCGCGGTAGCGCATGCGTCGACAACAATCAGCGTGTCGACGCCATCCAGATGTAGCAGCAGATCAATGCCGGGCGCCTGCATGTCCTTTAGTTCGACATGCGCAGGCAAAGGCTCGCGCGCCAAACGTTCGATAACGCGCGGACCCGCCCCATCGTCGCCACAGAGCGGATTACCGAGTGAGACGATCAGCGTGCGCACCGCGTGCGTTCCTCCAGCCAGTCAAGCCATGCGTCCACGCCCTCACCTGTGCGGCACGACAGCGCGAAGCTTCGCAACCCCGGATTCAACGTTTCGACGCCGCGCCGGAAGTAATCCATGCGGAAATCGACATACGGCAACAGATCGATCTTGTTCACCACCAGTACGTCCACGCCCGCGTACATCTTCGGATATTTGTAGGGCTTGTCGTCGCCTTCAGGAATCGACGCCACCAGCACGCTCACGTGCGCGCCCAGCGTCCACGATGACGGGCACACCAGGTTGCCGACGTTTTCTATAATCAGCAACCGTATGCCCTCTAGACTGAGTTTTCCCAGGGCATCGCGCACCATCGCCGCCTCCAGATGACACTTGCCGTGTGTGTCGATGTGTACGCTCGGAGCGCCGGCCCGCTGGCCGCGTTCGGCATCGAACGCCGCGGCCGACGTATCCCCGTTGAGCATGGCAACACCCGGAAAGGCGCGCGCCGTGCGCTCCACCAGCGACGTCTTGCCCGCGCCTGGCGAGGCCATCAGGTTGATGGCGAAGATGCCGCGCTCGTCCAGGCGCTCGCGCACATCAGCCGCGACCTCATCATTCATCGAGAGGACTTTCCTCGCCACCTCAATCCGTTGCGTGCTCATGAGGGTTCCTCCACCTCAATCGATTCCACTCTACACTCGCGTCCGCCATGCGGCAGCGCATGCAGTGAACCGCAGTGCGGACAAATGAAGTCAGCCGCCGACATTGGGAACTCCATCTGGCAATCCAGGCAGCGCAGCGTCGCGGTCTCCTTCGTGAAGTGCAACCGCGCGCCCTCGGCCAAGGTGCCGCGCGAAAGCTCTGTCCAGTACATCGAAATGGACTCGTCCACATAGCTCGATAGCTCACCCACCGTGACGTGAACGTCCACGACGCGGCGGCCTGAGGCATGCGCCATAACGATGTCGAGCATCGCTTCCGTAATGGAGAGTTCGTGCATTCAGCAGATCCGCGGCAACTGCTCGCCGCTCAACAAGTCGAGAACGCGTGTCCCCCCCAACGCCGACCGCAGCACCACGCCCGCGCGTCCGGCTCCACGCACCGTGCCGATGTGCCGTGCCTCGGGTAGTAACGCTAGCGCCTTTTTGGCCTGCATTGCAGGCAAAAACGCCACAAAACGCCCTTCATTGGCCACATACAGCGGATCCAGGCCCAGAATTTCGCACGCCGCGCGCACGTCGTCGCGCACCACAATGCGTTCCTCTTCCACTTCAAAATCCAGCCCGCCGCTGGTGGCGATTTCGATCAGCGCCGTCGCCAACCCACCGCGCGTCAGGTCGCGCAGCGCGTGCAATTCAACGCCTGCCCGCCACAGCGACGCCACCTCTTGATTCACCGCCGCTGAATCAGACTGGATATCACTTTCAAACTGCAACCCTTCGCGCGCCGACAGTATGGCCATGCCGTGCCGGCCCACGTCGCCGCTAACAACGATGACGTCCCCGGCGCACACCGCGCGAGGCTCGATGACCAGATCGTGCTCAAAGAAACCGATGCCCGACGTGTTGATGTATAGGCCATCGGCGTGGCCGCGCTCCACCACCTTCGTGTCGCCAGTGACAATGCGCACACCCGCCGTGCGTGCGGCCGCCGCCATCGACTGCACCACGCGCCACAGCGTCTCCAACTCCAACCCTTCTTCAAGGATGAACGCCGCCGACAATGCATGCGGCGTCGCGCCGCTCATTGCCAAATCGTTCACCGTGCCATGCACCGCCAGCGAGCCAATATCCCCACCCGGAAAGAATATGGGCCGCACCACGAAGCTATCCGTCGTGAAAGCCAACCGCTTGCCGTGGAGGCCGATTACCGCCGAATCCGTATCGCATTGCGGCCGAAACGCGGCGGCGAACATTTGTTCTATCAAGTCGCGCATTAGCCGGCCGCCGCCGCCGTGCGCCATCTGCACCTGGCGGTAATTCGTGATCGGCAACGGACACACCGGTGAGAACTCAGCCATGATGCCTCTTATAGCGATAGTAAGCCGCACACGCGCCTTCGCTGCTCACCATCGTGGCGCCCAGCGGATGCCCGGGCGTGCATTTCGTCTCGAACGCCGGGCACTCGTCCGGACGTTTCACACCCTGCAATACCAACCCGCTCCAACATTCAGCCGGCTCCGGCACCTCGCCCACGTGCAAGGCGAAGCGGTGCTCGGCGTCGAACTCAGCCCACTCTGCGCGCAGTCGCAGACCGCTCAGCGGAATCTCGCCAATACCGCGCCACTTGCGTGGCCCCACCTCAAACACTTCCCTGACCTGCCCCCGCGCACGCCGGTTACCCTCGCGCTGCACCACACGCGCGTATAAATTCTCCACCTCGGCCCGTCCGTTCTCCAGTTGCCGCACACACGCCAGCAACCCGGCGAGAATGTCGACGGGCTCAAATCCAGTGACGGCAATCGGCACACCAAAGCGCTCCGCAATCGGCTCGTAATCTTCGTAGCCCTCCACCGCGCAGACATGGCCTGCCGCAAGAAACGCCTGCACACGGCTGTCTGGTGACGAAAGGATGGCCTCGATCGCCGGCGGCACCAGCACGTGTGAAACGAGGATTGTGAAATTCTTCACGCCCGCTCGGCGGGCATACGACACAGCCATGGCGTTGCCTGGAGCTGTGGTCTCAAATCCCACCGCAAAAAACACGACCTCTCGCGATGGATTCTGGCGCGCCAGTTCCACCGCTTCCAGCGGAGAGTACACAATACGCACGTCGCCGCCGCGCGCACGCACTGCAAGCAGGTCGTCATGCGACCCCGGCACCCTCAGCATGTCGCCGAAGCTCGTGAAGATCACTTCAGGACGCGCAGCCAGTTCCAGCGCTTTGTCAATCTGCTCCAGCGGCGTCACGCACACCGGACAGCCCGGCCCGTGCAGCAGCGTGATTTCGGGCGGAATCAGTTGATCAATGCCATAGCGCAGAATGGCGTGCGTCTGGCCGCCGCAGATCTCCATCACGCGCCAGGGCCGCGTGGTCACGCGCCGCAGTTCGGCCAACAACACCCGCGCCCCGGCAGGATCGCGAAATTCGTCCAGGTACCTCAACCGGCCGCCTCATCCAGCTCCCGAATCAGGTCCAGCGTCTTGCGCGCCTCTTCCTGATCCACGGTATTCAGCGCAAAGCCGGCGTGCACCAGAACATAGTCGCCCACCCCGGCCTCAGGCGTATACGCCAGCGAGATCTCTTTCACCACGCCACCAAAATCGACGCGCGCCATGCGCACCAGCGGATCGTCACCGCTGGCCTCCAGAATGCGGCCCGGTACGGCTAAGCACATGATTCACTCTCCCGGGCGCCCAGAATCTGGCCCGCCGCAATAGCGCCATCGTTCGGCGGCAGCGCATGATGCAGGAATACGCGGAAGCCTGCCGCGCGCAACCGTGCCGCGGCCTTCTCCGCCAGCAGGGCGTTCTGAAAACAACCGCCGGTCAATAACACTTGATGAATTCCTGCTTGCATGGCTACGCGGCAAATCTCGTCCGCGAATGCATTATGAAACATCGCGGCGCGGGCCGATAGCGTCAAACGCGGATCATCGAGTGCATCAATCAGCAAAGCCCACCCTGCACTGATGTCGGCACTCTCTGCGCAATCGGACTCGCGCGCCGCAAACTCCACCTGCATCGCCGCCTCACCCTCAAAGCTCGATACCGGACACAACCCCAGCAGCGCCGCCACGGCGTCGAACACGCGGCCCGCGCTCGATGTAAGCGGCGAGTTCAAATGTTTGTCGAGCAGCGCATTCATCAGTGGCCATTCCGCCGTGCTAAATAAGTGACGCGCACGTTCGCGCCGCCCGATGGAATCGAGCAACCCAAGCAGCGCACGGCGCGGCTCACGCACCGCGCGCTCACCACCGGGCAACGGGAATACGGGCAGATGGCCGGCTCGCTCCATACCGTGCCCGCGCCAAACCAGAAACTCGCCGCCCCACACCGTGCCGTCGCCGCCGTATCCCGTGCCATCCCATGCCACGCCGAGCAACGGCGGCTCAAGTTGGTGCTCAAGGATGCCCGCGTAGACATGCGCCTCATGGTGTTGCACGCCGTGCATCGGCAGTCCGCACGCGCGTGCTTCGCGCGTGGAGGCGTAGTCCGGGTGCAAATCGTGCGCAACAACGACGGGGTGCAAGTCGTACGTGCGCCGCAGATCGGCCAGCGCGCGGCGGTGGCTCTCAACGGCCGGCGCCGTGGAAAGGTCTCCAATATGTTGCGAGACGAACACCAACCGGCCGCGCGAGCACGCCACCGTGTTCTTGTCATGAGCGCCCGTGGCGATCGTCTCCGGCAGATCCACCGGTGAGATCAGCGGCAGCGGCGCATAGCCGCGAGCGCGGCGCAGCAGCGTCGGCGCGCCATCGATCACGCGCACGATGGAATCGTCCAGCGGCCGCAAAATCGGGCGGTTGTGCACCAGGAACAAATCGGCGATCGCTCCCAGCCGGTCTAGCGCCTCGCGCTCGTCGAAACAGATCGGCTCATCCGTGAGATTCCCGCTGGTGGCGACAATGGGCGCGTGCAACTCGTCTATCAACAGCGCATGGAGTGGCGAGTACGGCCGCATCACACCCAACAGCGGATTACCGGGCGCCACCTCCTCAGGCAAATCGAGCGTGTTTTCGACCAGAACAATTGGCGCGGCGGCGGTTTGAAGCAGCGGTTCTGGAAAATGTTCCAGCATCACGGCGAACGGCTTGGTGGGCCGGCGCTTGCGGCGGCGCAGTTCAACGACCGCCTCCCGGTTGCGCGCATCGCAGATCAGATGAAAGCCGCCAATACCCTTCAGCGCCAGAATCTGGCCCTTGAGCACAGCCGCGGCCGCCGCGCGTAGTGCTTCATCCTCACGCTTAAGCACATGCCCGCTCGGATCCCACAGTTCGAGTTGCGGCCCACACACCGGGCAGCAGTTGGTCTGGGCGTGAAAGCGGCGATTGGACGGGTGGCCGTACTCGCGCGCACACTCCGGGCACATCGGAAAGGCGCGCATGGTGGTGAGCGGACGGTCGTAGGGCAACCCCTCGGCGATAGAAAAGCGCGGCCCACAGTCGGTACACGTGGTAAAGGGATAGCGGAAACGGCGGTTCCGTGGGTCGCGAATCTCACCCAAACAGGCGTCGCAGATGGCCAGATCTGGCAGAAGATAGGCCGAAGGTTCTCCCAAGGAGTCGCTGTGGCGGACCTCAAAAGTGCGCTCATCCCGCTCCGCCATCGTCTCGCTGGTGAAGCCGGCGATCACGGCATGGGCCGGCGGCTGGGCCCGCAGCGCGGCTTCAAACTTTTCAGCCCGCAGTCCTTGCGCCTCAATCAGTACGCCCTGTGCGGAGTTGAGCACAAAACCGGTCAGACCGTGCTCCACGGCCAGGCGGTAGACGTGTGGCCGGAAGCCCACGCCCTGCACCGCGCCGGTGATGCGTATCCTCAACCGCATACATTCAGACTCACATCATGACAAAGGCGGCTCAGCACGGCAGCGCCCGAACCGAATATCCTATGGAGAGAGCATAATATGTCAACCTCTAACCCGGCCGCACTTTCCGCAGAGATCGAACGCATCGTTCGCGACGTCATGAAGGACTACATGAAGGATGTGTGCCAGGCGGACGAAGGCAGCATGTCGGCAGCCCAGCAGATCCACTGGTCCACCGACGCCAAGGCAATCAAACGCGAGATCGTGCGCGTGGGCAAGAAGTTGTGGGATCGCGGCTACGTTGACGGCAACGGCGGCAACATTTCGGCGCGCATCGACGAAAACTACGTCATCTGCACACCGACGTTGCTGAGCAAGGGCGACCTCACCGAGGATGACCTCTGTTTGCTCGACATGAGCGGCCGCCAGCGCGTCGGCTACCGCGCGCAGACCAGTGAAACGGCCATGCATCTGGCCATTTACCGCGCCAATCCGAAAGCCCGCGCCGTGGTGCACTGCCATCCGCCTGCCGCCACGGCGTACGCCATCGCCGGCATCGCGCCGCCCACCGGCTATGTACCCGAATACGAAGTGATTGTCGGCCCGGTGGCCGTGGCGCCCTATGAAACGCCCGGCACGAAAGCATTCGCCGACTCGGTGATCGCGCACGTGCACGACCACAACACCATCCTGCTGGCCAATCACGGCGTGGTGAGTTGGGGCGATACGGTGACGCACGCCGAATGGTGCGTTGAGGTGCTCGACAACTATTGCCAGACGCTGGTGATCGGCCAGCAACTTGGCCAGCGTTTGAACCAGATTCCGCCGCACAAGATGAAGGACCTGTTGAAGGTGAAGCAGCGCCTCGGCTTGCCCGATCCGCGCTTGAAGAGCATGCACCTGGACAGCGCTCCGGCTGCCGCTCCGGCTACGCCGGCCTCCGAGGATCTCGACGATCTGGTTCAGTCCATCGCCGAGCAGGTGCTCGCCAAACTTCGCACGCAAGCGTAAGTTAAAGCCATGGGCCTGGAGAGGGTCCGCATCATTGATTCACACACCGGCGGCGAACCCACGCGCGCCGGCGCGACGCGGCTACTCGATTCCGCCCGGCCATTCCGCCGGGGGATTCGCGCATGAGCACTCCGCATGTCTGACCTGCTCATTGCCGCGTCAACGAGCCACAACCGTGAGGGAGAGCGTGCGCACTCTTCCTCCCCCACTCACAAAATCACCATCCACGTCGACGGCCACACTGGCAAAGGCGAGCCGCACCGCCGCGCATGCCAGACGCTGCACGCCGGGGACCTGGAGATCCACACGCGATGAGCGAACACGTCATCACGGTCGTGGGTGCTGGCCCGGCGGGCGTCGCCGCCGCCGTCACTGCGGCCGAGTGCGGCGCGCGCGTCCAACTCATCGACGACAACACCAGTGAGGGTGGGCATATCTGGCGCGGCACGCCGTCCGAGCCGTGGCTCGATCGTCTGCGCGCCTCCACCGTCCAACTCATTTCGGGCACGAATGTTTTTGACGAGCGCATCCGCGCCGGGCGGCTCATCCTCGCTAACAGCGCGCGAGAACTCTCTCTGCCCTTCCCCGGCTGCACACTGCCGGGCGTCATGGGCGTGCGAGGTCTCCAGGACTGGATCAAAACAGGCGGAAATGTTTCGGGCCGGCGCGTCGTCGTTGCCGGCAGCGGTCCCCTGCTGCTGGCCGCCGCCGCCACGGCGCGCGAGCACGGGGCAAGCATTGCCGTGGTCGCCGAACAAGCCCCGCTCAGCCGTCAACTGGCCTTCGCCACAAGCCTTTGGCGCCATCCGGTGAAGCTCGTTGAAGCCGCGCGCCTGCGCCTGGAGCTTGCCGGTATCGCCGTGTTCGACAACTGCTGGGTGGAGCACGCTGACGCAACGCACGCGCACCTGCGGCGTGGCCAACGCCGCTGGCAGGAGCCTTACGACGTGCTCGCCGTGGGCTTCGGGCTCGTGCCAAACATCGAGTTGGCCGCGCTGCTCGGCTGCCGGCTGTGCAATGGCTTGGTCGAGGTAGATGAGTGGCAGCGCACCAACATCGAAGACATCTACGCGGCTGGCGAACTCACCGGCATCGGCGGCGTGGAGAAGTCTATCATCGAAGGCCGCATCGCAGGATTCACGGCTGCCGGACAACCGCAGCGGGCCTATGAGCTTTTCCCTGCCGGCCGCGCCTGGCGCGCCTTCGCCGCTCGTCTGGCTGGAACCTATCAACTCAACCCGGAACTGCTCGCGCTGGCCGTGCGGCCGCCCAATGTGCCGGCATAAATTGGAAGAGGCGCGCTCGACCGCCATTCAGGCCCTCGCCGCGCGCCCCTGAACGGGAAGTCTACGGCCGCAACTCGTAATTCACCATGATCTCCGTCTGCACTTCCACCGGGTTGCCGTTGAGCAACGTCGGCTGATACTTCCATTGCTTCACCACTGCCATGGCGGCCTCCACCAGGCGCTTGTCCACCATCCGGTTGATCGGCTCCAGGTTGACGATTTCGCCTTCGCGGCTGATCACCGCACGCAGCAGCACCACACCCTGCACACCCTCAGCCTTGCACTCCGCCGGATAGGTCGGCTTGGGCTGGCTCACCAGTTTCAGCGCCTGAACATTACCACCCACCTTGAGCCGCTTCGGTTCACCCGCCTTTGCCGGCTCGGCCGCCTTGACCGGGCCTTCACTGGTCACCGTCAGCGTCTCCTGCACGGCGCCAGTCTTCAGTATCAGCTCCAGCCTTTCGCTCTGCCCGCCATGAACCTTCACCGCCGCCATCTTCAGCGCGGCAAAGCCCGGCTTTTGCACTGTGATCGCGTAGTCGCCATCCTCAACAGGTGCCACTGAGAATTCGCCGGCCTCGCTCGTAACTACAATCTCCTTGCGCTCGCTGTTCGGCCATTGCACGATGATGCGCGCTCGCGGCACCACCGCGCCACTCGCGTCTTTCACCACCCCCTGAATCCCCGCACCGTCGGCCAGCGCGGGCGGACGCGCCGCCGCCAGTGGTACGAGCACCATCAGGCTCGCCGCCAACAAGCCCAGCGCGGCGGACCGCGCCACCGGCGCGCGATTGGAATTCACTCGCAGCATCGCCCGCAGGCGCTGCTCGAGATCGGAAATACGAATCATAGGTAAGCCTCCTTCGGGAACCCGTCGATCCACCTGCAAACCGCGAACAATCGCCACCAGATGGTCAGCGTAAACCGTCGCACGCTGCCCGCCGCTGAGCACCGCGTCGTCGCAAGCCATCTCGGCCTCGATATCCATCCGCCGCGCCGCCCACATCGTCCAGATGAGCGGCCAATACAGCGCACACACCACTGCGGCCAGCGCGCGGGCCAGCGGGTCGCGCCGGGCGACGTGCGCGCGCTCGTGCCGTAACACCAGTTCCACGCGCTCCTCCGGCCACGCGGCGGCTTCTTCCGGCAACACAATCGCTGGTGAGCTGAAGCCGCACACCACTGGGATGTCGATCCGCTCCGACAGGCGCACCTCGTCAAACCATGCCTTGGCGCCTACCGCAACGTGCCATGCCCGCACCTGCGCCACCAATGAGCGGATAAGCAGTACGGCACATCCCGCCCCCCACAGCCACGCCCAGACATCCTGCATCGGCACGCGCGAGCCGCCATCGGCCGTCACCGTGATCACCGTGCGTGCCACCGCCTCGGCGCGCGCAGCCGGCGCCAGCGCCGCCACGCTCCAGTGCGGTGCCAGATAAATCAACAGCGGCAATGCCGCTAACGCCGTAAACAGAGCCAGCCAGACGCGGTGGCGCAACGCAGCCGAGCAGCGTTGCAAGCCGGGCATCACGAGAAATGCCAAGCCCGTCAGAATGGTGGCCTTCGCCGCCAGTTCGATCATCCAGTTCGGCGGCAGCATCGCTTATCTCCCTTCCGCCCGCGCCTTTTCAATCAGTGCGGCCAGTCCGTCCAGTTCCTCGGTGGTCAGTTGTGTCGAGGCTTCGTCGATCAGCGCCGTCGCAGCGCGCGCCGCCGATCCGCCAAAGAACGTCTCCACCATGTGCCGCAGCGCGCCCCGACGCGCCCGCGACACTGCTGCCACCGGCATGTAGACGTAGCGCAGTTCTTCGGCCTCGTGCCGCGCGTGGCCCTTGTCTTCCAGCGTGCGAAGCTGTGCCCGCACGGCCGAATAGCTGGGCGCATCGGCCATGTCCTGGCGAATCTCCGCCGCCGTCGCGCGGCCCCGTCTGAATAGGATCTCCATGATCTGGCGCTCACGCCGGCTCAAGTTTAGTGTCGTTGCGGAAGCCTTTTTCATTGCGGTTACCTTTTTAGCATCTTGCTAGAAAACTAGCACGGATCGGCGCACAAAGCAATAGACGCCGCGTGTTTGCGCAAAGTTCCACGCATAATCTATTAGTCGCGGTACAGTTTGACACGTGCCACGTCACCGCAAAGTGAGGTAGGCTGAGTCGTGATTATCGGACCTGGTTGTCCGAGTACAGCCATGAGCAGTACGCCATCGATCGTTCCAATCCCCCCCGACCTCCGGGTTTCCGACTGTTATCAATGCGGCAAGTGCACAGCCGGCTGCCCCGTGGCCACGCGCATGGATTCGCCCCCCACACGGCTCATCCGCTTGCTGCAATTGGGTCTTGAAGATGAGGCGTTGCGCGCCGCCGCGCCCTGGGAGTGCGTCTCCTGCCAGACGTGCTCCACGCGCTGTCCAAAGTCGGTCGACTGCGCCGGCGTGATGGACCATCTGCGCCAACGCTCCGTCGAACGCGGCGTCGCCTCCGCCCCTCAGCGTGACGTGATTCTCTTCCAGCAGGCATTTCTCGCCAACGTACGCCGTTTCGGCCGCCTGAACGAAATCGACTTGATGATGCGCTACAAGGGTGAGGTCTTCTTCAAGGGCGGCGGCGTGCCGAAGTTAATGCGCGACTCCGGCCTCGCGCCGGAACTGATGAAGCGCGGCAAGTTCCACCTCAGCGGCGAGAAGGTGCGCGACCGCGGCGTGGTCGACCGCATCTTCGCCCGCGCCACCTCCGGAGGCACACAACAGTGAAACTCGGTTACTACCCGGGCTGTGCCTTGCACGGCTCGTCGAACGACTACGAACAGTCTGTGCGAGCCGCGTTGAGCGCGCTTGGCGTCGAGTTGAACGAGATTGACGAGTGGATCTGCTGCGGCGCCACGGCGGCCCATTCGCTCAATCACAAGCTCTCCATCGCGCTACCGGCACGCAATCTGGCGCTGGCCGGGCGTCAGGGTTGCCAGGAAATGTTCGCGCCGTGCCCCATGTGCTCCGGCCAACTGCTCCGCGCGCAGGCCGCCATCAACTCCGACACTGCGCTGCGTAGCGAAATGGCCACAATCGTCGAAGCCGGACTGGAGGCGACACCACAGATCCTCAATCTGATCCAGGTTCTTCAGCACGTGAGCATCGACGCGCTGAAGGCCGCGGTGAAGAAGCCGCTCGCCGGCCTGAAAGTCGCCTGCTATTACGGTTGCCTGCTGGTGCGCCCGCCGGCCGTGGTTGAATTTGACGATGCCGAACAGCCGGAGTCGATGGAAACGATTCTCGCCGCCTTGGGCGC
>CAYZIX010000047.1:0-28344 GCA_964478395.1 uncultured Candidatus Solibacter sp.
ACCATCTTCTCTACCGAGATATCGAACGTGGTGGCGGCGTCCGAGACGCCCGCCAGGCTTTGGAACCAGATGGCGGTGGAGCCCGGGCTGCGGTGCTCGGCCTCGGCCTGCACGTCGATGTGCGCCAGCACGCAGTGCGGCATCACGTCCTGAAGCTCGAAAGCCTTCAGAATGGAGCCCAGCCCCTTTTCGATGGCGGTGACGGAGTCCACGTCACTCGACACCGGGTTGGTGCCCAGCACCAGATCGCCCACGCCGTAGGCCCAGCCGTTGAACACCTGCCACTGGATGTCGTCCACGTCGTCGGTAGGTGAGTTGGGCTGGATGCGCGCGCTCAGGTAGCCCCGCGCGCCAATCTGCGAGCCCGGCAGCGGGTGGAAGATCTTGCGGCTGGCCGCGATCAGCTCCGCGTTCGTCATCAGCTTGACGGCGCAGGCGATCACGTCGCTGGGCAAGCCGGGCAGGATGGGCTCAATCGCCTCGGGCGGATCGTTCAAGAGGTGCTGTTTCAGCTCGCCGAGCGTCCATTGATTGATGCGCCCGGCCGCCGTAGCATCCACGCCGCGGCGGATATAGGCAGTTAGCGAGTCGTCATAGACGGAATGGCTGGCCAGCCAGCCGATGCGTGTGTTGGCCAGCAGCGCTCGCGCCTCGGCGCGGGCCGCGGCGTTGGGCGCCGCAACACCGGCAGCGGCATCGCCTTCCTTGAACTCGTTGGCCGAGCCCAGCAGTTGCCGGTAGCGCGTAAGGTCGAAATCGCCCTTCGTCCGCTTCAGGTAGGCCGGGATGTCCTCCTTCACAAGGACTGCGCCGGCGGTGGCCAGCAGAAACTCGCGACGGTGCATAAAAGATGTGCTCCGGATGGTCAGCCGACGGGGCTAGGAAACAGACGGGGTTAGGTAACAAGTTACCACGGCCGCCGGCCGGAAGTTGACCTGACCCGGGAAGGCCTAGTATGTTGGGGAAGCAATTGGATTTCCGCTCGCGCGGCCGCGCTTGTGGGGCGTTAACCCCTCCCGAACGGACCTAACTGAATGGATATGACTGCCTGCACGAATGCACCGTCGACGACTGCCCTGCCCCGAATTATCCAGGGCGGCTTGGGCGTTGCCGTATCGCACTGGTATCTGGCGCGAACGGTCTCCTCGCTTGGCCAACTTGGCGTAATCTCCGGCACAGCGCTGGATCAGGTGCTGACACGGCGCCTGCAGGATGGCGACCCCGGTGGCCACATGCGCGAAGCATTCGGCCACTTCCCCGTGCCCGAAATGGCGGAGCGCGTTTGGAGCCAATACTACATTGCCGGCGGCAAGCGTCCGGACCAGCCCTATAAGGTTCCGCCAATGCAGGCCAAGGATGGCCCGCGCGCGTTCCGCGAACTGTGCGTGGTGGCCAATTTCGCCGAGGTCTGGCTGGCTCGCCAGGGTCATTCGAATCCGGTCGGCGTCAACTTCATGGAGAAGTTGCAGCCGCCGCACCTGCCATCCATTTACGGAGCCATGCTGGCGGGCGCCGATTTCATCCTGATGGGCGCCGGCATTCCGATGAAGATTCCCGGTGTGCTGGACCATTTCGTGAACCACGAACCGGCCACCTACCCGCTCTACGTGGCGGGCGCCACGCCCGAAGACGACACGCTGATGCACTTCGACCCCAGCGAGTACGTCCCCAACCCCGCCGGCCCGCTGAAGCGCCCGATGTTTCTGGCCATCATCGCCTCAAACACGCTGGCCATTACGCTGGCCCGCAAGGCCAACGGCAAGGTGGACGGCTTCATCATCGAAGGCCCCACAGCCGGCGGCCACAACGCTCCGCCGCGCGGTCAGCTTCAGTTGAACGAGATCGGCGAGCCCGTCTATGGCGACCGCGATCGCGTGGATCTGCCCAAGCTCTGCTCGCTGGGCCTGCCCTTCTGGCTGGCCGGCGGCTACGGTACGCCTGAAGGTTTGCGCGAGGCCGTTGAGGCCGGTGCGGCCGGCATCCAGGTGGGCACTGCCTTCGCCCTATGCGAGGAGTCGGGCATGCGCGAAGACTACCGCCGTGCGCTGATCGACAAGATTCTGGCCGGTCAGGCGACCGTTTTCACAGACCGTCTGGCCTCGCCCACGGGCTTCCCGTTCAAGGTTGCGTCGCTCGAAGGAACAATCTCCGAGGAAGAGGTCTTCGCCGGACGGCCGAAGCTCTGCGACCTCGGCTACTTGCGCGAGGCCTATCGCGAAGCCGACGGGCACATCGCTTTCCGCTGCCCCGCCGAGCCCGACGCCGTCTTCCTGGCCAAGGGCGGTAACGCTGCCGACATTCCGCATCGCAAGTGCGTCTGCAATGGCCTATTGTCGTCCATCGGCGCGCCACAGGTGCGCGCGGGCGGCTATCTGGAGCCGGGCATTGTGACGGCAGGCGACGACTTGGTGCACGCTGGCCGCTTCATCGCTCCCGGAGCGCGTTCGTACACTGCGGCCGACGTCATCCGGAACCTGCTCAGCGGGCTGGAATAGCTACTTCCTGGGACTCGATCGCCGCCGGGCGTGCATCTTGGCCGAGCGGTCCATGCCGAGGAACAACACGTCATACCACCAGCGGTGCAATGGGCTGGGTAGGTTCTTGAGCACCTGCTGCCACTGCTCGCGCAGCGGGGCGAGCAAGCTGTCGCTCAATGCGTATTCACTGCGTCCGTAGGTGAGCATCCAGGCCAGGAACTTAACGCCGTCGCGGCCTTCAGGATCCGGATGATAGCGTTGCAGATCAGGCCGTGATTCGTAGATGATTCGCGCAAGGCGCGTCAGCCTCAGCCCGCCGCGGCCAGGCTCGACCAGTTCATTCAGCGCCGCCTCGCTCACGGCGTGCTCTCGCAGCAGCCCTGCAAGTTCCGAAGTCGGTTCCACGAAAGCGGACGCGGCTATGTTGTGGCCGGCGTGACGTTCGGCGGCCTGAAAGGCATCCCACGCCGGCGCAAGGAATACACGATCCAATTCGTGCTCGCTCTTGCCACTAGCCAGCAGCCATTCGAGGAAGCGCCGGTAGTCACCACCAAAGACATCTGGCATCACCGACTGTACGTCGGCACGCGTGCGGTAGACGCGATAGCTCAGGCGGGTGATGCCGGTACGCTCGCCGTTCGGTCCGATGAGCGGCTCGTTCCACGTCTCCAGAAAGGTGTGAAAGCCTTCGTCGGAAAAGGGGTCGGAAATGCGCTCTTCGACGCCCGGCACCTCGTGGTGGAAGGACCGGCCGATATCCGGAATGGGCACGCCGTTGCGAAAAGTACCGTAGGCGTATGGCCAGCGGTGGCAATCTGAGTAGCCAGCCTGCAAGAGCGCCCCGGCATAGCCGTTGAACAGTGCCTCCACTTCGCCCAGCGCGGCAAGTTCGAGGCGGTCCTGGTACTTGGAAAGCACGGTGGGCTTCTCCGGATCAAAACCGCTGAAGTGGAAGAAACGCAGTGGCACACCGTTCACGCTACAGACGCCGTTGTCACACCTGAAGGCGCGAGTCTTCAGATTCCAGTAAGCAACGTTGTAGCCGGAGTGGCGGATAATGGCTACACCGTCGAACATGCCGGGCACAAGGTCGATCCATCGCTGGTCGACAAACAGCCCGCGCGCCATATCCACCACGCAATTGTCATAGAGCTTGGCCTGCCACCACTGCAGGAACTCGTGCGTCACCGGGGTGGAAGCCACGGCGATGAAGCCGAGATTGTAAGTGCCGGTGCGAAGGATGTCCAATTCGCCCGGCAATGCTCCGTCGTCGATCTGCGCCGTCAGATGAGGCGTCAGCACGATGGAGTTCTGGCTCAGCAGCGCCCACAACTCTTCAAGGTCCGAATAGAGCCGGATGTCCGGGTCGAGAAACACCAGACAGTCCAACTGGTAGCGGTGCAGCAGGAATTCGAGCGCGTAGGGCTTCACCGCCGTGCTCAATTCGAGGACGGTGTACTTGAAGTGGAACCAGGCCGAGTTGGGCAGATGAAGATCCGATGTGAGGATGACATCAAAATCCTCGTGTGAGGGATCAAAACAGCCCTCCACCTGATCCACCAGCACGACAACACGCCGCGCCTCCGGCATCCAATCGCGCACACTGGCCATCAGCACGCGCGCGTGCGCGAGATAGTTCTTCGCAACGATGGTGCAGACGGCGCTGCGCATGGTTTTCCGGTGATGGCTTGGCTAACGGGCTCAGCCGCTTTCCAAAGAGCCACCGGCTCTCATTGTCGTATAAACAAGCCCTGCGCTGTGGGCAACCTCAAGGCGCAGACCGCGGCGAAATTCAGCGCAACCATGATTGATAAGTACTGATAAATAAGTAATATGAGATTCATCTTTACAGATCACGAATTCAAATATACGATTGACGAGGCACAAAATTGTGCTTATATACAAAAAACTGAAATGGAGGAGCCAATAGATGCGAACCGTGCAGTTCGTGATCATCGTGGCCGCATTATGCCTGGTGCCGGCCATTCCCGGCCGGCCCAGCTGCACACTACCCGAAGCCGGGGAGTGGCAACTTACGTTTAGCGCCATCAGCCATAACTTGGACAACAACGACAATTTCTCGATGGACGATCTGTATCTGGCGTACGACACGCGGGATACGGTCGGCAGCGGGATTGGCAACGGCACCTGGATAGCCAAGGTGAACGTGATGACCGGTGTGGAGACGGTGCTCTACAAGCCGGAATCGGTTGTGGACAGCACAAATGCCGCGCCCGGACTGGGCGCGGTGTCGTACAGCCCCATTGCCGACGAGATGATCTTCATCCACGGCCCGTTGCTCAGCGAAGTAGCCGCACGCGGTTATTACGGCAAGACGAACCGCAGCGGCGCGGTGATAGCGGGTGACGGCAGCGGCGCGGTGAAGTGGGCCGATATGCGCGACGTGACCAACGACCCGGCGCTGCCCGGCGCATTGCGTGGCGGTACGCACCGGCACGAGTACACAGCCGATGGCTCGCGCATTGGATTCACTTACGACGACTATTTTCTGACTACGTACGGGCGCACGATTGGCTTCATGGCGCCCAGTGCGCTGGCGCCCGGCAAGGCGATGTATTACGCGGCGCTACTGGTGCGCACCGTGCCAACGGCACAGGCCGTGACAGGCGATATTGTGCAGGCCGATAGCGATTCCTGGATCGGCTCAAAGGGCCTGATGCGGGGCTTCATTGGCAAAACGAAGGAGGCTGACGGTAGCTACGTCAGTTCGCTTTATGTGGTGGACGTCCCGTCCACGGTGGACATCACGACTGCCGACTCCGGCACCAAAACCGTGTTTCCGACACCGCCGAAAGGCGTGACCATCCGCCGGCTGACGCACACCGCGGCGAGCGGCATTGTGCGTGGCTCACTGGACGGCAAACGCATCGCCTACTATGCCCCGGCCGCCGACGGCACAAACCAGGTGTTCATCATTGACGCGAAAGGCTCCGACCAAAGTGCCGACACCGCGCTACGGCCGAAGCAAGTGACGTTCATGCCGGGTGGCGTGACAGGTGGCGTGCGCTGGCACCCGTCCGGCAACTCCATTGCCGTGATCATGGACAGTGGCATCGCCACCATCTGCGTAAAAGAAGGGCCGCTGTTCGGCGCGACACGTTTCATCACCTCGCACGGCTCGGGTAAGATCACGCCCGACGCGCTGGTGTGGGCGCGCAACGGCAACCGGCTGGCCTATGTGAAGCGCACGCCGACCTATGACGCCTCCTACACACTGGTGAAGGACTACGGCAAGAACGACTTCAAGCAGATCTGGTTAGTGGACTTCCCGGACTGCAATGGCAACGGCATTGCCGACATGGTGGAGGACGGTGTGGTGAAGAACGCCGCCAGCTTGTCGACCAGTGAGGGCGCGGGGGAATCGTTGGCCACATTTGTTGCACCGGACATCGCCAAAACAGGCACAACGGCCACGTCCGACCCATTGCCAACCACGCTGGACGGCGCCAGCGTCCAGGTGGTGGACGCACGCGGCGTCAAGCGCCCGTCGCTATTGAAATCGGTCAGCACTGAAAAGATCCAGTTCGTGCTGCCGGCCGGCATGGCGGCGGGCACGGCCACGGTGATTGTCAAGACGCCGAACGGCGCAACCATCAAGCCAGACCTGAATGTCGACGCGGTGTTCCCCGGCATCTTCACGGCCGACGGAAACGGCACTGGAGTGGCCGCAGCCAACGCGGTGAGAGTTGATTCGAGCGGCAAGAGCAGCACGGTGAGCGTCTACAGTTGCGACGCAACCACCGGCGCCTGCGCGGCTGAGCCGATTGACGTCAGCGACGGGACCGTCTACCTGACGCTGTACGGCACGGGCATCCGTGGCGTGGAAAACAGCATCGCGGTGACCATCGGCGGCGTGGCGGCCGAGGTATTGGGCTGCACGGAGGAGCCGGACATCCAGGGCCTGGACCGGGTTAAAGTCATCATCCCGGCGAAGCTGGCCGGCAAGGGCACGGCTGTAATCGCCGTGACCGTTGACGGAAAGAAGGCCAACAACACATTGATCAACATCAAGTAGTGGTGTTGGCGGAGCCGGAGGGCGCGGCCTCACGCCCTCCGGTTCCTATTTCGCGATAGTCTGGACAAGGACAGAATCGCGATGACACCCAGACAACGACTCCTGGCCGCTTTGACCGGCCAAATGCCCGATCACCTGCCCGCCACGACGCATCACGTGATGCAGGCCTACCTGGATCTGCGCCTGCCTGGTTTCAGCAAGCAGCAGTTTTTCGAACACTTCGGCCTGGACGCCATCACCTGGACCGTGCCGCATATGCCGGCGCCGGGCTCGCGCGATTACCCGGACCCGCTACAAGGCGAGCCGGGTTTTTTGGAAAGCCGCCGCGTGGCGAACGACGACTGGCGCATTTACCCGAGCGATGTCTCCGCCGATGACCGCAGGCTGACGCGCTACGACATTGTCACACCGGGCGGCACGCTATCGACCGTAATCGGCGATGCGGGCTACACAGCGTGGGTGATCGAACCGCTGATCAAGAAGAAGAGCGACATCGAGATTATCGCGGCCCACGCCACGGCGCCGCACTGCGACGTGGCGGCCGTGAACCGCACGGCGGAAGAGTACGGCGAGCGCGGACTGGTGCGCGGCCACATCTGCTGTTTCGATATCTTCGGCCAGCCCGGCTGCTGGCAGGACGCAGCCTGCCTGATGGGCCCGGAAGCCCTGATTATGGCCGCCATGGACGATCCGGATTGGGTGCACGAACTGCTCGCGATCCTGCAGCGGCGCAAGATGACGTTCATTGAGTCGCTGGCCGGCGCGCGCTACGACATCCTGGAACTGGGCGGCGGCGACGGCTCGGCCAGCGTGATTTCACCGCGCATGTTCGACCGCTTTGTGGCGCCCTACGACGCGCCGCTGATTGAGGCCGCGCACCGCGCGGGCCAGCGCATTGTCTACCACCTGTGCGGCAAGCTGATGCCGATGCTCAAATCCGCGCTGGAGATGGAACCGGACGCGATTGAAACGTTCACGCCGGCAGGCATGGGTGGCGACGCAGACCTCAAGAAAGCGCGCGAGATCATCGGCGACCGCGCAACGATGATCGGCGGCTTCGACCAGCTCCATTTCTTCGTGGGCTGCGAGGAAAACGCCACGCACGCCGAAGTGCGCCGCTGCTTTGAAGAAGCGGGCAAGAACGGTCGCTTCATTCTGGCGCCGTCGGACCACTTCTTCGACGCCGATCCGAAGCTGATGCAGGCCTTCGCCGACGAAGCCAAGCTCTGCGTGTATTAGGCCGGCGCCGCCCAGTGGCGGCGATATTCGCGGCCCAAGAGCTTTGCCGCCGCAGGGTCGCCGGTAATCGTGCGCGTCTTGGCGTCGAAGCGCACGGCGCGGCCGGTGCGCGCCACGATGTTGCCCAGATGGCAGTGCATCACAGTGTCGTAACCAATGGCGATGTCGGCGTTCGGCGCCTGGCGTGACCGCATGCAGTCGAAGAAGTTCGCCAGGTGCGGCAGGTCCTCGCCGGGGCCTTGCTCGTAGAGCACCTGCTTGCCCTGTTCGTCGAAGACTTTGAAGCCCCAGACACGGTTCCAGCGCGCCACCTGCACCCAGCCGCCGTCGCCGTAGAGGCCCAGGCCGTTTTCGCAGTCCTCCATGCCGTAGGGGTTCCAGATGCGCATCTCGAACAGCAGCATCTTGCGCGGGTCCGGATAACCAAAGGCGATGCTCATGGAGTCCGGCGTCTGCTGGT
The DNA here is from genome assembly GCA_964478395.1 of uncultured Candidatus Solibacter sp. Lineage (GTDB taxonomy): Bacteria > Acidobacteriota > Terriglobia > Bryobacterales > Bryobacteraceae > Paludibaculum. The sequence continues at coordinate 8,213 of CAYZIX010000047.1, forward strand.
CGTCCTGGAAATGGACCTTGCGAGCCAGACCCGCCACCTCAGTGGGCAGACCGACGCCAAGCGCCCAGCGCGCCATGTCGAGTTGGTGCGCACCATCGTTACCCATGTCGCCGGTGCCGTAGTTCCAGTTCCAGTGCCAAGTGTAATGGAAGCGATTCTCGTTGAACGGCAGCATCAGCGCCGGTCCGGTCCAAGTGTCGTAATCGACACCCGGCGGCACGGGGCTGTCGGGCTTATGGCCGATGTCGGAGCGGCGCTGCACGTCCCACGCCTTCGCCATGCGTAGTTCGCCAATTTTGCCGGAACGCGCGTAGTCGATGGCCTTGATAGTGATCTCGCGGCTGCGCGCCTGCGTGCCGTGCTGCACAATGCGCTTGTGGCGGCGCGCGGCCTCCACCACCAGCCACGCCTCACGCGCGTTGTGCGCGGCCGGCTTCTCCAGATAGACGTCCTTGCCAGCGGCGCAGGCCAGAATGGCGGCGGGCGCGTGCCAATGGTCGGGAGTGGCAATGGCGACGGCGTCGATGTTCTTGTCGTCGAAGACGCGGCGCATGTCCGAGAGCGTGCGTGGAGGCTTGCCGCCGGCGGCTTCCACGGCCTTTACCGCATTGGCGAAGACGCGCGGATCTACGTCCACCAGAGCTTCCACACTGACGCCCGGAATCTTCGGCAATCCACCGGCGATGGCCCGCCCACGGCCGCGCACGCCGATGACGGCAACACGGATACGATCGTTCGCGCCCAGCGCCGCGGCCGGGATCATCTGCATAAAATTCCTGCGCTGCATGTTCTTATATTATGGGAACGCCGATATGGACACGGAACGCACGGTCGGACTGATTGGCATCGGGCTACTGGGCTCGGCTTTGGCCGAGCGGCTGAGCGCGGGAGGCTACACCGTGGTTGGCTACGACGTGCAGCCAGGGCGTGGCACGGCGGGCTCGGCCGCAGAGGTGGCGGCGGCGTGCCGGCGCGTGCTGCTGAGCCTGCCGAACTCGAAGATTGCGGCCGCAGTGCTCGACGGGATTGAGCCGCATCTGCGGCCGGGCGCGCTGATTATTGACACCACCACCGGGGCGCCGGACGACGCGGCGCGCTTTGCCGGGCGGCTGAAGGCGCGCGGCGCCGGGTATGTGGACGCAACCGTAGGCGGGTCGAGCGAGCAGATGCGGCGCGGCGAGGCGATTTTCATTTGCGGCGCGGAAACGGCGGCGTTTGAGGAGTGCCGCGACATTCTGGCCTGTTGCAGCCGGCAGGCGTTTCACGTGGGGCCGCCAGGGAGCGGCGCGCGCATGAAGCTGGTCACCAATCTGGTGCTGGGCCTGGAGCGCGCCGTGCTGGCCGAAGGGCTGGAGTACGCGCGCGCCAGCGGCATTGCGCCCGAAGTGGCACTGGAGATACTGAAAGCCGGGCCGGCCTACTCGCGACCGATGGATACGAAGGGGCAGAAGATGCTCACGGGCGATTTCACGCCCCAGGCGCGGCTGTCGCAGCATTTGAAAGACGTGCGGCTGATTCTCGAAACAGGCACATGCGCCGGCGCGCGGCTGCCGCTTTCTGAGCTGCATCGCAAACTGCTGGAAGAGGTGGAAGCAGCGGGCTACGGCAGCGCGGACAACAGCGCCATTATCAAGGCATTTCAAAAGGAGAACGAACGATGAGCGATGCGCGCTGGCCGGATCTGGCCATCATCGTGGGCTACGTGGTGGTGTTGATCGCCGTTGGCTTGCGTTTCTCGCGGCGGCAAACGACGACCGAAGCCTACTTCGTAGCGAAGCGCGCCGTGCCGTCGTGGGCAATGGGACTGTCGCTGCTGGCGACGCTGATCAGCAGCGTGACGTTTGTGGCGTACCCGGGGTCGTCGTACGCAGGCAACTGGTCGCTGCTCACGCCGGGCTTCATGGTGATTGGCGTGTTAGCGCTAGCGGGCACGGTGTTGATTCCGTTCTACCGGCACGTGGTCGGCATGAGCGCGTACGAGTATTTCGAAAGGCGCTTCGGAAGGCCCACGCGGGTCTACGCCTCACTCGCATTTTTGGCCGCGCATTTTTCCAAGATGGGCTTCGTGCTGTATTTGATGGCGCTGACGCTGAACAGCATCACGGGTTGGAGCATCGACGGCGTGATTGTGATTGTCGCGCTGGCCGTCATCGGCTACACGCTGGTGGGCGGCATGGAGGCGGTGATCTGGACCGATGTAATCCAGGCATTCATTACCTGGACGGGCGTGGTGGTTTGCCTGGGCTACCTGCTGTTCCTGCCGCCGGGCGGGCCGGGGGCCGTATTTCGCATCGCAGCCGAGCACAACAAATTCAACCTGGGCAGCGCCGATTGGAGCTTTTCGTCACCGACTCTAATTGTGCTGGTGCTCTACGGATTCTTCTGGTACCTGCAACGTTACGCGGCGGACCAGACGGTGGTGCAGCGCTATCTGGTGGCGAAGTCGGACCGCGGCGCACTGCGCGGCGTCGCCTTGGGAGCGCTGCTGTGCCTGCCGGTGTGGGCGCTGTTTATGCTGGTGGGCACGTGCACGTGGGCGTTTTACCAGCTGACGCACGAAGCTCTGCCTGCGTTCATCACCAAGGCGGATCAGGTGTTCCCGCACTTTGTGGCGACGCACCTGCCGGTGGGCGTAGCGGGCGTATTCATGGCGTCGCTGATTGGCGCGTCGATGACGATGCTGGCGAGCGACCTGAACAGCCTGTCGGTGGTCTGCATTGAAGATTTCTACCGGCTGTTACGGCCTGCGGCACACGATGCGCGACGGTTGCGCGTCGCCAAGATGATTGTGGCCGTAGTGGGTATGCTGGCCGCGGCCACGGCCGTCGCGCTGGCGCATATGCGCGGCGGCGCGCTGTCGATGTGGTTCGCGGTTTCGGCAATGGTATCAGGCGGATTGGCTGGGCTGTTCCTACTGGCCTTCCTGAGCCGGCGCGCCAACCGCCACGGCGTCTATATCGGCATTGTGGCGAGCTTGGCGGTGACCGTATGGGCCGTGCTCACCAAGGGCGCCAAGCCGCTGGTGAACCTGGGCGCGTACAACTTCCCGTGGGACGATCTCATGATTGGCGCGGTGGGACACGGCGTGCTGATTGCGGTGGGCTACGCGGCGAGCCTGGTGTTTCTCGCCTGTGGCCGGCGCTACGACGATGCGCACGGCATGACGCTGTGGGCTTGGCTGAAGTCGGGCCGCGACCGCGTGCGATAGCATGTGGGCGTGATCAGAAAGCTCTCTCTACTTGTTGTTTTCGGGGCAGGTTTAGCGTCGGCCGGCTGGCAGGCCGGTGTCGCGCGTGCCGACATTACGCCCACCGAGTCCATCTGGATGGGTGGCTTCGGAGCGCGCGCACATCCGTCGGAAGGCGTGCGGCAGCCGCTTTCAGCGCGTGCACTCGCCATCCAAGACGAGACCGGCAAGACGGCGGTGATCCTCACGCTGGACTTGGTGACACTCGACCGCGAGATGGTGGAGCGCATCGCGGCAGACCTCAACAAGCGCTACGGCGTGGAGCGCGAGCGCCTGGTGGTGAACGTGTCGCACACGCACTCCGGTCCGGTGGCGGGCATCCAACTGATGCCGATGTACACGCTCACGCCGGAGCAACTTGACGTGGTGCGCCGCTACACGGCGCGGTTGATGGAGCAATGCGTGGCTGTGGTGGGAGAGGCGATGCAACACATGCAGACCGCAACGCTCGGCTACCATCGCGGCTACGCAGGCATCGCCGTAAACCGGCGCCATTTGGCGAATCGCGCGTGGCCCGCACCGGTGGACCATGATGTACCAATACTGGCCGTGCGCAAGCCCACCGGCGAACTGATTGCCGTGGTGGTGGGCTACGCCTGCCACGCGTCGGCGCTGAACGATTACCGGATTGATGCGGACTGGCCGGGCTATGCGCGCGAGTACTTCGAGCAGCAGCACGCCGGTGTCACCATGCTGTTTATACAGAACTGCGGCGCGGACGCCAATGCCCTGCCCCGCGGCGGTGAACGTCTGGCGCGGCTGCACGGAGAGGCTCTCGCGGCCGCCGTTACGCAGGCGCTCAACAGCAAGCCGGCGCCGTTGAACGGCACGCTGCACTGCGCGATGGAGCGGATCGAACTACCCATGACCAAGCTGGCGACGCGCGCTGAACTTGAAGCCCACGCTACCGACAAGCGCGGCTACGTCAGTGGACCGGCGAAGGCGCTGTTGGCGGAACTCAACCGCGACGGCCACCTGCCGGAGCGCGTTTCGTACCCGGTGCAGGTGTGGCAGTTCGGCGATGGGCTGAAGTTCATCGCGCTGGGCGGCGAGGTGGTAGTGGACTACGCGCTGCGGCTGAAGAGCCAGCATGGCGCCGACAACACCTGGGTGGCGGGCTATTCGAACGACATGCCAGGTTATATCCCGTCGCGCCGTGTGCTGGCTGAAGGTGGCTACGAAGGCGGCGACGCGCTCATCTACTTCGGCCGGCCGGGTGTCTTCACCGAAGGCACGGAGGAACTGATTGTCCGGAAGGTGGCCGACCTTGTGGCCGCAACCCGCTAAACTGAAAGCGGAATCGCGGTAATCACATGTCTATTCCTTCAACAATGAAAGCACTGGTGAAGAGCAAGCCCGCTCCCGGGTTGACGCTCGAAGAGATTCCCGTCCCCTCGATTGGCATCAACGATGTCCTGATCCATGTCGAAAAGACAGCTATCTGCGGCACCGACGTGCATATCTATAAGTGGGATGAGTGGGCGCAGCAGACCATTCCTGTTCCGATGGCCGTGGGCCACGAGTTTGTCGGCCGCATTGTGGCAGTGGGCGCGAACGTGAACGACTTCTTTCCCGGCGATCGCGTCAGCGCCGAAGGCCACGTCGTCTGCGGCCGCTGCCGCAACTGCCTGGCCGGACGCCGCCATCTGTGTGCGCACACCAAAGGCGTCGGCGTGAACCGCCCCGGCTGTTTCGCCGAATACATTTCAGTGCCGATGACCAATATCTGGAAGCATTCGCCGGCCGTAAGCGACGAAATTGCGTCCATTTTCGATCCGTTCGGCAACGCCGTCCACACGGCGCTGACGTACCCCGTGTTGGGTGAGGACGTGCTGATCACCGGCGCGGGCCCCATCGGCCTGATGGCCGCCGCCGTAGTGCGCCACGCGGGAGCGCGGCACGTGGTGATCACCGACATCAACGATGGCCGCCTGGAACTGGCGAAGCGCTTCGGCGTGACGCGCGCGGTCAACACGGCGAAAACCACACTGGCCGATGCGCAGAAAGAGCTGGGCATGAAAGAGGGCTTCGACATCGGACTGGAGATGTCCGGCAGCCCGATTGCGTTCCGCGACATGGTGGCGAATATGTGCCACGGCGGACGGATTGCCGTGCTCGGCTTACAGCCGAAGGACGCCTCGATCGACTGGTCCACGGTGATCTTCTCAATGCTCACCATCAAGGGCATCTACGGCCGTGAGATGTACGAGACGTGGTACATGATGACGGTGATGCTCGAATCGGGCCTTGATATCAGCCCTGTGATCACACATCGTTTCCATTACACCGAGTTCGCAAAGGGCTTCGACGCGATGATCGCCGGCCAGGCCGCCAAAGTGATTCTCGACTGGACGGCCTGAGATTTTCCGGCAGACGAATTAAACGCCGAAGGGGCCGCGCCGTTTGAAATCTCAGCCGGCCAGCAGCGCCAGAATTTTCGCGCCGTAGCGCTCCACCTTCGCCTTGCCAATGCCTTTGATCTCGATGAGTTCTTCGAGGTTCGCAGGCATCTCGCGGCACAGGTCGTCGATGGTGGCGTCGTGCAGAACGGTGTATGGAGGCAGCTTGCGCTCCGCTGCCACCTTTTTGCGCCAAGCGCGCAGGCGCTCGCGCGCCCCTTCATCAACAGCCACTTCAATTTTGCGTTTGACTCGTGGAGCAGGCTCCGACAACCACTCCGGCTGATTGCCGCAATGGTCGCAACGTTCACAGCGTTCCCACTTCGGAGTCTCTCCGAAGTGCAGACAGATGACGCGGTGACGGCACGCTCCGCCCTCGGCATACTCGCGCAGGGCGCGGTAGCGGGCCCAGGCGCGGCGTTGCTCGTCGGCGTCTTCAAGCTGCTCGATGAAGTAAGCGAGCAGGCCCACGTCGCGCTTCTGCCAAAGCAACACGCAATCGGCGGGCTGACCGTCGCGGCCGGCGCGGCCCGCTTCCTGGTAATACTGTTCCAGCGACTTGGGCAACGCCAAATGCACGACGGCGCGTACGTCCGGCTTGTTAATACCCAACCCGAAAGCCAGCGTCGCCACCATCACGGGCCGTTGTCCGCTCATCCAGGCCTCCTGGTTAGCCTGGCGCCGCGCAGCGTCCATCTTGCCGTGATAGGCGATGGCGCCGAAGCCGCGCGCGTTCAGCAACGCCTCGGTCTCCTCGACGGCGTTGATGGTGGGCGCGTAGACGATCATCGCCTGCCCGGCGTAGGCGCGGCAGGCCGCAAACATAAACTGCTCCAGTTGTTTTGCGTTCACCTGGCGCACGGAGTAGCGCAAGTTTGGCCGATGAAAGCTGGCGGCGAAGCGCGCCGGGTCGTTCAGGCCAAGCTGCCGCACAATGTCGTGCCGCACGCGCTGCGTGGCGCTGGCGGTGAAGGCCGCAATAGGCACGGTGGGAAAGCGTTCGCGCAGGCAGCGCAACTCGCGATAGTCCGGCCGGAATTCGTGACCCCACTCGGAGATGCAATGGGCCTCGTCAATGGCAAACAGGCCGATGTTGAGCCCGGCCAGCCAGTCGAGAGTCGACGGCTGCACCAGCCGTTCCGGGCTCATGTAGAGCAACCGGAGCATGCCCGAACGCGCGAGGCGCGCCACGTCGCGCTGCGCGGTGAGCGCCTGTGTGGAGTTGAGAAAAGCGGCCGGAATGCCCATGCGATCGAGATGCGCGGCCTGATCCTGCATCAGTGCGATCAGCGGGCTGACCACCACGGCCATCCGGCCCATGACCAGCGCCGGCAACTGATAGCAGAGCGACTTGCCGCCGCCCGTGGGCATCACCACGGCCACGTCGCGGCCGTCGAGGATCGAGCGCACGATACGTTCCTGCCTTGGACGGAACTCATCGTAACCCCAATGGCGCTTGAGCAACTCGTGCAGGTCGTCCGTCATCATTTAGCCGCGCAACCGGTCGATCAGCGCGGGCACTATCTCGAACAGATCACCCACAATTCCATAGTGCGCGATTTCAAAGATGGGCGCCGTTTCGTCACGGTTGATGGCGACAATGGTGCGGGCGCCCTTCATGCCAACGATGTGCTGGATGGCGCCGGAGATGCCCACGGCCACGTATAGCCGGGGCGCGACTGTCTGGCCGGAACTGCCCACTTGGCGCTCGATGCCGAGCCAGCCGTTGTCGCACACGGGGCGCGACGCAGCCACTTCGGCTCCCAGTGCGCCGGCCAGTTCCTCAATCAGCGTCATGTTCGACTCTTCCGCGATGCCGCGCCCCACGGCCACAATGCGGTCGGCGGCGCTCAGATCAACCACCGCCGACGATTCGCGGAACGGCGCTTCAACAGTCTGGCCGATCATTGCCGGTGACAGCTCAGGACGCCGCCCGGACACGACTGCGTCGCCGGCGCGGAGCGTAGTGGCCGGAAACGAGCCAGCCTGCACTGAAACAAAATTCGGGGCCGGCGTTTCAAACACATAGACCCCGTTCAGTTTCCCCTGATACACGGGCCGCACAAACGCGGGCCGGCCCGCGTCCACCTCGAAACCGGTTGCGTCGCCGATGAGCGTGCGGCGAAAGCGCGCCGCCAGACGCGGCGCGAAATCACGCGTGCGATAGGTGTGTGGCAACACGACGTAGTCCGGCTTGCACTCACCGATCAGCGCCGCCAAAGCAGCCACGACAGCGTCCGGCGTGTATTCGGCCAGCAGTTCGTGATTCAGCGCCACGACGCCGGCCAGATCATAGTGGGTCCATTCGGCCGCGTCCGCACCGTAGACGCAAGCCGTGACCGGCGCCTCCAACTCACGCCCCAAACGTTGCGCGGCAGCCACGGCCTCGCACGATAGCGCGTGTCCGGGCTCAGTAATCACCAGGATGCCGCTCATAGCACGTGCGCCTCCGTGCGCAGACGGTCTACCAGTTGCGCGGCCTGCTCCTCTGCGGTTCCCTGCAACCACACCACGTCGCTAGAGCGGCGCGGCTCGTCCAGCCGCAGCAGACGGACGCCCGGTCCAGGCTCAACATCCGGTGAAACAGTTCGAAGCTCTTTTGTTTTGGCCTTTTTGATGCCCATCAACGTGGCGTAGCGCAGACGATGGATGCCGCTCTGCACGCTGACAACGGCGGGCAGCGTAAGCGCAACGCGCTGATACCAGCCGCCTTCCAGTTCGCGTTTCACGCGCAACGTCGCGCCATCCAACTCCAACGCAACGGCCAGCGTGGTGTGCGCAGCGCCAAGCAGTTCAGCCAGGACAACGCCTGTCTGCCCGTTGCCGAGATCGTCCGACTGAAGTCCAGTGAGGACCAGATCCGGCTGTTCAGCCCGCATCGCCCCGGCCAGCAGCGCGGCAAGGCTAAATGTGTCGTAGCGGCTTGGATCGTCAACCACCACGTGAATGGCGCGATCGGCGCCTTTGGCCAGGGCCTCGCGCAACGCACTTTCGACGCGCGGCGGTCCGGCGCTGACGGCCACCACCTCACCGGCGTGGCTCTCACGCAACTGGAGCGCGGCTTCCAGAGCGTAGGCGTCCGGCTCGTTCATCTCGAAGGACAGCCCGGATTCGTCCAGCGCGCGGCCCGACCCGTCGGCACGGAACTGCGCGTCGCGCGCCGGCACCTGCTTGATCGCCACCAGGGTCTTCATGCTTTTCCCTGCCCGAAAAGAACGAGGCCGGGCAGCAACGCCGCCCGGCCCGTGAGAGATGAATTCACTGTTGTGATCTTAAGCCGTGTAGCGCTTGAAGATCAGGCTGCCGTTGGTGCCGCCGAAGCCGAACGAATTCGACAACGCATAGTCGATCTTCATCGGGCGCGCAGTGTGCGGCACAAAGTCCAGGTCGCAAGCCGGATCCGGACAATCCAGGTTGATGGTCGGCGGTGCAATCTGGTTGTGGATGGCCATCACGGTCAGGCCTGCTTCCAGACCGCCGGCGCCGCCCAGCAAATGGCCAGTCATCGACTTGGTGCTGCTGACGGCGACCTTGTAGGCATGCTCGCCAAAGGCACGCTTCAGTGCCGTGCACTCCGCGATATCCCCGGCCGGGGTCGACGTGCCGTGAGCGTTGACGTAATCAACCTGGCTGGGCTCCAGACCGGCATCGTGCATGGCGTTCCGCATCACACGGAAAGCGCCATCGCCATCCTCGCACGGGGCGGTAATGTGATAAGCATCCCCGCTCATGCCGTAGCCAACCACTTCGGCCAGGATGTTGGCGCCGCGCCGGACCGCCATCTCCAGTTCCTCGATCACCAGAATGCCTGCGCCCTCGCCCACGATGAACCCGTCGCGGTCCTTGTCCCACGGACGGGAGGCGTGCTGCGGGTCGTCGTTACGAGTGGACAGCGCACGCCTCGCTGCAAAGCCGCCCACGCCCATGGGCGTGATGCAGGCCTCGGCGCCGCCGCAGATCATCGCATCGGCATAGCCGTGCTGGATCAGGCGGAAGCTGTCACCGATGCAGTGCGCACTGGTGGTGCAGGCGGTGGAGGTGGCCGAATTCGGCCCCTTCGCGCCAGCGCGGATGCTGACGTGTCCGGAGGCCAGATTGACAATCGTCGCCGGAATGAAGAACGGCGAGATACGGCCCGGTCCCTTTTCGAGGAGATTGCGGTGCTCGCGTTCAATTACCTCAAAGGCGCCGATGCCGCTGCCGATGTAGACGCCCACCTGTTCGGCGATTTCTGGTGTGACCTGAAGTCCAGAGGACTTCAGAGCCTCATCAGCAGCCGCTACGGCGAACTGAATGAACCGGCCAACCTTCTTGAGGTCTTTCTTATCGAAATACTGAAGCGGATCGAAATCCTTAACCTCTGCCGCGATTCGGGCACTGAACTGGGAGGCGTCGAACTGGGTGATCGGACCAATGCCACAACGAGAGGCAAGAATGCCCGCCCAGGTCTCCTCCGTGCTCTTACCCAAGGCCGAGATCAGGCCGACGCCGGTTACAACCACCCTGCGTGACAATGACATTCTCCTTGCTGGCGGACGGACTAGTGAAGAAGCCTGATGGCCCTGTGGGCCAGACTACTTTTTAGATTTTTCTTCGATGTAGTCAACCGCGTTCTTCACGGTTTGGATCTTCTCGGCGTCCTCATCGGGGATATCGAGATCGAAGGCCTCTTCGAACGCCATGACCAGTTCGACGATGTCGAGCGAGTCGGCGCCGAGGTCATCGACGAACGAGGCAGCGCTGTCGACCTGGGCTTCATCTACGCCGAGTTGTTCGACGATGATCTGCTTCACTTTTGCTTCAACGGACATGAAACCTCCACACTCATCCACAAAGTCTCGATTCTAACGACAGGAGCAGCCTAATTGCAACGAGAGACGCGCCCGCCTCCGGACCCGGAAAGAAGTCCGCTATTCTACTTTGTATCATGACGGCCGCTGTTTATCTGCACGGATTCGCATCGTCACCCCGTTCGAAGAAGGCTACTCAACTCGCCGGGCACCTGCGCGAGTGCGGCGCCGACGTCGCCGTACCGGAGCTTTCTCCCGATAGCCTGCGCACGTTGACACTGACCTCGCAGCTCGAAATCATACACCAGACGGTGGCCGGCCGGCACGTCAATCTCATCGGATCGAGCCTGGGCGGCTACCTGGCGGCGCTCTACGCCGCACGCCACCCGGACAATGTGGAGCGCCTAGTCCTGCTGGCTCCAGCTTTTGGATTCGCACGGTTATGGGCCGCAGGGCTCGGCGAAAAACGCATGGAAGACTGGCAACGTTCCGGCGTGTTGCCGCAGATGAACTACGCCACCGGCTCGATGGACGAGGTGGGCTGGGGCCTGATGGAAGACGCCCGGGGTTACGAAGATGAGCCGGCCATTTTGCAGCCCTGCCTGATCTACCACGGCTTGCGTGATGAGGTTGTCCCCATCCAGTTGTCGCGCGCTTACGTCCGCACACGCACGTGCTGCGAACTGCGGGAATTGGACTCCGACCACGAACTGCTGGATGTGGTGGATGAGATCTGGCGTGGCATGGAACAGTTTCTCTTTGGATAGAAGTCTTGTGAGACGCGCGTGCGAATGGAGATACTCAAGGCTGTGAAACGACTCGCGCTGTTGCCTGTAGTCCTTGCCGCGGTGATCCCGCAGTGTCTGTTTGGCTGGGGCTACGAAACTCACCGGATCATCGCGCGGAAGACATGGGCCGAGCTCGACCCGGCAACGCGCGCCGCCATCACGCAACTACTGGAGCCGGGTGAGACGCTGGCATCCATTTCCACATGGGCCGACGAGAACCGGCCGAAGCATCCTGAGACCGGCCCGTGGCACTACGTCAATATTCCGATCACGGCCGAGCGCGGCGACTGGCAGCGTTACTGCCCCGAGGCTGGCTGCGTACTGCGCGAACTGGATATCGTACGCACCAGACTTGCCGACACCAGCCTGGACCGCGCCCAGCGCGCCGAGGCCCTCAAGTTTTTGGTTCACCTGGTGAGCGATCTGCACCAGCCGCTGCACACCGCCGACCGCGGCGACCGCGGCGGTAACGGCGTCCCGGTGGTCTTCGAGGACCGCGCCACTAATCTCCACAGCGTCTGGGACACCGCGCTGCTGATGTCCGCTATCCGCGCCCAGCCGGCACTGCGCGAACGCCTGGAGGCCCCTCTCAGCGCCGAGGAAGCCCAGACGCTCGGCGCCGGCACTCCCGCCGATTGGGCATGGGAGGCACAAGCCGTTTCACGGGATGTCGTCTATGGCAAGCTCCCGGCCGGCTCGCCGGCCGTGCTGGATAGCGACTATCAATCGGCCGCTGTAGACGCCATTGAGCTGCAAATCCGCCGCGCTTCGGCCCGGTTGGCTTTCCTGTTGCGCACAAGCCTGGCACACTGAACCTGTTTTCAACTAGATACGCGATTCTGTAGACCGATCTTCAGCCGGGCCAGCATGATACAATTTGTAGAAGGGCTGCGTGTGGCCCGATTGTCTTTGTTGGAACCAAGCGGTAACGCCCGCGTCTATTAGCTGTCGGAGGACGGTGCCACGCCTTCCGGCAATGTGGAGATAGTCTGGTTAGAGCGAGTAGAGGTATGTCGGAGCAGAACTATCCAACTCGATCAGACGACGGTCAGGCTGGCTCCGGCCGGCCGGTAGAACCGCCGCTGGAGCTGAATCTGAGCTATGGGCAGACCTCCAAACCATGGTTCCTTTCACTGATCCAGAGCCTGCGTGAGCTGTCTGAGTACAAGAAGCAGCCGCCGTTGCAGGTATCGTTCCGGCCCATGACTGAAGAGGAATTGCTGGCCAGCGACGACCTTGGGCTGCGGCAACTGGTCGAAGTCCAGGTTCAGAAATCGTTCTTCCGGTCGCTGCGCGAGAACCTCAAAGAGCTCTTCAGCCCGACCAAATTGCCCCCGCTGGCTGTCACGTCGCGTCCGCTGTCTGAGGCCGAGATGCGCGGTTCAGCCATGGTGGAGCTGGATAAGAGCGCGGCTCCCTGGTACCGCAACATTTTCGTCAATCTGAAGGACGCCATCTTCCCGCCCAAGCTGCCGCCGCTGGAAGTCACATCGCGGCCGGTTCAGGTGAAGGAGATGTTCGCCCGCGACGAGTATCGCGGCCGTTCCCAGTTCATGTCGGTGCTGATTCACGTTGGCGTTGTGGCGCTGGCGTTCGCTATCGGCACCAACCCAACCATTCAGAAGGCGGTAAAGAATTCCGTCACGCTGGTGGCGCCCGACATTCAGCCCTATCAGCCCGAACTGGCCGCGAACAAGCTGAAGCAAGGCCGAAGTGGTGGTGGCGGCGGCGGTGGTGACAACTCCCCGTTGCCGGCCAGCAAAGGCAAGCTGCCGCGTGCCGACCTGAAGCAGTTCACGCCGCCCATGCAGGTGGTGAACAATCCGAATCCGCGGCTGGTGATGGAGCCAACCATCATCGCCGATCCGAACACCCCGTTGCCGAACGTCAACATGCCGAATTTTGGCGATCCGTTCGCCAAGATCGGTCCGTTGTCGAATGGTCCTGGCTCAGGTGGCGGCATCGGTTCCGGCCGTGGTGGCGGTGTGGGCTCGGGCCGCGGCGGCGGGTATGGTCCTGGTGAAGGCGGCGGTTTTGGTGGTGGCGCATTCCGCATCGGCGGTGGCGTCAGCGCTCCGGTGCCGATCTTCAAGGTGGAGCCGGAGTACTCTGAAGAAGCCCGCAAGGCCAAGTATCAGGGCACGGTGCTGCTGGCTATCGTTGTGGACGAGAGTGGCAAGACGGCCAATGTCCGCGTGCTGCGTCCGCTGGGCATGGGCTTGGACGAGAAGGCCGTGGAAGCAGTGATGAAATGGCGCTTCCGCCCCGGCTACAAGGACGGTAAGCCCGTTTCCGTGATGGCTCAAGTGGAAGTGAACTTCCGCCTGCTGTAATCGAGTTTCTTGACCCAAAGGGCCTCTCCTCCTCAACGGGGGAGAGGCCCTTTGATTTATTACTTGATCACTTCGACGCCAGCCGGCGCTTTGACGTTGATCTTGTAGCCCGACGCGGCGCGTTCCACCGTCACCTCGATCAGGCCCTTCGGGTGCGGCACAGCGCCGGTCACCTTCTTCAGCGGCCCCAAATGCGGCCGGACGCGCACTTTGGCAAAGCCCGGCGCGGCCGAATCCACGCCCAGCACCGTGCGATGGAACTCGATGTTCGGGCTGGCGCCCCAGGCATGGCAATCGGAACGTGTATAGGGGTTATCCACCTCGGCCCAGGTGGACAAGCCTTCCTTCAGCATGAACTCCCAGGTGCCGAGCCGCTCCAGATAGCGGTCACCTAGGCCAGCCTTCGCCATGGCGCGGTCCAGGTAGTAGCGGAAGTAGACCGAGCACTTCGAGATGCTCGTGTCGTTGGAGACGCGCCCCATCAGATCCTTCGCCACCGGCCCTTCCACCAGCCCGGCCAGCACAGCCAGTGAGTTGGCATGCTGCGAGTACTTCTGGTGCGCCAGATCCTCGCTGTACATCTTGCGTTCGGCCGCCCAGAAGCTCTTCTGGATCACGGCCTTCAGGCGCAGGGCCAACGCTGCGTCGTGCGCAGCGTAGTCCTTGTCGCCGAGCGCAGTTTCCAGCTCGGCTGCCCACTGCGCGGCCAGAAGCAGTTGCAGGTGGATGGTCGACGGCATGATATCCGGCTCGACAGGCATATGGCCGGTCCTCCAACCGTCCACCCAGTCGACGTAGTTCCACCAGGGCATTGCCCCGAGCAGGCCCTTGCCGCCGATATAGCGCTCATAGAAGCCCAGCACCGCGCGCACGCCGGCCAGCATCTGGCGGACAAAGGCGGTATCAGGCACGTACCACCAATAGTCGTGCACCATGCCGATCCACCACAGTGAAAACGGCGGGATGTACTGTTGCTGCACGCTTGGGGCGCGCGAGAAGGTGGCGCCCTCACTGGTTCGAGAGCTGTCGAGCTGCTCAATGGCATTGCGCATCAGGCGCGCGTCGCCGGTCATGTAGAGCGACACCATGCACTGGATGCGCGTATCACCGGCGTACTGGAGCTGTTCGTAATACGGGCAGTCCATGTAGGTCTCGTGGGCGCACAGCCGCGCCGTGCGCCAGCCGGTTTCGAGAATGGTCTGGTGCAGCGGATTGCCGGAGTCGAAGCGCGCCTTCCACTCAAACGGGTAGCCCGTCGCGGTGGCATGTAGGTCGTCGATGGTGAGCGGCTCATCCTTGGTTTCGATTTCGAGCCGCATGTAACGGTAAGTGCGCCAGAACAGGGGCCGGTACGTGCGGCGCTCGCCGTCGGCGATATAGTGATCGCCGTAGCCGACAAACTGCTTGCCGTCGATCTCGTTGCGGTTACCCTTCATCTGGCGCGGCCGTAGTTGCTGATAGAGCCCTTCAGCGTAGCGCATACCAATAACAGCGCCGCGCCCACCACTGATCTCCAATTCAGGGAAAGCGCAGGTCAGATGGCCCTGGTCCAGCAGGATGACAGCCTTCGTGTGCGGTGCAATGCGGAACGCGGCCGGCTTGGCCGGGAATGCCTCCGGCACGTCAACGCCCTCGGCCTTGCGAGTCTTGGCCAGCCGCTGCGGATTCTCTTCCATCAGCGGGATCGGACGCTTCACCAGCATCCAGCGGGTGGGAGCGTCGCGCTGGTCGCGCGGCGATGCCGTACGGCCCTGCTCCGCCGCAGCCCAGCCCGAATCGTCGAACGACGGGCTCTCCCAACCCCATGGATGTAGCGCCGCCTCAAAATTCTCCATCGGCCCGATGGCATGGTAGCCGGTGCTGCGGTAGGCGCCTTCGGCGATCACGCGGTAGGCCGGATCCGGCTGGGCTTTCCACGCCTTGCCCGTGTTCACCACCTGGAAGTCACTATCAGCGGCCTGCAGCAGGAAGGCTGTGCGGTTGGACCACTGCGCCACGGCGGCGTACGGGCCATCGTTCCACACCACCGCGGCCAGCACGTTGCGTCCGGCCTTTAGGTACGGCGCCAAATCGACGGTTTCGTAGCGCCAATGGTACAGATCGCCACGCGCCGGTCCCCAGCACACCCGCTGGCCGTTGGCGAATAGTTGATAACGGCTATCGCCGCTGACGTGCACCTTCAGTTCGGCCGGCCTCGCCGCCAGTTCGAACGTGTGCCGGAAGTGATACACGCCGTATGCGTTCGGCGCAGCTCCAGCAGGATAGATCCAGAACGCCGTCCAGGCATTCTTGGTGACTTCTATTTCAACCGCGCCGGCTAACGCGGCGGCGCCGCTTTGCGCAAGAAACTGTCTGCGAAGCATGCCGGAATTATATCGCCCGGCAGACCTCGCAAGGGCAGATCTGGCGCAAGTAGTCGAACGAGTAAATGCCGGCGTTGTGGCCGTCGTTCCAGTTGATCCGTATGGCATAGCTGCCCACCGGCTCGGCGCTCTGAATTGCGATGGCGGCCTTATACATCTGGAACGGGCTGGCGGGTGGGTCGGAATAGTGGCTCGGATCCGGCTCAGTGCCATGCGCGCCGGTGCAGGTGGCGCACGGGCAGGCATCGCGCAGCATGGCGCAGCCGTATTGGCTGCGGTGCCCGTCGCTCCATTCAATCGTGATGCCGCGCGAACGGGAGACGGCGATGTTGAGTGGAGTAGTCGAAACAGCCATTGTCTGTCTTAGTGTACCCGCTCGATGTCGCGCACGCCCGACACTCGCCGCATTGCCGAAACGATGCGCTCCAGCTGCTTCTTGTCGCGCACCTCAATCGTCATCTCGACCATTGCCGAGTCGAAGTTACGTTCATCGGCGTGCGCCTCCACGCTGCGTATGTTCACGTCCTCATCAAAGAGAATCTGCGTCAGCTGGTTGAGCATCCCGGCACGGTCGTCAGTGTGCACCACCAGCCGCACGTTGAAGCTGCGCCCTTCACCACGCGCCCATTCCACTTCAATGCGGCGCTCGACCTCGTACATGAGGTTCTGCACATTGGGGCAGTTCTTCGAGTGGACGGCCACCCCCTTGCCGCGCGTGATGTAGCCGACAATCGGTTCGCCGCGGATCGGGTTACAGCATTTGGCCAAGTACGTCAACAGATCGTTGGCGCCCTTCACCTGAATGACGTAGTCGCCGCTGAGACTTTGGCGATCGCGTTCCGGCGTTACCGCCGGCTCGGCCACCGGAGCAGTTGCCACCGGTTCTGGCGCCACCACCCCCGGCGCCAGCTTCGATAACACCTGGCGCGCCGAGAATTTACCCCAGCCGAGCGCGGCCTGCAAGTCCTCAATCTTGCCGCAGCCATACTCTCCGGCCACCGCTTCCATCTGCTGGCGCGTGATGCGGCTCATCGCCACGCCCAGCCGGCGGCCTTCGCGCTCCAGCAGTTTCTGACCTATTTCAATCGCCTTTTCGCGCTCGGTGGCGTTGATCACATGGCGGATCTTATTCCGCGCGCGCGGCGTCTTGACGAACGACAGCCAGTCGCGGCTCGGCTGACCACCGTTCTGAGTAAGAATCTCAACAATGTCGCCGTTGCGCAAGGCGTGCTTCAACGGCACCATGCGGCCATTCACCTTCGCACCGATACAGGTATGTCCGACGTCGGTGTGGATCGAGTACGCGAAATCAATTGGCGTCGCCTCACGCGGCAACACCACCACACGGCCCTTCGGCGTGAAGCAGTAAACCTCCTCCGGGTACAGGTCCACCTTCAAGCTGGACATGAACTCCGACGGGTCCCGCATCTCCCGCTGCCACTCCACCAACTGCCGCAGCCAGGCCACGCGCTGGTCGTCCGCGGCCGGACCTTTTTTGCCTTCCTTGTACTTCCAGTGCGCCGCAATGCCCTCTTCGGCCAGCCGGTGCATCTCCTCCGTGCGGATTTGAACTTCAAACGCGACGCCGCCCGGCCCCATCACCGACGTGTGCAGCGACTGGTAGAGGTTCGGGCGCGGAATGGCGATAAAGTCCTTGATCCGGCCCGGAATCGGGTGCCACTCGTTGTGAATAACGCCTAGCGCGGCGTAACAGTTCTTCACCGAGTCCGTAATGATACGAAGGCCCAACAGGTCGTAGACCTGCTCGATCGAAATCCGTTGCTTCCGCAACTTCTGGTATACCGACCACGGCCGCTTCACGCGGCCCTCAACTCGAGCCGGAATGCGCTCTTCGGCTAGTTTCCGCTCAACCGTGCGGCGTATTTCATCCAGCACCTTTTCGTTGGCTTGCCGGCGGGTCTCAATTCCGTCGTTGACCTCGTTCCACGCCTCCGGATCCAGGTACCTGAACCCCAGGTCTTCCAGTTCGGCCCGCAACTTGCCCATGCCGAGCCTGTGCGCGATAGGCGCGTACAATTCGATGGTCTCCGATGCAATCCGCTCTTGCCGGTCGCGACTCAACGAATCCAACGTGCGTAAGTTGTGCAACCGGTCAGCGAGTTTGACGAGGATCACTCGAATGTCCTCGACCATCGCCAGCAACATCTTCCGTACGCTCTCGGCCTGCCGCACCTCGCGGTTGTGCAACTTCAGCTTGCTCAGCTTGGTAACGCCGTTGACACAGCGCGCCACCTCCTCACCGAACAGCTTGCGGATCTCCTCGGAGGTGGCCGACGTGTCCTCCACGGTGTCGTGCAGCAATGCGGTTTGCAGACACACCATGTCCATCTGCATCTCAGCCAGGATGCGGCTCACCTCAATCGGGTGAGTCATGTAGGGCTCGCCGGATGCTCGTTTCTGTGTGGCGTGCCGGTCAGCAGCGAACTCAAACGCCCGCCGTAGCATCGACAGGTCGTCTTTCGGCCGGCGCGCCCTGACAACGTCGACCAATTCCTGGTAACGACGCTCCAGGTCGGCAGTTACGCCACGCGGGAGAGCAGCCTCGCCACCCGGGCCCGGCGGGGTAGAAGCACCGGAAGTTGCTGGAAGATTTGGACTCAATCGCGTTCCGTGGTGAAAACAAAAAGCGAGGGCCGGACCATTCGGCCCGCCCTCGCTTCATTCTATCGGATTCGACTCTCGCCGAAGCCTATTTCGCAGGCTCCTGCGTGATGCCTTTGTTCTGCGGTAGACGTTCTGCCTTGATCTTGCGGGTCTCAAGGGTCTTCGTCATCCACTCATCAGCGGCCTCGGTGTCTTTCTTATAAGTGGCTTCGTCCTCGGCCAAGTCGGCCCGTTCACGATAAAGAAGATTCAGATACGCCATTGCATCGTCATATTCCTTATCGATCGCAAGCGCCCGCTCAAGGTTCTTCATGCCAGAGCCGATAACCTCACCGTATTTCTCCTGGAGTTCCGCCTTAACCTTCTTGTCCTTGATCGGCCCCGGAGCATCGGCACTCATGCCCAGCTTGTTGCGGGCTGCCATCCACGCCGGGTAGAACTTCGTCCAAGATACGACGCCCAGCGAGTAGAAGGCTTCCTTTTCGTTGGGGTCCACTTCGGACAACTTCTTATACCATTCCGCCGCCACATCAAGCCGTCTCAACTTCTCTTCGGTGCTCGGAGCACCATTGGCTTGCTGCAACGCCAGGGAGGCCAACGCCTTCAATGCCGAGGTATCCTTCGGATTCTCTTGTAGAACAATCTTGAAGTTCTCTTCGGCCTTCTTGGCGAACTGGATGTTCTCCGGCGATTCTGCACCCGGAATGTACTGGCTCACATACGCTGTGGCCAGGTAAATGCGCGCCGTCGGATAGGTCGGATCGAGATCGATCGCCCGCTGGAAGAACTGCACCGCGTCGGCGTACTTCGCGTTCTTGAACGCCTGCACACCTTTGTTCAAATTGTCGCGCGCCTCAAGCTTTTTGCAGCCCGAAGTAGCGCCTGCCAGAAGCAGAACCGCCAAGGCGGTCAACGTCATCAATGCCTTGCGTTTCATTCCGTTTACCTCCGGCTCATTCGCCGGCCTCCATCCTCGCCGTCATCAACCCAACCTTATCCATCTGCGCACCTTTGGCAATATCGATTGCCTTGGCGACGTACTGGAACTCCAGGTCGGGGTCAGCCTTGACGAAGCACACACGCTCGTTGCGGGTCTTGAACACATCCAGCAACCGGGCACCCAGCGTATCTGCCGTGATCGGCTCCGTGTTCAACGCCATCGACTTGTCTTTGTTGATGATGATGACCACGGTGCGGTCTACGCTCGGCGGAGCGCTGTCCTTCGGAGGCGGCTGAGGAATGAGTGCCTCGAGGCCCTTCGGCGTGAGCGGCGTGATGACCATGAAGATGATGATGAGAACCAACAGGACGTCGATCATCGGCGTCATGTTGATTTCAGATTTGGGCCCGCCCCCATCACCGCCAACTGACATTCCCATAAGAAATCTCCTTAGCAGAAACTAACATCGTTGCGCCTGCCCCACGCGTGGTTCGGCGGATGCGGGCGCCACATGCCAGGCCCGCACACTAGGTTCACTACGGCGTGACACTGGTGGCCGAGGCAGCCGCAGCAGCCTGGCCCTTCTTGTCAAGATCCGCAAGCAAACCAATGTTATCTACCCCGGCCGCGCGCAGATTATCAACCAC
>CAYZIX010000048.1:0-28311 GCA_964478395.1 uncultured Candidatus Solibacter sp.
CCCACCGTTACGATGCGGCTCTCAAAGAACTCTGGGACACGCTCCAGTCCATGCCCGAGTACCGCGGCACGACAACATTGGTCGTCGCCGCCGACCATGGCCGCGGTCTGGCGCCGCGCGAGTGGGAATCGCACGGCAAGAAGATTCCGGAATCAAAGTACATCTGGATGGGCTTCCTCGGTCCGGACACGGCCGCGCTAGGCGAACGCTCGAAGGTGCCGGCTATCACGCAAGGCCAGATGGCCGCTACGCTGGCCGCCCTGTTGGGCGAGGATTTCCAGGCCGCCACGCCCAAGGCTGCCGCGCCCGTGAAGGACGTACTGGCGCACAAGTGAACGGAGCCAAACAAAAAGCAGCTTCGCTGGAAACAGTTGCCCGCTCCAGCGAAGCTGCTTCGGAATCAATCTGGAATTAGTTCCAGCCGATATCCACCAACCACGGGAACGTCAGATCATGCGGCGGCGTGACGGCGTGCGTCAGGTCGCTGCTGATCGCCGGCTCCATCAGCAGGTTCGGAAACGCACTGACGTCGTAGTGAGACACCGACGAGCCCGACTGATAAGGATTCGGGGCGTACATCAATGCCCGGTTCAGGCTGTCGGCCCCGGCATACAGCAGGAGGTCCACGCCCAACGTCGCGAAAACGCCCGAGTGCAGGCGCGAGCGCTTGGCCAGCGCCGTTTTCAGCGTATTCCCGTCGGCCAGTGTGATGCGCACCGACGGAATGGTGATGCTCGGATCCGTGCCCCCGAGTGCTGCCGGAGGTGAACCGGCCGCGTTATCGGCGACAATCATGCCTACGGCCCCGGCCGCCTGCACGTTCGCGGCCTTGACGACGAAGGCGCAGGTACCCCGATCCACCAGGGCTAACTTGCCATTCACCGCCGCCGCGTTGGCGGCGGACAGTGCCGTACACGCCAGACCGGTGTTGGGCGCGGTATCGACAACGGGCATCACCTCGGCCGTTACGCCAGGCGCAGACAGCGCAGGCCCGAACGCGGCGGTCCCCACCGAGTAGTTGCCGGCCACGCTCGCCGGCGCCGTCACCTTCAGATACGGCGCACCTTGTTGCAGGACTCCCGGCACGGCCGCCGTCACGTTGGAACCAGTCCAAACCAGCTTGCCGCTGTTCAGAGCCGAGGCCGCGCGCTGTGCGTCGGTCATCGAGTCCCAGGCCAGCCCGCTGGAGGCGTCGAGCAGGAATGCGTCGGCAATGCTGGGATATCCGGCAAGCTGGACGCCATTGGAGCCGTTCGTGTAGGTCTGGAAGCCCAGCCCGTGCCCGAACTCATGCGTCAGCACCGTCACCAGATCGACCAATGAGCCATGGTTGTTGTCCAGCCCAAGATAGAACGGGCTACCGGTCAGGCAACCGGTGTTCCCGAGGTTGATGTTAAACCGAGCCCGGATATCGGCGGTAGCCGGATCCGGATCGACTCCCGCGAGCTTCGCAGTTTCCGCCTTGCCAAACCAGTGCCCGCTACGCGGCGCGCCGGTGAAGTCCCGGAACACCTCTGTGGCGCCCGCGCTGCCAAGGACGGCCGACGTTGCCGTGCAGCTCAGGGCCTCCCAGGTAGCCAGCACCCGAATGGTCACGGTGCTCGACAGCGTCGCGCCCCACGTGTTCGCGGCGGCCTGGAAGGCGATTAAACGCTGCTCGCCCAAAGTCGTGCCGGTGTTGCCGCCCACCGGCGTCACGGCCGTCGTGTCGTTGAAGCCAACACCGGCGGGGTCGCCATTCACAATCACAATGGTTGCCGCCGCATGCAGTGCGAACGGCGCCAACGCCGATAGTAGGATCACCCCCAGGACCTTACTTTTCATCAAGCCCCTCCTTGGACACGGATGGCTTCGCCCCCACCGCCTTCTCGGCAGCCTTGGCTCCCGTCACACACTGCTGCTTCAGCTTCCCGTCCGGCCCAATGGTCACCACGGAGTAGACCATTTGCTCGTCACTCAGCTTGACGCCGATGCCGTCAGTGGAGGCAGACCTGAACTCCACGCCTTCTGACGATGCGGCCCGATTGGCGGCGCTCGCTTTGGAACTTACCTTGTTGCGCCCAGTCAGTGCTTCCATTTCGCCGGGCTCCGGCGCACGGGTCTTGCCGGTCTTCGGATCAATAAAGACCACGATCCCCGCCGCTCCGGCTGGAGCGGCGGGCGTTTTCTTCGCCTCGGCCTTCACGGGCGCGGCAGACTTCGCGGGTGTATTCTGCGCCGGATCAGCCGGGCCGGCATACACTGCCGCAGCCGCGCAAGCCAGAATTGTGGCCGCCAGTGCGACCTGCTTCGAAATGCTAAACATTCGCCGCCTCCTCCTGAGCCTGTCTACAATTGCGGCGCCAGCGCCACAAACCGAGTGCCAACAACCCAGCGGCCATCAAGCCCGCCTCCGACGGTTCAGGCACCTGCTCAACCGACACCGAGTCGACCCCGATGAAATCGGCGTTCACCAACGTGTCGGGCACGGCATAGTGGAATGCGATGCGGCCCAGCGCGGGCACTGTGATGGAGGAAAGATTTAGCGTGTACATGGTCCACGCGGACGGGTACCCGTACGGGTCCAGCACATCATTGACTGCCAGTGTCAGCGTGAAATCGTTGGCAACGTCCGTGCTGGCGCCACTGGTGCTGTAACTGACCGCCAACCGGTCGGCGTAGCCGCCCCCCGTGCTGCGCGTATAGAAGGACACCACGGTGCTGCTGTCGAGCATTAGCACCGGCGTCAACAGCCAGTTGTCGATGTCTCCCCCCAACTCAGCGTTATTGTAATTGGCGGCAATGTAAGAATCGGCCGCGCCGGACTGCGCGACGAAGACCCCCGTATTGCCTTGAAACCAGCCCGTCGTTCCAACCGGCGAACTGTTGTTGATCATCACCCATCCGTCTCCGGCCAGTGTGGTGATGTCGTCAAACCCCTCGAACAGAATCGGCGCAGCGCTCAACGGAGCCCCGGCTGCGATGAGCAGCAGCCCCAGGCCCAAAGCGCGAAAGTGGTGCATCGTACCTCCCCCTTGACGTCGCAACCCCCAGCTCACAAACAGATGGGGCTTTGCGGAATGCTATCGATCGTAT
Source organism: uncultured Candidatus Solibacter sp. (assembly GCA_964478395.1). GTDB lineage: Bacteria > Acidobacteriota > Terriglobia > Bryobacterales > Bryobacteraceae > Paludibaculum. Next base: position 3,076 of record CAYZIX010000048.1, read on the forward strand.
CATGGATGGCGCCCTAACATTCCTATTAAGTCAAGATAATTTGGGAATCGAATAAAACCGCTGATGACATGGCACGTGGCTACCGCCGCTCACCCCCTTGGGCTGGATCCACACCAGCGCTGCACCATCACGGAACGCTAACCGGGCCAACAGCACAGTAGTGTTATGACTGAAAATGGTGATTCCGGCCGCCAGGCTCAACGCAAAGGACCTCCCATGACCCCATTCAGAAAGATCAGACGGCGCGACAGAGAGCGGACGGCCGGCGACGGGCTGGCCATGCTGGCGCGGGCCGACCACGGCGTGCTGGCCACGGTGGGCGCGGACGGCTGGCCCTACGCCGTACCGTTGAACCATGTGCTGATGGATGGCATGATCTACATCCATTGCGCGCAGCAAGGCCATAAGCTCGAAAACATCGCCCACGAGGAACGCGTCTCCTACTGCGCCATCGCCAGCGCCACGGTGGCGCCCGCCGAGTTGACCACACGTTATGAAAGCGCGATTGTCTTCGGCCGGGCCGCCCTGGTGACCGATGCGGCCGAAAAGGAGCGCGCCCTCGTGGCCCTCGCGATCCGCTTCTGCGGCGAATTGACCCCGCAGACCGAGAAGGAGATCGCCCAACTCGGTCCGCACACGGCCATCCTGCGCATCCGTGCCGAACACATCACGGCCAAGTCCAACCGCGAAGCCTGACCCGTCCGGTTGAATGCCATTTTCGGCGGCTAAATGGGGTATTTCCGGGGCCCAAAGCGGCGGATTCAAGGATGGAAAAAGCGCGCCCGAGTAGTGGCAATACGTCATTTGTTTTCAACATCCTGGGCTCGATTTTTCGCTGGGTTCGTTTCAGGTTCGTTGAACGGACCAATTTCCGGTACAAACAACTGATTGCAGAAGACTTGTTTGGGGTGAGCGGCGAGTTTCTGAATTTTTTCCCGGCCACCGAGCCGAGTGAGCGAGGTTTTGCACACCTGGACCAGGCGCATTTTCCGGCCGCGTTCAGAGATCGATATCGAGTCCATAGACGGGTACCACCCGCAAGTAGGGTGGCACACGGAGGACGGGGCGTTGGGGGCCGAGAACGGGAAAGGGTTGAAAAGGCGGGGAGAGATTTTCTTTCGACGGCTGTCACCGAGCCGACGCGGGCAGCGCGCGAGCGGTGAAATCACGGTACTGTGTCGTTGTGGTTTCAGCCCACAAGATGATTGCTCTGGAGAAACTGCTCAACGACGGCAACCTTCGCAGGTCTCGGAAAGCCCATGCTATGCACCAAATGGCTAATCTGCTGCTCTCGCTTGACACGGTCCTTGGTCTTAAGCGTCGGGCGAGTGGCAAATTTCTTTGACCACCGTGACCGGAATTCCCGTTCCGCATTGCTTGTGCATGCGAACTCAGCATCCAACGTTGCGATTAGCCGCAGAATGACGTCGGCAAACCCAACAACTCCCCGAAGAGAAAGTGCGATTAGCTCATCGGGCACCACGGCCGGACAGAGGGGCATCTCTTTAACCCTAAGATCCGCCACACTCAAAGCGGTATAGGCTTTCCAAGCATCGTACACCTTCGCGTTCGCTTTGCCATTATTGTGCATCAAGGCGTTGCGGCACTCCTTGAAGCATCGAAATGTTATCAGCATCGCTTCGATTGCGCCAATCGAATTTTTTGGGTGACTTGTGAGCTTGCGGTAGAATGCGCTCTGAGTCATCACAGAAGGCGTCGCTTTGAGCCGGGCGAGAGCGGCGCCCACTCCTTCCTGGCTTCCTCCCTTCTTAGTGCGTGTTGGAAATTGAAACTGTTTTTCGATCTGTGCGTAGCCAATATCGGCCAACGTCTTCCCAAGCCAACCTTCGAACAGCGCAATCAATTCAATAAGAAGGAACTTCGCAAATTGCCTTTGCTGATCCGGCCATGTCATTTCAATACAGGCATATCTCAGATTCGCTCCGTGAACGCCACTCCCGGCCACAAAACGATTGTTCAGAATATCCGCCGTCGCTTCCGGCACAACATTCACGAGTCCACCGACCTGCCATCGCAGGTTCCAGAGGGCAACCGAGGTGGGCCACACGAAGTCAAATAGCTCGGTAACGCTTTGATATGCAGACTGAGAAGTTTCGAAGTATAGATAGCGTGCCATCTCAAGAATTCAAGCATAGTCGATTATCGGCTCTTTAGGCGAGAGTTGTCAGAACATGGCGTCGCTCTACAGCTAGCGGGTAGATTCTTTTTTCATCGATATGGCAACGTTTCTCTGGAGTATTGTCGAGGCTCAGAAGTTTTCAATGCCGAGAAGTCGCCAACCCACCGATATGGCCGGCACGGACGAAATCATTGGCGATTGACGCTCCATCCAGCAGTTGTCCTGCGCGCCGACAACAGAAGGACCCACTCTGCGTACAGCTCATTCAGTAGATCACAAAAACGCGGCGCGGCTCAGCAGGAAGCCGGGTAGCGGTCAAAAGGGGCGTATATCCACCCACTGATAGGCGTCCACGGCCTCGCCACGCGGCAGGTAGGTGATCTCCGTCTCCACGCCGTTGCGGCGCACGCGGAGCGTGAGCGTCGCGTCCTGACGGGCCTGGATGGCGTCCTGCGGCACGGGCCGCACAATCTCATCACCATTGCGCAGGCCGGCGCGCTCCGCCGCCGAGCCCGCCAACAGCCCTCGGACCACACGTGGTGACTCGGTGAGCACCGCCGGCTCGAAGCCCAGCTCATAACGCCGCAGCCGCTTGACCGTGCGCGTGAAGGACGGCCCGAAGGCGCCCGGCTCCGGCAGCAGGGTGGCTCCGTTGAGCATCGAGTGCAGCCCATTGACGCCCGCCTGGCCCAACTCGCTCCGCAGCAGATCCTCCCACGCCGCCTGATCCACGCGGAGGCCCGCGCGCCGCCGCTCCACCATCTTGAGCAACAGATAGTCCAGGCCGCGCCGCCCGGCGGAGGCGTGGCGCAGTTGCCCGTCGAGGACGGCGAAGTACATCGCTCCACGATCGTAGGGCAGCACACGGACGCGCGTGTCGGCCCAGAAACGCGCGGGAATTTCGCGGTTGGGCAGACCGATGAACACATCTGTGTAGTAGCGCGCCGCAGTCTGGTTCAAGTCGGCGAGAAATGCCGCGCGGCTGATTGCGCCGGCGCGCAACGCCAGCACACGGGCATAGTGCACGGCCAACCCTTCGGAGTACCAGGCAGAGGCCAGTTCCCCGCCCCCGTCCAGCCCGCCGGCGAAGGTATGCAACATCTCGTGCGCCAGCGTGATGCGCAAATCGCCCACATCCGTCTTCGGCCCGAAGGTCGCCACGAACGACCCGCCCAACTCGACGCCGCCGCCCGCATTCACGGGATTTTCGCGCAGAAACACGCCGTAAGGCCGCGCCGTCTGCTCACGGAAGAAGCCCAGGTAGTACGCGTACAGCTTCTCCGCCGAGGCCATCAAAGCCCGTACATCGAACGGAGCGGCTCCATGCCAGGCGGCAAAGAACCCGCCATTCCGGTGCTGGTCCGGATACGTGTGTACGGCGCCCGCCATGAAGAACGCCGATTTAAGCCGCGCATCCACCTCGCCCACGCCCGCGCTCGAAACACCCACGCCGCCCAACCCGGTCAGATCCCAGCGCAGACGCGCGCGCTCCATCCCAGCGGGCAGTAGCAGGAACGTTTCGCCGGCTCCGGAAAACGCTCCGCTACCGGAACGCAGCTCCAGCGGCGGAGCCGCGCCACGGGTGGCCGCCGCGTTCGAGATGGGCGCGCGGTAGCGCACGGTCACGCGCCCGGCCAGAGCGCGCGGCGTGACCCATTCGCGCTCGCTTCCGGCATCGCGCGGCTCCAGCACCACATCGCCCACAGCCACACGGCCGACCGTGCGCGCGATGGTTTCGACGTTCGACGCCACCAGCGGCAGACGCACCAGCACAGCGCCAGCCGGCGCCTGGCCCGCATCGAAACTGAGCGCCACGTCCACGTAGGGCACGCGCCCGTTTGAGTCCGCCCGCGCGGGCTTCAACAACAGTTCCGGCGGCGCGGCCCACAGGGCGCCGGTGGCCAGCATCAACAGGATCAGCCGCATGAGTTAATCCAGGCAGTCGAGCAGTTTTTCAATATCGTCCATGCCGTTGTACACCGACGGCGAGATGCGCAGACGATGTTCGTAGACGGCCACGTCCACGCGCGCCGCCTGCAACCGCCTGGCCACGCGCGTTGTATCAGCCACGGCGAAGCTGACAATGGGCGACGTGCTCTCCGCAGGCGTCAGCGGCTGGTAGCCCAGGCGCGGCATCTCGCGTTGCAGGCGATTGAGCAGCGGCTGGCGATGGCGTTGGATATTGGCGACGCCGAGCTGTTCGATCAACGCCAGGGAATGCGCCACCGCAGCCGCCGTGGTGTTCGCGACGGTGCCCACTTCGAAATAGCCACCGGCATCGGTGCGCTGCTCCCAATCGAAGATCCGTTCACCCGGCGGCTCGTGCGGAAACAGATGGTAATCCATGCGGGAAAGCTGCCGGTAGCCATACTGCGCGCGCTTCACGGCCTTGCCCAGAAGCCCTTCCCGCACGTACAGGAAGCCAAGCCCCATGTCGCCCATCAGCCACTTGTAGCTGGAGCAGGAACAGAAATCGACGCCGCTCGCGCGCACGTCAATTGGCACCGCGCCGGCCGCTTGCACAATGTCGGCGAACACCAGGGCGCCGCGCGCATGCGCGATGTCTGATACCGCCTTCAGGTCGTGCTCGAATCCATTCAGCATGGAGACGAGCGACACGGCCACCAGTTTGGTCTGGCGGTCCACCGCCGCGTCGATATCGTTGATGCCGATGCGCCAGTTGCGCGGCCGCACGGTGCGCACGTCGAGGCCCTGCTTTTCCAGCTCGCCGTAGAGATAGAGGGAGCCCTCAAAGTGCAGCGCGTCGGTCACCACATTGCCGCCGCAAACGGGCAAGCCGAGCGCGGCTACCACCAGGTTCTCTCCGGCCAGCGTGCTGGGCACGAAGCTAATCTCTGCCGGACGCGCGCCAATCAACGCGGAAAAGCGCGTCTTGGCCTCCTGCTGGATCTTCGAACCGTAGTCGGCCGCGGCGCCACCGCCCGACGCTTTGTAGTCGAGATAGGCGTCGATAGCGCGCCGCGCGCCCACGCCTAGCGGATGCCAGCGCGCATTGTTCAGACACACTTCGGCGTGCGTCACCGGGAACTCGCTCTGGAGCGGCAACCGCAATGGGGCGCCCGCCAACCAACCGGCGGAGGCCAGCCACTGCCTGCGGTTTACCGGCATGTCACTTAGTCAAATTCTGCAGGAAGATCCGCGCTACCGGCCAAGAGCCTTTCACAACATTGCCCTCGGCCTTGAATGTGCCGCCCGCCAGCACGCCACTCAGATCCTTCTGGCTAGGCTGTTGATGCTCGCGCGCCAGCAACTTTTTGAGCAACTCCGTCGTGGCTTGCAGCCGCGAAGCCACCTCTCTCGCCTTGCCGCCGCTTGGGCACGGCGCTTCCAGCGCCAGCACGAAATCGAGGCCTTGCATCTCCACGCCGATGGTCGCTTCGTTCGCGCCCTCAAGATTCGAGAGCAGTACGCTCAGACCCGGCGGCAGCCCAGGTCCCGGCTTCAGTTCGGAGCCCGGCAGATGCAGCCACACCGGCGACTGCGGCACCGTAAACGCCGGCTTGGCGGACTGCCCCAGCAACGCCGCGCCCAACGGGTCCGGTCCCACAACCATCCCCAACGTGTCGCGCCCAATCGGCGTCCATGAGATCTGCCGTTCCTTCGATGAGCCTTCCACGGCGCACAACTCACCGGCACAGCGCCCGCCCGCGCCACGCGCATACTGCGCCAGCCTTGGCAGGTCGAAACGCCCGGCAACGATGAACAGCGAGTCCTTCGGACGGAAGCGCGCGACGATGTAGTCGAGGTCCTCGCGGTAGTTGAAGCCGGACGCTGCGACAAACCGTTTATATTCGCTCTCTTCAGCGCCGGCGCGCCCGGCAAGCGTCTCCAGCAGACCGGTCTTTCGCAACAGGCGCACATTGATGGCGAGCGTCGGCCCGTCCTCCGGAGGCAGTAACGCCACCAGTTCTGCCGCGCCCGGTGCGCGCAGCCAGAAGTACCACAGCGCCACGGCGCCGACAACAGTTGCGAGAAGCCCCGCGCCCACCAATACGCGAGGTCGTTTAAAAGAAGCCACTAATTGGCAGCTTACCGCACCGTAGCGAGCCTCTGCCTTCACGCTCCCGCGGTCTGGCCGTCAGCAATCCGGATGGCCGTGAAAGCACGGCAACGCCATCGCCATGCGACTTTCCAGAACGGCGGCCCAACAGGTGCGAGAAACCCGGTCAGCGCCGGACCGCAACCAACGATTTCGGAAACCCGATAAACCGCTCCTGGAGGATTTCAGCGCCGGGGAACAGACACCGGAATTCGGAGGCCCACAAAAGCCGGATCTCGGCGAGCATCTCGTCAACCTTCTCCGGCGAGGGCCGCGTCATCAGGCCCCACACCGTACAACGGCGCAACAACAGGCGGCGTACCCTCACCGGCAACCAATGGATGAACGGTGTGATGTAATGCGGCTCCACAAAAAAACGGGGATCGGGCGTCTGTATCCAGTATTGATGGGCCACCCGGCGAATCTCGGCGCTGAACGCGGACTGGGCACTCAGCGTTCCAAGATGCTCAATCACTGAATTAGAAAAAGCAACGTCGAACGCCCCGTCTGCAAATGGGAGATTGCAACCGTCACCCACCACCCAACGGGCATAAGGCGGCATGGGCTCCGCTTCGGCATAGAGGTTGACGATGGTGACCTGCGGCATCAACGGCCCCAGAAGCGCCTCGACGTAGCGCCAGAAAAACAGGTTCCCGCCAACGTCCAGCACACGGGTAGCCGGTCCGAAATGAAGGGTACTCATGAGCCACCGGATTCGTCTCTTACGGAAGAATACGAGAAACGGCCGGTAGACGTCGTGAATATTCATCGCGGTGTGTGCACTATAGTGGTGCCGCTCCGGCACACTAAATCTCGCTTGATTGAGCCTGAGCGGACCTTTGCCCGCCTAGCTGGTCCGGAACGATTCGGGGAAAGTCCGCCTCTGCCACTCCGCAAAACGGCGCGGGCGGTAGCGCACAAAGTAATAGATGATCGCGCCAATGATCTGAGTGAAGACAATCACGATAATCCAGACGAGCTTGTCATTGCCCACCTCAGTTTCCTTGGTTGCGCAATCAATGATCATCCAAACCCAAAACACGAATCCCGCCAGAACGAGCAGGATCACAAAAGCGAAAAACAGTGCGTCAACCATGGCGCCTCCTCCGGTCCGTCTAAAGACCTACGCATAATACTACGTCCATTTCCGACCGGAGGTTCAAACGTCGAACACCGGTCCGCCACATGCGATAAAACAAATCATGCCCCACAGCAGCCGCCGCGGATTCACACTTTCCAGCCTCGGCGTTGCCGGCTCTGGTCTGGCCCCAAGCGGCGCCAGCGCTACGCACACGCCACTGCTCTACGACGTGACGGCCTACGGCGCCAAGGGTGATGGCACGTCGCTCGCAACCGCCGCCATTCAGCGCGCCGTCGACGCGGCCCACGCCTCGGGCGGTGGCGTCGTGCTATTCCCGCCGGGCCGGTATATTTCGGGAACCATCGAATTGAAGAGCCGCGTCTGCTTGCACCTTACGGCCGGCGCCATCATCGCCGGCAGCAAGCGTCTGGAAGATTACCCTGAGCGCATCCCCGCCGCGCGCTCCTACACCGATCTCTATACCCGCCGTAGCCTGATCTACGCCGAGGGACAAGAGGAGACCGGCATTGAGGGCGCCGGCACGCTCGACGGCCAGGGGACTGCGTTCTCCGGCCCGTACCTTGTGCGGCCGTACATGATCCGCATGATCAATTGCCGCCGCGTGCATGTGCAAGACGTCACTCTGCTCGATTCGCCCATGTGGGTGCAGCACTACCTGCTATGCCAGGACACCGTCATCGATGGCGTCACTGTTCATAGCCGCGTCAACCATAACAACGACGGCATCGACATCGACTCCTGCCGCCGCGTCCGCATCTCCAATTGCGACATCTGGTCCGGCGACGACGCCATCGTACTCAAGTCCACGACGGCCGAACCCTGCCGGGATGTCACAGTCTCAAACTGCGTCATCAGCAGCCGGTGCAACGCCATCAAGCTCGGCACTGAGTCCAACGGCGGTTTCGTGAACATCGCCGTGTCGAATTGCTCCATTTACGATACGCGTCTGGCCGGCATCGCTTTGGAATGCGTTGATGGCGGCACGCTCGATGGCGTCAACATCTCGAATATCGTGATGCGCGACACAGGTTGCCCCATCTTCATCCGCCTGGGCGACCGTGGCCGCCCGTTTGAACCGGCGCAAGCCCGCTGGCCCGCAGGGCATCTGCGCAACGTGACTATCTCAAACGTGCAGGCCACGGGCGAGTCCCAGTCCACCTGCTCGATCACCGGCCTCGCTGAACGCCCCGTCGAAAACGTCCTGCTCTCGAACATCCATCTGCAATTTGCCGGTGGCGGCGCCGTGGAGCAGACGACGCGCGAAATCCCGGAGAAACGTGACGCCTATCCCGAACACTCGATGTTTGGCGCGCTGCCCGCATTCGGCTTCTACGTGCGCCACGCGCGCGGCCTCACGATGGAAAACATACGGCTGGCCACGACGAAGCCGGACCAGCGTCACTCCCTCGGTGTGGACGATGCCGAAGACGTTGCATTGCATGGCCTGCGCGCTCCGGCCGCACCCATCATGGTTCGCGCAAACAGTGTCAATGGCATGCTGATTAGCGGTTGCCGCGCTGCGAAGCCGACCGGCGCATTCATCAAGGTGACCGGCAAATCCAGCGCCATCACGCTCACCGGCAACGACCTCAGCGCCGCCGCAACGCCTATTGAAAAGGTCAATTCATAATGCGCTTCATCGTTCTTCTGTTCACACTCCTTACGGCCTCGGCGGCCGACCGCCGTCTCTTCATCATCTCGATCGACGCGCTGCAGCCCTCCACGCTCGCCCACGCCGAACAGCTCGGCGCGCGCGTCCCCAATCTGATTGAGATGCGCGGCCACGGTGCCTTGTCCGCGGGCCTCACCGGCGTCTTCCCCACCGTCACCTACCCCAGCCACACCACGCTGGTTACCGGCCGACTGCCGGCCGATCATGGCATCTACGCCAACACCGTCTTCGACCCTGAGGGACGGCTGATGAACGGCTGGTTCGCCTACGCTGAATCGATTCGTGTGCCCACGCTCTGGGACCTTGCCCATCGCGCGGGCCTGCGCGTTGGCGCCGTCTCCTGGCCCGTCTCCATCGGCGCGGCCATCGACTACAACATCCCGGAGTTCTATCCGCTGCGCAGTGACGATCTGGTGATGCTCCACCGCGCCGTCTCGACGCCCGGCCTCTTCGCGGCCTTTGAAAAGGAATACGGCCGCGTCACGCCCGCCACCGTGCAGGACGATCTCTACCGCGCCGCCCAGGCCGCCTATATCGTACGCACGCACAAGCCGGACCTGCTACTTGTTCATTTCCTGGATGTTGACGAGGCTCAGCACGAACACGGCCCCGCGTCGCCAGAGGCCCTGCGTGCGCTAGAGCGCGTTGATCAGGCCATCGGCATACTCCGCCGGGCCGAGCCAGGCGCCACGTGGCTCATCGTCAGCGATCACGGCTTTTGGCCCGTTTCGCAACTCTTCCATCCGCAGGCGTTCTTAGCGAGCCTCGGGCTGGCCGCGCCCGAAGGCAACCGCGCGGCGTGGCGTGTTGCCGCGCACACGAACGGCGGCTCGGTCGAGTTCGTCGTCAAGGATCCGCACGACACCGAAGCGCAGAAGCTGGTCTGCACGGAATTGGAACGCCTGAAAAACGACCCGCGCTACGGCATCGGCGCCGTGCTCGACCGCGCCGAGCTCGACAAGCTCCACGCCTATCCGCTCGCCTTCGCCGCCGCCAGCATGAGCCGCGGCTTTGCGCCCGGCCCGGCGCGCTCCGGCGCCTGGGTCACGCCTTCGGGTGACACGCGCGGCACGCACGGCTATCTGCCCGGCCCGTCCGATCTCGATGCCACTTTCCTCGCTTACGGCCCCGGCATCGCCGCGCGTGCGCTTCCGCACGCCGACCTCACCAGCGTCGCGCCCACCGCCGCCGCGCTGCTCGGCCTCCAACTCCCCGGCCGGAATCTGCTGGCGGCACACTAAACAGGAGAAACTCAGTCCATGCCCTCTTCAGCCATCCGCCGCCGCAGTTTTCTTCAGGTCTGCGGAGCAACGCTCGCAGCTCCGCTCGCCGCCTCCGGCCCTGTCATATATTCAGGCCAGTTTGTGCCGCCCGGCGCCGCCTGCAAAGTGGCCTTTGTCAGTGACCATCACTACTGGCCCAACCACACCGAAAACTGGGGCAACGGCGCACAGATCACCACCAATACGGACCGCCGCATGCCGGACCTGGCCGCCGCCCTCAACGCCGAACAGCCCGCGCTCTCTATCCACGGCGGTGACGTCATCAGCGCAGGCGGGTCCTTCTTTCCGCCACCGGAGGAGTACACGCGCCAATTGGCCTTTGCCGACGATTTCTACCTCCGTCTGAAGCATCGTTATTTACCGATGCTCGGCAATCACGAGACCGCAGAGCCCTACTACGAAAACGAGCGCCAGCTCGATACCTGGACGCGCCACTTCGGCCCGCCCTACCGCCACCGTGACGTCAGTGGCTGGCGCTTCATCGGCCTGAACAGTCTGCTGCCCAACCCGGACGTCCGCTACGGCAAGGGCAACGTCTACCGCAACGTCTTCGGGCTGGACCCGCAACAGATGACGTGGCTCGGAGAAAGACTTGCCGAGGCGCGCTCGCGCAACCTTCACGTCGTACTTTGCACGCACGTTCCTCCGGCTGGCTGGGTGAACTGCAAGGAGTTTGAGCAACTGATTGCCTCAGCCGGCTGCGTGCGCGCCGTCATCTGCGGGCACGAGCATCGCAACACCGTTCACCAACTCGGCGGTGTGCCCGTTCTGGTGCGCTCAGCCAACGTCAGCTCGCCGTTCGGCTACACGATGCTGCACGGCTACCCCGACGGCCGCCTGATCTCGGTCCAGAAGTCGCAGCACTTTCCGATGGACGACTTCATCTCTTCGCGCATAGCCGGACCCGCCCCGCTCGGCGCCGAATCCGACCGTTTTCTCACCCTCGGCGGTGCCAGCGTCCTGCCACTGGACGGGTTGAAAGTGGTTGGCGCCGGAGCAGAGGCCGTCATCCGCGACGGCCACCTCCGCCTCGCCGCGCCCAACGGACGGGCCCTGGTGCTGATCAATGCCGCGGCTATGAGTGATGCCCGCCTATCGCTCACCATCATCAAGTCGCAGGGCGAGCGCTTCGGCGCCATCGCCTTGGCCGACGCCAACGGCGCCGGCATCGAGGCCGCGCTCACCGCGCGCTACTCGCCGGAGGCCAAGGTTTATCTGGCGCGCTCCGACGGCCAGCGGCGCGACGTGCTGGCCCGCACGTGGTTCAACATCGCCGACAACATCGCCTACCACTGCACGCTGGAAACGCGCGGCGGCCGCCTTTCGGTGAATTGGAAGAACATGACCACCCTCGAAACGACCGTGGACTCCACCGCGCCCGGCTACTTCGGCTTCTTTGTGGACCACGGCACCATGCTCGTCACAGACATGGTCCTTGAGCGCCTCGCCTGATAACTGCCACGTATACTGGAGCTAATGTCTCGCACGCTGTTGGCTTTTCTGCTTGCCACGGCCGCCTGGGCCGTACCCGATGCTGTGGTGGTGGTGCCTGTGGCCGACATGTTCTCCAAGCCCACCACGGATGCCGACGTGGTCAGCCAGGCCCGTTATGGCATGGTGGTCACCGTCGACAAATCAGAAGGCAACTGGCGACACATCCTCACGCCTGGCGACAACTACCCGGGCTGGGTGCCCGCTTCTTCGCTCCGCGATGGCGCTTACCAGGGCACGGTGTTCACTGAAAGCCTCCGCACGCACGTCTACCGCGAGCCGAGCGTCACCAAACACGCACCCGTCCTCACACTGCCTTACGAATCGCCGCTGGAAGTGGTTCGAGAGCTGCCGCAGTGGCTGGAAGTGAAGCTCGCCGACGGCCGCACGGCCTTTGTCCAGCAGGGAGACCTGCGTACTGACAACTCGCCGCTCGACATCCCGGCGCTGATCCAGTTGGCGCACCGATTTCTGGGTCTGCCCTATACCTGGGGTGGCACCAGTTCCTTTGGCTACGATTGTTCCGGATTCGCGCAGATGCTGGTCCGCCGCGGCGGCCTGGATATGCCGCGCGACGCGGGTCCGCAGGCCCGTTGGGAAAAACTGAAGCCAGTGGAGCGTGCCGGACTGAAGCCCGGCGACCTGCTCTACTTCGGTTCCAATCCGGCCAAGATTGCGCACACCGGCTTCTACCTGGGCGGCGGCAGGTTCATTCACTCGACCACCAGCACGCACCCCGTAATTCAGATCAGCAACCTCGATGACGAGCACTGGACCAAGCTCTTCATCGCCGCCCGGAGGTGGAAATAATGAACCGCAGATCTTTCCTCGCCACGCCTTCCCTGCTGGCCGCACCGGCCGTACCGGCCGCACCCGCGACGAGTGTCACGTTGAAGATCCGCCGCCTCAACCTGGCTCACACCTGGACCACGGTGATGAGTTCCAGCACCTACAGGGACACCTTCTATGTCGAGTACCGCCGCGATGGCCTCACCGGCATCGGCGAAGGCGCGCCCATCATCCGCTACAAGGAGTCGGCCGAGACGTGCCGCGCCGCGGTCGAGGCCATCATCCCCTGGCTGAGTGAGCAGGATCCGCGCGCCTATGCCAAGCTGATGGCCGGCGTCTTCAAGCGCATCGAAGGCAACTGGGCGGGTAAAGCCGCCGTCGACATCGCCGTAATGGACTGGGTGGGCCAGAAGCTCGGCGTGCCGCTCTGGCGCTTTTTCGGCGTCGACCGCGCCGACGCCCCCGTCACCGTCTTTTCCATCGGCATCGACAAGGCCGACGTCGTGCGCCAGAAGGTTCGCGAAGCCGAAGCCTTCCCTGTGCTCAAGGTGAAGGTCGGGCTGGACAACGACGAGGAGATACTCGGCGCCATCCGCTCGGTCACCAAAAAACCGCTTCGCGCCGACGCCAACGAAGGTTTTGGCACCAAGGAGCGCGCGGTTGAGAAGATCAATTGGCTGGAAAAACAGGGCGTCGAATTCATTGAACAGCCCCTGCCGGCCGCCAATCTCGAGGATATGAACTGGATCCGCAGCCGCGTTCATATTCCGATTTTTGCCGACGAAGCCTGCCTCCACCCATCCGACATTCCTCGCCTGGCCCAGCATTTTGACGGTGTAAACGTCAAAATTGACAAATGCGGAGGCCTGCTGGAAGGCTGGCGCATGATCCAGATGGCGCGCTCGCTGAACCTCAAAGTCATGCTGGGCTGCATGGTTTCTTCTTCAGCTGCAATTACTGCTGCCGCGCAGCTTTCGCCCTTGGTTGATTACGCTGATCTGGATGGTTTCCTACTGATTTCGAACGATCCTTATCGCGGCGTCCAAGTCGACCACGGTAAATTAATTCTCCCCGATCGTCCTGGTCTGGGCCTTATTTCCCGCTAACTTCTGATACCATCATTTCGATGTGCCGGTGCTGCTTTCGCCGGAGGGGGATTTATTTGCCCGGTGGCTGCCCCCAATCTCCTCACGTCGCGAGGAATACCTCTCATGCGTCCTGCAATTCTGTGCCTGTTTGCCAGCTCACTCCTTTTCGCTCAACCCCAAATCCGCCTGTTGAATGACGATCTTTCCGTCACCAGCCTCGGCACCATTGCCGGCGCACGGCGTATTGCCACGGCCCCCGGCGGCGGCCATCTCCTGGTGTTGACCGACAGCGGAATCGTCTGGAGCCGGGGCAACAACGACCACGGCCAGCTTGGCACGGGCAACACGCTGGCCGCCGGCGGCTGGCAGCAGGTATCCAGCTTAAGTGGCGTCACTGCCATCGCCGCCGGTTCGCGGCACTCACTCGCACTAAAGGCCGACGGCACCGTCTGGGCCTGGGGCGCCAACGACAGCGGACAGTTGGGCGACGCGACGCTGCTGCCGCACTCCGTGCCGGCTCGCGTGGCCGGCCTCACCGGCATCGTCGTCATCACCGCTGGCGAGGATTACAGCACCGCCACTCGCGCCGATGGCTCTACCTATCTCTTTGGCGACTCGCAGCGGCTGCGCACCACGCCCACTCTGAGTGACAGCCTCACCATTGAGCTCCACAATCCCGCCCTGGCGCGCTGGACCGCCGGCCGCTTCGCCGTCGCCACCGCCGGCGCGCTGCGCATCGATCAGGCCGGGCACGAGTCCGTGTTCATCGCCGCCAGCCAAGCCATCATCGACATTTCCGCCGGCTCCACGGCCGCCTGGATCGAGCGTGACGGCCTCCCTGCCCTGCCTGCCACCGCTACGCCCGCCACCATCGCCGGCCTCACGCGCGTCACGGGCATCGCCCAAGGCGAGTCGCACTCGCTGGCCGTGCTCTCCGACGGCACGCTGTGGACCTGGGGTACTAACGAGCACTATCAGCTCGGCCTATCCGGCGCCGGCACGCTGGAATCGCCCGTGCAGATCATGACCGGCGTCCGCGCCGTCGCTGCCGGCCCGTATCATTCGCTGGCTCTGAAGTCGGACGGCACCGTGTGGGCCTGGGGCCTCACGTCGGACCGCGCCACGCCCACGCGCATCGCAGCGCTCGCGAACGTCGACGCCATCGCCGTGGATGGCGAGCAGTGTTTCGCGCTGCTGGCCGACGGCACGGTGTACACCTGGAATGCGTCGGCACTTACACCCGTGCCCGTGGCTGGCCTCACCGGCGTCTCCGCCATTTCGGCCACGGCCGCGCTCCAGAGCGACGGAACAGCGTGGACGTGGAACAGCAACGGTGGCAGCGTGCTGCCGCAGCGCGTGTCGGCCACTTTGCTAGCCACCGGCATCCGCGCCGCCGATACCCTTGCCGATCTGACAGTCGCGCTGGCCACTTCCTCCACCGTCAACGCTCCCACCACACTGATTTACACCGCCACCGTCACCAACTCCGGCGGCGCCGCCACCAGCGGTGTCATCACGCTTACCACCACCCTGCCCCCGGGCGTCAGCTACACGTCCGCCAGCGGCACGGGCTGGAGTTGCTCCGCCGTGGACCGTGTGGTCACCTGCTCGAACAGCGCGGCCATCGCCGCCGCAGCCTCCAGCGCCGTCACACTGACTACCGCCGTGACCTTGCGCACCCCCGTCCGCGCCATCGCCACCGCCGCCGTCTCATTGAGTGGTGAGACCAACACGGCCAACAACTCCGCCAGCGCCATGACAGTCGTGCGCCGGCCGGCCGACGCCATCGCCACCAGCGGCAATCACACACTGCGCCTGAACGCCGACGGCACCGTCTCGGCGTGGGGGAACAACTACACTGGCGAAGTCGGCGACGGGACAACCGTCGACCGCCTGAGCCCCGTGACGGTATCCGGCTTGACGAACGTAGTCCAGGTCGACGCTTCTTCGTCTCTAAGCCTCGCGCTAAAGTCGGACGGCACTGTCTGGGCCTGGGGCTGGAACTATTTCGGCGGGGTTGACCTGAACCAGTCAGCTCAAGTCATTTCGACGCCAGTGCAGGTTACGGGTCTGAGCGGCATTGTCGCTATATCAACGAATTCCAGTGCAATCGGTTCCTACTCCCTGGCGTTGAAGTCGGACGGCACCGTCTGGAGCTGGGGGTACAACGATTCAGGCCAGTTGGGCACGGGGACTTCAGATTTCTACGCCGCACCGGCCAAGATCAGTGGCCTCAGCGGTGTGGTGTCCATCTTTGCCGGCACGTCGTCCGCCTACGCGGTGCTCAGCGATGGAAATATTCAGAGCTGGGGTGATAACTCCTACGGGGGATTGGGCGATGGCACAACAACCAGCCGTTCCACGCCCGGGCTGGCCTCCCTGTTGAACAACGTGGCATCCGTCGCGGGCGGTTACTACCACACTACGGCAGTCAAGACCGACGGAACAGTCTGGAGTTGGGGAGATAACACGAACGGCTCGTTCGGTGACGGCACCACCACGAACAGCCTTACTCCGGTCCAAGCCACTGCGCTATCCGACATTGTGGCTGTCCAGGCCGGCTTCCAAAACGGCTATGCGCTCAAATCGGACGGCACGTTGTGGAGTTGGGGCCTGAACAACGACGGTCAACTTGGCGACGGCACCACCACCAACCGCTCCACACCCGCCAAGATCGCCAGTCTGAGTTCCATCGCGGGCATTAACACGCATCGGAGCACGGCGATGGCGATTGACACGTCACGCAACATCTACATTTGGGGTGCCAACTCGCTTGGTGTGTGTGGCACGGGCTCGCTGGCATCGACCTATTACGCCACTCCGCAAACACTGAGCACATTCCCGCCCGTGGATTTGTCTGTCACGCTGACATCCAGCTCCACCTTCATCGCTGGAGAATACATCACCTTCAACGCTACGGTCACCAACACGGGCGCCAGCACGACAACGAAGACGCTGTCCTTGCGGGCGGAGTTTGTATCGGGGCTCACCTTCTGGGGCGCTTGGGGCACGAACTGGACTTGCAGTCCTTACGGCGCCGTCTGCACCAGTGAGACATCGCTGGCGCCCGGCGCCAGCACGTCCGTCGAAGTGGTCGCCAAGGCGAACGAACTGGGGGCCACCTACTACGTCGCCACCGCAGCCATCACCGCCGCGGGCGACACGAATGCGGCGAACGACCTGGCAACGTTCACCAAGATCGGCGTCGAGCCGCGCGAAACCATCGCCACCGGCAGCGCGCACGTACTGCACGTGGCCAGCGACGGCACCGTCGATGCCTGGGGCGCCAACGCCCAGGGCCAACTCGGAGACGGCTCGACAACCACGCGCACTAGCGCCGTAAAGGTGTCCGGCCTGACTTCGGTTTTGAAAGTCGCGGCGGGCGATCAGTTCAGCCTCGCCATGAAGTCCGACGGCACCGTCTGGGCGTGGGGCAGCAACGCGTCGGCCCAGCTCGGTGGAGCAGTGAGCACCAGCATGAGTGCCACGCCGGTTCAGATTCCCGGCCTCACCAACGTCATCGCCATCGCGGCCGGCGCGGCACACGCTCTCGCGCTGAAGTCCGACGGCACGCTCTGGAGCTGGGGCGCCAACGCGAGCGGCCAGCTCGGACGCGGCACAATCACGGCAACGGGTGCACTGGCTCAAGTCACGGCCCTGAAGTCCAGCTACGTGATTTCGGGCACCCCCTCGGCCACGGCCATTGCGGCCGGCGGCGCGTCCAGTGTGGCACGCGTCAGCGGTGGCGTACTGAACACCTGGGGCCTGAACAGCAACGGCCAACTCGGCGACGGCACCACCACCACGCATTCTGCGCCTGTGGCGCTCTCCTTCCCCGGAGAGATCATATCCGTGTCGATGGGCGTTTGCCACGTCGTGGCCGTCACCTACGGCGGCGGAGTGTGGACGTGGGGCTGCAACAGCCACGGACAACTCGGCAACGGCACAACCACGGATTCGGCCACGCCGGCCAAGCTCTCCACCCCAACCATTGGACGTTGGGCCTACGCCGGCACCAACACAAGTTTCGTGGTGACTTTCACGGACTATATTTATGCCTGGGGCTACAACGGCAACGGCCTGATGGCCGACGGAACCACGACCGACCGGACCACACCGGCGGCGATTACCAGCATCAACAACATCGCCGGCATTTCGGCCTACGCCGGCACGGCCATTGCCCTCGACCATGCCGGTTCACTCTATGGTTGGGGTGACAACAGCTCCGGCCAGCTGGCCAATGGCGGGACCACGTCCGTACTGTATCCAATCTCGGTCGGCACGCAGGTACCGGCCGACCTCTCACTCGACTACCTGACATCGTCCTTCAACGCCGGATCCACCGGGACCATCTATGTTTACGGCACCAACGTCGGCAGCGCGGCAACCTCCGGAACCATTACTGCGACTTTGACTCTGCCAACGGGCGTGACGTACAAGTCCGGCTCGGCCGGCTGGAGCTGTTCCGGTTCAGGCCAGACCGCCACCTGTACGCAGACCGGCCCGATTCTGGGCGGCAGCCAGTTCTACCTCGAACTTACCGTGAATGTGTCGCTGCGCACATCCACGTTGGGCCAAGTGACAGCCGTCCTGTCGCTGCCCGGCGAGACTGTCACCACGAACAACTCGGCCACCGCCACTACCGTCGTCCGCCGGCCGGCCGACAAGATCAGCATCAGCTCTCATGCCATGCGGCTCAACGCCGACGGCACGGTTTCGACATGGGGTGATAACACTTCCGGCATACTGGGCGATGGAACAACAACGTTCCGCTTCAGCCCAATCACCGTTTCAGGGCTCACCAACGTCGTCCAGGTGGCTGCGGGCAGCCTCAATAGCTTTGCCCGGAAGTCCGATGGGACAGTCTGGGGTTGGGGCAGCGGCTCCGTCGGGACATTGAACGGCGCCGTTGGCGCTTCAAATGCTCTGACGCCTGTCCAGATCAGCGGGCTCACCAACATCGTAGCGCTTGCCGTTGGCCCTTATCATGCACTCGCTTTGCGGTCGGATGGCACGGTCTGGAGCTGGGGCCAGAACAGCAACGGAGAGTGTGGACAGGGCACTACCAGCATCGCGGCAGCTCCGGCCCAGATCAGCGGCCTCAGCGGCATCGTATCCATCGCAGTGGGTGACAATGCCGGATACGCGGTGAAGAGCGACGGTACGCTCTGGGCGTGGGGCACCAACACATTCGGCGCGCTCGGGGATGGGACTCAAACCACTCGCACAAGTCCCGTGCAGGTCACTGGCCTGACCGGTGTTGTCGCGGCGACAGCCAGTTCCACGCTCGGCATGGCGCTCAAGGCCGACGGCACAGTTTGGGCCTGGGGAAGCTACGGTGGACTCACGCCAACACAGATGACGGCACTCAGCAACGTTGTGGCGATCACCGCTGGCAACTTCGCCATCAAGTCCGACGGCACTCTTTGGAGTTGGGGCGACAACACCTACGGCCAACTCGGTGATGGCACGACAACTACGCGCTCGGGGCCTACCCAGATCAGTGGCCTCGCCAACATCACCGGCGTTTCCTCAATGTCCGGCTCCGTCATGGCCATCGACACTTTGGGCGTCATCTACACATGGGGTAGAAACACCTACGGCCAACTTGGTAACGGATCGTTGACCAACTCTTCTACTCCAACCACGTTGCCCACGTTCCCGGCCGTGGATCTCTCGGTCACACTAACGTCAGCATCCACTTTCGCTCCAGGCAGCGCGGCCACACTGACAGCTACCATTTCCAACGCCGGACCGAACGCCACGTCCACAACCCAGCGCCTCGGCATCATATTGGCCTCAGGCCTCACCGCCACAGCCGCCACCGGAAACGGCTGGTCATGCAGCTACTCCGCTCGGTTCGTCACCTGCACGGCCACAACGGCCTTGGCCTCCGGTGCCAGCTCCAGCGTCACAATTACGGCCACAGTGGCCAGCTCGGCGGGCTCCTATTTTTCCAATACGGCATCCATATCCGTGGCCGGAGACACCAATCCAGCTAACGACACCGCCACGCTCACCGCAATCGGCGTCAGCCCGGCCGAAACCATCGGCTCCGGCGCTCAGCACTCAATTCGCGTCAATTCCGACGGCACCGTCTCGACCTGGGGCGACAACGGTTTTGGCCAACTCGGATTGGGCTCCACCACTCAACAGTTGAGCCCTGTCACGGTACCGGGCCTAAGTTCGGTCATCAAAGTTGCCGCCGGTCCCTTCCACAGTCTGGCGCTCAAGTCCAACGGCACCGTCTGGGCCTGGGGAGCTAATAGCAACAACCAGCTTGGTGGCGCCACGGCCGAGAGCTATTCTTCGATACCTCTCCAGGTGCCCGGCCTGACGGGCATCATCTCTATTGCGGCTGGGGGCGGGCACGCGCTTGCGCTCCGCTCAGACGGCACCGTTTGGAGTTGGGGGATCAATCAAGCGGGCCAACTTGGACTGGGCACGTTCACCACCACCGCCACACCTACTCAGATCAGCGGCCTAACGAATGTTGTCAGTGTCGCTGCGGGCACCTATTCCAGCATGGCCTTGAAATCCGACGGCACGCTTTGGAGCTGGGGCGCCAACCTTTCGGGAATGCTGGGCGACGGCACGACGATCAGCCGCGCGACGCCAGCCCAGATATCCACACTTTCCGACGTCGTCTTCATGGCCATGGGATATGACCATTCCATCGCCATCACCTCTTCCGGAGCGCTCTGGCTGTGGGGATCGAATACGAACGGTTGCCTCGGCGACGGCGCGCTGGGCGCGCAACTCACTCCCCATCAATTGACGGGCTTCTCCTCGGCGCGCTACGCCGCGGCAGGAGAATACACCAGCTTTGTCGTTACCAGCGCTGGAAGTCTCTGGTCGTGGGGTGCGAATGACAAAGGCCAACTCGGAGACGGCACAACCACCACGCGCACAACCCCGGTTGCCGTGACCGGGCTGTCCTCAATCGTGGGTGTTGCAACCAGACAATACAGCTCTCTCGCCATCGATTCCTCCGGCAACGTGTATGCGTGGGGTAACAACTCGTCCGGCCAGTTGGGCAACGGCACCACCACACCCGCGTACACGCCGGTCAGCCCTGGCGCGATTGCGCCCGCTGACCTGTCTCTGGCGCTCACGGCCTCTTTTGTTTTCACCACCGGGCAAAACGCAACCTATACGGCAACCATCTCCAACGTCGGCGCGGCCGCCTCATCGGGCACCATCACGTTGACGGATACGCTGCCGGCGGGAGTTACCTATGTATCTGGCCTGGGCACCGGCTGGAGTTGCTCCGCAGCGGCCCAGGTGGTTACCTGCACCAGCACGGCCCCCCTGGCGGCCGGCGCCAGTTCCACCGTCACACTGACGGTGCTGCCGACGTTTGCGGCGAATTCATGGGCGCCGAACACGGCTACGGTGTCGCTTGCGGGCGAGACCGTAGTCTCGAATAATACCGCCAGCGCCAACCGCATCGTCCGCAACCCCGGTGAGACCATCGCCCACGGCGGAACCTACACACTCCGCCTGAAATCGGATGGCACGGTCTCCGGACTAGGTGACAATCAATACGGCCAGTTGGGCAACGGCACGACGACAAGCAGCCGCACGCTCGTCACGGCTGGAGGGCTGTCATCTGTGGTCAAAATCGCGGCTGGCACCGATTTCGCCCTGGCTCTGAAGTCGGACGGCACGGTCTGGGGCTGGGGACACAACACCAGCGGGCAACTCGGCCTCGCGGCCGGCGTGGATACGGTTCTTGTGCCAGTCGAGGTTCCGGGTTTGAGCAACATCGTCGCCATCGCGGCGGGCCAGCGCCACGCCTTGGCGCTGCGGCAGGACGGCACGGTCTTCGCCTGGGGCGATAACACCTATGGCCAGCTTGGCCGGGGCACCCTCACTGCCACCGGAACAGTCGCCGTAATTGACGGCCTGACCGGCGTTGCCGGTATCTCCGCGAACTACCTCATGAGCTTCGCGCGTAAGACCGATGGCACGCTCTGGGCCTGGGGCGACGGCTACTACGCCCGCATCGGCGACGGATTTGCCCTCACGCGCTCCACGCCGGTGCAGATCACCACTCTGTCCGGTGTCATCTCAATGTCCAACGGCGCATACCACAGCGCCGCCGTGACGTCGGATGGGTCGGTCTATGTCTGGGGCAGCAGCGGTGGTTACCTCGGTGACGCGCTTGGCACGTCGCACATAACGCCATACCGTTTGTCCGTGTTCTCTTCGGCGCGCTCTGTTGTGATCAGTAAGAACACGACGTACGTCATCAACGCCGACGGCTCCGTCTGGAGTTGGGGCGGAAGCGGCCTCGGGCAAACCGGGACCGGTAACATCACCGACGTCATCGTGCCCACCCAGATAATGAGCCTATCCAATATCGCCGGGATATCGGCCAAGGAAGCGGGCGCGCTGGCGATTGACGTCGCTGGTGCAATCTACGGCTGGGGCGATAATTCCAGTGGTCAATTCGGCGGAACCGCCACAGACGGCTACTTTGGACTCCCCGTTGTCACGCCGGCTACCACCACTACCGATCTCGGTATCACGCTGACGGCCAGTAACTACTTCACAGTTGGCGGAGCCGCTACTTATACCGCCACCATTACCAATACCGGATCGGCCACAGGCGCCTACATGGTCTTCCGCGACACCCTGCCTGCGGGCGTGACCTATGTTTCCGCTTCCGGCAGCGGCTGGACATGCCAGGGAGCCAGCCAAGACGTTACCTGCTTGAATTACTCACAGCTCGCCACCAACGCTACTTCAACATTGACGTTAACGGTCTCTGTCTCGAACGCGGCTTATCCGCAGGTCACCAACACCGCGTCAATTTCCGTGTCGGGCGACACGGCCACCACGAACAACACGGCCAGCACGTACTCGCTGGTGCGGCGCACGTCCGACACCATCGCGACCGGAGCCAAGCACTCGCTACGCCTGGACTCGAATGGTGCCGTGTGGAGTTCCGGAGATAATGCCTTCGGACAGCTTGGCGACGGCACGACCACCTCGCGAAACAATTACCGGCCAATCTCATCGCTCCCCACCATATTTGCGGTCACGGCAGGCTCTTTCCACAGCTTGGCGATGACCAGCACCGGAAATCTTTATGCCTGGGGCGAGGGCCAAGCGGCCGGTAGCGGAGGCGCTGACGTCAAGACGCCGACACTGATCAGTTCGCTCAGCGATGTGGTCGCTACCGCGGCTAAAAGCGGTTGGTCGCTGGCCGTCAAGAAAGACGGCACGGTGTGGAGTTGGGGCTCCAACGAGTCAGGCCGCCTCGGTGACGGCACGGCGTCGACCAGTCACGCAACGCCAATCCAGATCAGCGGTTTGAGTTCAGTGCGATCGGTTGCCGCCGGCAGCTATCACGGATTGGCCGCGCTGATGGATGGAACAGTCCGCAGTTGGGGTTATAATTCCACCGGCCAACTCGGCAACGGCACCTACACCGATAGCTATACTCCGGTTCCGGTCTCTTCGCTCACCAATGTCATTGCTGTCAGCGCCGGTGATATCAACAGCTTGGCGTTGCGCAGCGACGGTACGGTCTGGGCATGGGGCGACAATTCTTTCGGCGAACTGGGTGTGCCGGCGATCAACACCAGCCCTACTCCAGTTCAGATCACCTCGCTGTCAAACGTAGTGGCCATTGCTGCCAGGTACACGTACGGTGCGGCACTGAAAAGCGACGGCACCGTCTGGGTGTGGGGCACAGTCATAATGGGGCAGGGCGGCAACGGATCGTTCAGTACCCAAACAAGCCCTGTGCAGGTCGCGGGCCTCACTGGTGTCACGGCCATCAGCACCGGCGAAAACACCATCATCGCCACGAAATCGGATGGATCCACCGTCGCTTGGGGTTATTCCGAATCCGGCCTGCTTGGCACCGGAGCCGCCACCGAGTTGACTGTTCCGACCGCAGTCTCCGGGCTGAGCGGCGTCACCTCCATCGCGGCTGGCCGGACGTACACCTATGCGCGGACTTCCAGTGGCGCGGTCTGGGGCTGGGGGTTCGATGTTGCAGGCATGTTCGGCAACGGCTCAGTACGCCGCCCGTATCCTGTTCCGGTACAACTGCCCAACTTGAGCTCAATCACTTCGGTCAGCACAGCCTTCTGGACCAGTCTGGCAGCCCAGAGCAATGGAACACTCTGGGGCTGGGGCGACAACCGCAACGGCCAGCTTGCAACCGGCGACACCACCGATCGTTCCCTGCCAACGGCATCGAGCGCCATCAGCGGGGTCTCGAAGGTCGCATCCGGCCTGTTTACCAGCTACATGCTCAAGACGGACGGAACCGTTTGGAGCCTTGGGAACAACGAGTCCGGCTCTGTTGGTGACGGCACAACCGTCAACCGAACCTCCCCCGTCCAGGTGTCCGGACTCAGCTCCGTCACCCAGGTTGTCTCCAGGAATTACAGCGCCTATGCGCTCAAAAAAGACGGCACGGTCTGGGCTTGGGGATTGAACAGCTACTACGACCTGGGTGATGGGACAAACACCAACCGCCTAACGCCCGTCCAGATTTCGGTACTACCCGCTATGTCCGCCATATCTGCTGGCACCAGGTTTGGCGTCGGCGCAGCCAGCAATGGCGACGTTTGGCAATGGGGCAACTATGCCTCTCCCCACAGAGTCAGCGGCATCACCGGCGCCACGGCTGTCGCGGCTGGAAACGATCATGCACTGGCTCTCGAATCCGACGGCAGCGTGTGGGCCTGGGGCAACAATAACTTCGGCCAACTCGGCACTGGCACCCTTACTGCCTCAGCCAGTCCGGTGCGCGTCGTGGGACTCTCGAATGTTGTTGCCATCAGCGCAGGCGATGTCACCAGCTTCGCCGTGCTTTCCGACGGTACGGTCAAAGCGTGGGGCTACAATCTCGACGGCCGCCTCGGTGTTGGCGCCGGCCACGCATCCCCAACGCCCATTACCCTCACGCCGCTCGGCTACCCGGATCTCACCATCGGCATGGCAAACAGCACCTCGCCGAACATTGGCGGGCAGGCCATTTACACGCTGACAATCACCAACGTCGGCCAGTCGGCCACCTCGGGCACCACCACCGTGACCGACACGCTCCCGCCCGGACTCACTTATGTCAGCGCCGCCGGCAGCGGTTGGAGTTGCGCGGCCTCAGGTCAGATCGTTACCTGCACAACGTCGAACGCAATCGCCGTCTCAGGCTCGTCTACCATCACCATCACCGCCACTGTTGGCATCGTCGCAGCTCCCGGCTATTCCAACATTGCCACCGTTTCGAATGCCGGTGACGTCAACGCAGCCAACAACGTTGCCGGCGATCCGATGGCCGTTACCTACTATTCCATCTCCGGTAATGCGGGCGTCGCAGGCGCCACCGTTGCGCTGAGCGGCACCATCACTGGCTCCACCACGGCCGACGCCTCGGGCGCGTTTTCGTTCAGCGTTCCCGCTGGCGGCACCTATACCGTGACGCCGTCCTTGGCGGGCCGCACTTTCACTCCGGCCTCCCGCACCTTCACCAGCATCTCCGCGCCGCAAACCGCCAATTTCACAGCGGCGCTCTCCAACCGCGTCCCCACGGCCGTATTTCGTGACCAGTACACGTCGGTCCAACTGACAAATTACGCTTCGTCCG